>DATFRW010000280.1:0-16523 GCA_035262945.1 Solirubrobacteraceae bacterium
AGCGCTTGGCCAATACGGAGCCGAGGGCCTTGATCTTCATCTCGCCGAAGCCCGGCAGCGCCGCCAGGTTCGCGCGCAGCGCATCGGCGTCGGCGGCGTCGGTCCACACCCGCGCGGCGTCGCCGTCATACGTGTCGCGGACGTAGACGGCGAGGTCGTGCACGCGCTGGGCCATGGCGCCGGGGAAGCGATGGATGGCCGGCGGCGTGCGGAAGATCGGCTCGAGGTCGGCGGCCGCGATCGCGGCGGGATCGAGCGAGCCGAGCCGCTCGCGCAGCACGTACGGCCCCGAGAACGCCTTCTGGACGGTGACCTGCTGGTCGAGCGCGAAGCCGATGAGCAGCGCCATCGGGTCGGTGGCGATGAGCTCGTTGGCCTCGTCGGAGTCGGTGAAATACAGGCGATCGGGCACGAAGCCGAGACTACCGGTCGCCGTGCCTCGCGTTACTTCGAACCCGACGCCGCGGCCCAGCCGCCCAGGCCGAGGTAGA
This sequence comes from Solirubrobacteraceae bacterium, assembly GCA_035262945.1. GTDB lineage: Bacteria > Actinomycetota > Thermoleophilia > Solirubrobacterales > Solirubrobacteraceae > JAOPZW01. Next base: position 492 of record DATFRW010000280.1, read on the forward strand.
GCAGGCCGGTCGCGCGCTGCTGGCGGCGCCACCTGCGCGGGTGCCGCGCCAGCCACCGGCTGAGCCGCCCCGAGCTCAGCGCGTACAGCGAGTCGGACAGGAGCCCGAGCGCGACGAAGACCACGCCGAGCACGACGACCTGAAGCGCGGCGTGCCCGGCACCCGCGTCGACGAACTGCGGGAAGAGCGCCAGGAAGAACAGCGCGACCTTGGGGTTCCCGAGCTCGACGACCGCTCCCTGGCGATACGAGCGCCACAGCGAGCCGTTGCCCGTCGCCCGCGGCGCCTCGCTGGCCCGCGAGCGCAGCGCGACGATGCCCAGCCAACACAGGTACGCGGCGCCTGCGTAGTGCAGGGCGGCGAAGACGAGCTGCGAGGAGGCGATGAGCGCCGACAGCCCGGCCGCGGTCGCGGCCACGTACGTCAGCGCGCCGGTCGCGCAGCCCGCCGCCCCCGCGACCGCCGCCCCAGACCCGCTCTGCAGGCCGCGCCCGACGACGTAGAGGTTGCTCGGACCCGGAATCGCCACGAACGCGGCGGCGACGAGCGCGAAGGCCACAAGGGTGTGCGGGGCGGGCATGCCCCAGAGATTGTTACCGGTAGCCCTGCTTGTGCAGGAACGCCAGCAGCCGGCGGTCGAAGCCGCGCGGGACGTCGCCGCGCTTGCGCGCCCGGCTCAGGTACGGCCGCACCTCGCGGGCGCGGCGCAGCAGGTAGAGGTCGGCGACGTACGCGGCGACGGCACCCTCGGTCTCGCCGTGCTGCCTGCGCGCGAGCCCGAGGATGTGCAGCGCCTCCTTGGCATTGCGCCGCACGACCGACGGGAAGCGGCGCGTGACGTCGCGGAACCCGCCCTTGCTCGTGGCGTCGAACGCGAGCACGACCGGCGGCCCGAACGACGCCGCGTGCGAGGTGAAGGCATCCTCGAACGTGGGGTCGAGGCCGCTGAGCTCCGGGCGCCCGTCCCGATCGCGGTCGGCGAGCTTGTAGCCCCCGCTGCCCCAGTTGAACTCCGAGCGCGCGTACGCGGCGCCGGTGAACTTCAGGACGTCGCTGATCACGCAGCAGTGGGCGCCGCCCGTGAACGTGTCGACGAGGACCTCGGGCTCGCCGTCGCCGTCGAGGTCGACGACCTTGAGCGGTGCGTCGGCACCGGTCCCGGCGAAGATGCAGCCGACCGAGCACAGGTCGGCGCTGCTCACCGGCGCGCCGTCGAACAGGGTCGCGCCGGCGCGAGCGACCGTCAGGCGCGGGTCCTTGACCCCGAAGTCGGCGGCCTGCCAGCTCAGCGTGGCCTGGACGGGGCCGCCGGAGGCGGAGACCGACCCCGCGTCGTCGGCGGCGGCGGTCGCCGGGAGCGCGAGCGCAGCGAGCGCGGCGAGCAGCGCGCTACGCCGCGGCAGCGCCCTCATCCGCCCCCTCTTCGGCCGCCTCGGGCGGCTTGGCGCCCTCCTTGGCCCACGGCTCGTCGAACTCCACGCGCCAGCGCCCCTCCTCCTCGTCCTGCTGCAGCGCCAGGCGGGCGCGGAAGGACCGCCCCGACCTCCCCTTGAACCCGGTCACCGGCTGGCTCGTGAAGCCCTTCTGGATGAGCTCGCGCGCCGCCGCGGCCGGGATCTGCTTGCCGGCCTTGTTCTTCCAGATGACGAAGCCGCACCCCGGGTCCTCGCGCGACCAGCACGAGTAGCCCTTGCGGTTCTCGACGATGTCGCGCCCGCACACCGGACACGGGCCGAGGTTGGCGCGCGGGATCCGCACGTCCTTGAGCGTGGTGTCGAGGACGCCGACGGTCTCCCCCGCGAACTTCGCGATGTCGTCCATGAACCGCGCGCGGGTCTCCTCGCCCTGCTCGATGCGAGACAGCCGGGCCTCCCAGTCGCCGGTCAGCGCGGGCGAGGTCAGCGGGTGCTCGCCGAGCAGCCGGATGACGTTGATGCCCTTCTCGGTGGCGACGAGCGCGCGCCCGTCGCGCTCGACGTAGCCGACGTCGATCAGCCTTTCGATGATCGCGGCGCGCGTCGCCGGCGTGCCGATCCCCGAGTCCTTCATCGCCTCGCGCAGCTCCTCGTCGTCGACGAGCTTGCCGGCGGTCTCCATCGCGGCGAGCAGCGAGGCGTCGCTGTAGCGCCGCGGCGGCTTGGTCTCCTTCTCGAGCGCCTCGGCCTCGCGCGTGTCGACCGCCTCGCCGCGCTCCAGGCGCGGCAGCTGCTGGTCGCGCCCCTCGTCGTCGTCGGTGGCCTCGCTCTCCGGCAACTCGCCGTAGACGCCGCGCCATCCGGCGACGAGCAGGACCTTGCCCCGCGTGCGGAAGATGTGCGTCGCGACGGTCGTCTCGACGCGCGTGTTCTCGAACTCGGCCTCCGGGTGGAAGACGGCGAGGAAGCGCCGCGCGACGAGGTCGTAGATCCGGCGGTCGTCCTCGTTCATGCGCCCGAGGTCGTGCTCGGAGTTCGTGGGGATGATCGCGTGGTGGTCGCCGACCTTGGCGTTGTCGACGACGCGGGCAAGCGGCAGCAGATCCAGCGACTGCACGTATTGGGCGGCCTTGCGGTACTCGTCGCGCCGCCCGACTCGGCCCGCGGTCGGCTTGATCTCGGCAACCATGTCGCTGGTCAGGTAACGCGAACTGGTGCGCGGATAGGTCAGCGCTTTGTGCTCCTCGTAGCAGCGCTGGGCGGCGGCCAGCGTGCGCCGCGCGCTGAACCCGTAGCGCGTGTTGGCGTCGCGCTGCAGCGAGGTGAGGTCGTAGAGGAGCGGCGCGCGCTCCTTGCGCTTGGTCTTCTCGAGCTTGGTGATCTCGCCGCGCTTGCCGCGCACGGCCTCGACGATCGCGCGCGCCTCGTCGGCGGTCTTCAGCCGCGGCTGCGCGCCGGCGTGGTAGCGGCCCTCGTAGCGGCGGGCGCCTTCGGCCTCGAACTTTGCATCGACAAGCCAGTACTTCTCGGGCTTGAAGGCGCGGATCTCCTCCTCGCGGCGGGCGAGGATCGCGAGCGTCGGCGTCTGCACGCGCCCCAGCGACACCGCCCCGTCGAACGACGAGCGCAGGCGGATGGTCGCAGCGCGGGTGGCGTTCATGCCGACGATCCAGTCGGCCTCCGAGCGCGACTTGGCCGCATCACGCAGCGCGTCGAGGTCGGCGCCGTCGCGCAGATGGCCGAACGCCTCCCGCATCGCCTCGTTGGTCATCGAGTTCAGCCACAGCCGCTGCACGGGCTTGTTGGACTTCACGTACTCGTAGAGGTAGGTGAAGATCAGCTCGCCCTCGCGCCCGGCGTCGCAGGCGTTGATGACGTGATCGATGTCGTCGCGCTTGAGCAGGTCGCGCACGACCTTCATCTGCTTCTCGGAGCGCTCGTCGCGCACGACGAGCTTGAAGTTGCGCGGCACGATCGGGAGATCGGCCATCCGCCACTTCTTGAACTTGTCGTCGTATTCGTCGGGCTCGGCGAGCTGCACGAGGTGGCCAACGGCCCACGTGATGACGTGGTCGGGGCCCTCGAGCCAGCGCGAGGTCTTCTCCCCGGCGCCGGTGTGCTTCTCGAACGGGCCGGGGAGCACGCGGGCGAGGTCCTGGCCCACGGACGGCTTCTCGGCAATGACGAGCGTCTTGGCCACGAACGCGGGAGGGTAGCTCAGCGGGCGCATGGCCCGGTTGACACCTCGCCACCTCCCGCACGCGCGAGGTCGCGCTTCACGATCGCGTTCGGCACCCCGTAGCCGCCCGGCGGCTCGCCGCGCGCGGCCGCGAAGACCGTCGTGACCACGCGGCCCGCGGAGTCGACCATCGGCCCGCCTGAGTTCCCCGGCCGCACGGTGCCGCGCAGGGTCGTCAGCGAGCGCCGCACCGGCCCGCGGCCGTAGGCGTCCTGGGTGATGACGTCGCGGGTTGTGCCCAGGCGCCCCGCGCGAACGTCGTACGGGCCGTTCTCCGGGAACCCAAGGATCGCGCCCGACCGCCCGGCCTGCGGGCTTCCCGCGATCGGCAGGGTCCGCCCGCCGAGGCCGTCGACGCGGAGGATCGCAATGTCGTCCTCGGGGTCGAACACGACCGCCCGCGCGGTGAGCTGCGGCCCGGTCCCGCCGAGCTGCACGGTGGTGTCGTCCTGGCCGGCGACCACGTGCGCGTTGGTGACCACGATGTCGTCCCGGGCGATCCACCCCGAGCCCTCGATGCCCAGGCCGCAGGCGGTGCCCTGCACCTTGACCACGCCGTCGGCCGCGGCGCGCACCTGCCGATCGCGGGCGATCGCGGCGCGCGGCGGCGCGACGTCGACCGGCGGGCCGCTGATCGTCGGGAACGGGTCGAACCGCGCCAGCGCGTTGAGGATCGGCCCGGACGGCGGCAGCGCGCCGTTGAGCGCGCGCAGGATCGCCGAGCGCTGGATGTCGCTGCGCAGGCCGCGCGTCTGCGGGCTCTGCAGCGCGACCGCCCCCGCCAGCCAGACCACGCCGAGCGCGACGGCCGCACTGAGCAGCGCTCCGGCCAGCCCGTCGACGAGTCCGAGGGACGGAGCGGTGAACCGCCGGCGCAGGCCGTGGCCGACCGCCTCGAGGAGCGAGCCGAACAGCAGGCCGCCGATCAGCGCCCCGATGAGGCCGAACAGCGGCGCGTAGGGCGAGTGCGAGCCGGAGGCGACGAGCGCCTGGCCGACGCGCGCGCCGACGAGCAGCCCGCCGGCGAACCCGGCGAGCGTCGCGACGCCGACGATGAAGCCCTGGAAGAACCCCGCCGCGGCCGTCGCGAGCGTCAAGACGATGATGATCCAGTCGATGGGGGTCACAGCGGCGGGCGCGCAGGCTACCCTCCAAGTGAACTTGAGCACGCGGGAAAGGTCACCTGGGGGCGGACGACCTGCGCAGCGTGAACGGCGCGACCTCCCCGCGCGCCGGGCGCCTCCCCCGACACGCAAGCGCGGCTTGCAGCGCGCAGCCGCGGTGCTCGGCCTGTGCGGAGTCGCGTTCATCATCGGGGCGGTCATCGGCGCGCGCCACACGCCGGCGGCGGAGGCGCACGCCAAGCGGTTCGCCAAGGCCTGGGGGCAGGGCAACTACGCGGCGATGTACGGGGAGCTCACCGAGCCCGAACAGGGCCACGTCACGCGGCTGCGCTTCACCAACGCGTACGAGCAGGCGCTGCGCACGGCCACCGCGTCGACCGTGACCACCGGGACCCCGCGCAAGGACGGCGACGCCTTCCGCATCCCGGTCACCATCCCCACGCGCGCCTTCGGGACGATCAACGGCGAGGTCACGGTCCCGATCACCGACGCCGGCGTCGATTGGTCCCGCGCGCTGGTCTTCCCCGGGCTCGGGCAGGGCGAGCGGCTGAAGCGCGTCACCCGGATGCCGCCGCGCGGGACGCTGCTGGCGCGCGACAAGACCGTTCTCGCGAAGGGCGACGCGCGCGTCTCGTCGTCGCCCGTCGCCTCGCAGGTCGTCGGGCAGCTCGGCCCCATCCCCGCCGACCGCAAGCGCGAGCTCGCCGCGCTCGGCGTCCCGTCGGACACCGAGGTCGGCGTCTCCGGGCTCGAGCGCGTCTTCGACCCCCAGCTGCTCGGCAAGCCCGGCGGCGAGCTGCTGGCCGGCACGAAGGTGCTCGCCCGCACCCGCCCCCAGCAGGCGCCCGCGGTCCGCACGACGATCTCGCTGCCGGTCGAGCAGGCGGCGGTCGACGCGCTCGCCGGTCGCCTCGGCGGAGCCGTCGCCATCAAACCACAGACCGGCGAGGTCCTCGCGTTCGCCGGCATCGCCTTCTCCGGGCTCCAGCCGCCGGGCTCGACCTTCAAGATGATCACCGCGACCGGCGCCCTCGAGGCCGGCATCACCAACCCGTCGACGGTCTATCCCGTCGAGACGAAGGCGGTGCTCGAGGGCGTGGACCTCGAGAACGCAAACGGCGAGTCGTGCGGCGGGACGCTCGTGCAGTCGTTCGCGAAGTCGTGCAACTCGGTGTTCGCGCCGCTCGGCGCGCGGCTCGGCGCCAAGCGGCTCGTGAGCACGGCCGAGCGGTTCGGCTTCAACGAGGTGCCCGACATCCCCGGCGCGGCCGAGAGCACGATCCCGGCCGCCGGCGACATCGGCGACGACCTTGCGGTCGGATCCTCGGCGATCGGCCAGGGGCGCGTGCAGGCGACCGCGCTGCAGATGGCCACCGTCGCGGCGACGATCGGCCTGCGCGGGCGCCGGCCGCACCTCACGCTGGACTACAACGCCGCCCACGGCCGCAAGGCCGCCACCGAGCGGGCCACGAGCGCGAAGATCGCCCGCACGATGGAGAGCATGATGCTCGCGGTGGTGCAGAGCGGCACCGGCGTGCGGGCGGCGATCCCGGGCGTCCGCGTGGCCGGCAAGACGGGCACCGCCGAGCTGCGCTCGACCAAGCGCTGCCAGCCCGACCCGGAGAACCCAGCGGCGTGCCCGCCCGAGCAGCAGGTCTCCGACCCGAAGGACACCGACGCCTGGTTCGCGGCCTACGCGCCTGCGGGCCGGGGGTCGCCCCACGTGGCCGTCGGCGTGCTGCTGGTGTCCGCGGGCGCGGGCGGCGACACCGCCGCGCCGGCCGCGCGGGGCGTGCTCGTGGCGGGGCTGAAGGCGACGTCGTAGTCCTCCGTCGCCACCGTCGCGAAAACTGTGCTGCCTAGGGTGGCCTATATGCACACAAAGCAGCACAGTTTCGTTGGCGACGCCGTGGCGTCGCCAACGACGGCGGCAGACCGCCTTAGACGTCGAGGTTGACCGTGGCGCTCTCGTCGGGCACCGCGGACGACTTGATCTCCAGCACGAGCGGGCGGTTCTCGAAGTTCGCGACCGGGATCTTGAAGAGCAGCATCGCGCCCTGGATCGTGTTCTCCGCCGCCGGGCTGTCGGGGGCCGGGAACACCGAGTTGCCCGAGAGCTCGCCCGCTCGATAGGAGAAGACGTTCTTCGGCCCCATCTGGATCGGGGTGTACTCGTTGCCCTCGGTGTCGACGATCTTGTACTGGTCGGCGATCGGTGCCGCGTGGTGGCTGCCGTTCTCGACGCGCATAAACACCGCGAACCACTGGTCCTGCGCCCCGAGCGCCTGGCCCGCCGGCAGGTCGATCAGGTAGCCCTTGTCTTCAAGGTTGTTGGGATTCAGGAGGCGCGAGATCTGCACCTGGTACTTCAGCGGCCCGACGTCGACGTAGATGCCTTCGGTGTCGGCGTGGGTCGTGCGCGACTCCTTGTTGCCGCAGGCGCCGAGTGCGAGGGCGGCGAACGCGACGAGCAGCAGGGTGATGGAGCGGGCGCGCATCGGCCGCCGGATCCTAGCGTCGGAACGGCGAGCCGGTCGCAGCCTTGCGCGCCCCGCCCGCCACCGTCGGGCGCGCGCCCCGCTCCCGGTCCTCCTCCAGGATCGAGCGCAGGCGGCGCATCGACTTCTTGAGCTTGCGCTTCGTCCACCCGCGCGCGCCGAACGATTCGAGGAACTTGTCCGTGTGCGTCTTGGGCTCGGTGAGCAGCGTGAAGCGCACGCGCGTGGTGCGGGCGGCGTCGGGCTCGAGCTCGTAGACGCCGAGCGTGCGGATCCGGTTGTACTTGCCCGCCCGCCCCGCCTCGACGATGCGCCGCGGACGATCGAACTCGATCACGGTGCTGTCCGCCCACGGGAAGCGGTTGAACGGCATCTTGATCTTGTAGCGGCCCCCGGCCCCATAGCCGTAGGTGTCCTCGCGCGTCAGGCGCCAATCGACCAGAAAGTGGTCGTTGAATTCGGCGTGATTGGCGAAGTCGGCGAGATACTCGAACACGTCCTCGCGCGGGCGGTCGATGACGACCTCGACGGTGATCGGATCCAAAGCGCGGCGGAGTCTACGGGGCGCGCTACGCGGCCCGCGGCTTCACCGTGTGGCCGTGCTCGGAATGCAGCATGAGCTCCGAGCGCTCGGGGATCCCGCGGTGGCGCGACCGGCACAGCTCGCAGACCACGGCGCCGTCCTCGAAGAGGTGCACGTGCTCGCCGACGAGCGGCGTTCTGCCGCAGTCGTCGCACGTCGTCCGGCCCGCCGCGAGCTCGCCCACGCTCTTGCGCAGCAGCTCGCGTTCGAGGTCGGGCTCGCTGATGCCGAGGAGCGGGCGAAGCATGCCCGAGACGTTCGGCGCCGGCCGTCCGCCTCCTGCCGCCGTCCGCTCGTCGCAGGCCCGTTGACGGCCGTTTTCCGGTTCGATATCTGGGGTACGCGAATCACGCCAAGCCGACCGACGGGGGCGCAAAGGGCCGATAACCAAGCCAAATTCGGCGTGTGCGTCAATTGACACCGTCGTTATGATCGTCACAAGCAGATGGCCGAGCCGGGCCTACTGCCGACGGAGGGAGCGGAGATGGAGTCAATGATGTCGGGGACCCTTGCCGGTACTGGGTCGTTCCGATGCGAGGAGTGCGGATACGTGGTCAATCTGGCCGCGGCCGACGAGCTGCCCGCCTGTCCTGGCTGCGGCGGCTCCCGGTTCACCCGCGCTTCGCTGTTCGCGGCGGGACGGTTCCAGCGCAAGGCTGGGGACGCCCCGACCGCGCAAGAGCGCGAGGCCCTACTGGCCGAGGCGCGAGAGCGCGTCGACGCCCCCGGTCAGTACCTCGCCTGGGCTGACGGCGACCAGGTTCGCGTCGTCGGCCTCGATCGCGAATGGACGCGCGTCGGGCGCAGTCTCGCGGCCGACGTGCGGTTCGACGATCCGACCGTGTCCCGCCGCCACGCACTGATCGTGCGCCAGGCGGACGGGGTCCGCGTCCTCGACGACCGCAGCCTCAACGGCGTGTTCGTGAACGGCGAGCGCGTCGAGTGGCGGGTCCTCCAGGACGGCGACGAGATCGTCGTTGGGCGCTACCGACTGCACTTCCTCGACACAGCCGTCGAGAGCGAATCCACGCTCCCGGCCGGCATGGAGTCGACGGGCTGAGGCAGTCTTCGGGCCACACCGGCCCGCGGAGGAGAGGGACGGAGGGGCTCGGCTCGCGGGATCCGGGCCCTCTCCGCCTGCCCGTCACCGACCATCGACGAGCGGTGCGCTGATGGACGCTAGAGTCGCGCCCGTGGCGCAGAAGATCGCGGTCCTCTCCCAGAAGGGCGGTACCGGGAAGACGACAGCGGTCCGAACGCTGACCGACGTCTTCCGGCGGGTCGGCCTCGACGTCCTCGCGATCGACCTCGACCCCCAGGGCAACCTCTCGGACTACTTCGACGTCGATCCCGAGGCCTCGCCGACCGTCGGCGACGTGCTGAGCGGGCGCGCGGGCGCCAAGGCGGCGATCCACGACGGGATCATCCCCTCGAACCTCGCGCTGGCCGAGGCGGAGCTCGCGATGGCGGGCAAGATGGGCCGTGAGATGATCCTGCGCAAGGCGCTGAAGGACATCGACGGCGAGCACGACGTCATCCTCATCGACTGCCCGCCGGCGCTCGGCCTGCTGACCGTCAACGCGCTCGTGGCGGCCGACTGGGCCCTGGTCAGCGCCGAGGCGCAGTACTTCGCGCTGCAGGGCGTCGAGCAGGCGCTCGAGGTCATCGAGCTCGCCCGCGACGGCCTGAACCCCGACCTGCAGTGGCTCGGCGTCGTCTTCAACATCGCCGACATGCGCACCGTGCACTCGCGCGAGGCCTTCGACTCGCTGCGCGAGCACGTCGGCGACAAGCTGCTCGACACCGTCGTGCGCCAGTCGATCGCGTACGCCGAGTCGGCGGAGCGCGCCGTCTCGATCCTCGATCACCGCCCGGACCTCGGCTCCGACTACGTCGAGCTGGCGGACGAGGTGCTCGGACGGGTGGGGCTCGCCGCGCCGCGCCAGCGGCTGCGCGCCGAGTTCAACGGCGCCGTGAGCTAGAGCTCCCTGACGTCCGCGCCGTGCGGCTCGAACGGCGCGCGCATGACCTCCGCCCAGCCCGCAGCCTCGCGCCGTAACGCCTCGACGACGCTTCCGGTCGTCTCGTAGTGGCACCAGACCAGCACGGCCGGCCCCGCGCCCGAGATCGTCGCCCCCAGCGCGCCGAGCGCCGGCGCGAGCCGCACGAGCTCCATCGATCGCGGGTAGAGGTGCTCGCGGCGCGGCTGATGCAGGCGGTCGCCAAGGCCGCGGGCGACGAGCTCCCAGTCGCCGCGCGCCAGCCCGAGCACGAGCAACGCTCCGTGCGCGACGTTGAAGACGGCGTCGCCGATCGGGACCTCGGCGGGCAGCGCGGCGCGCGCGGCCCGCGTCCGCACCGCCGCGCGCGGGACGACGACGACGGCCTCGAGGCCCGCCGGTGGGTCGAAACGGGTCGCGATGCCGTCGGCGCAGACCACGAACCCGCCGTGCAGCGCGGCCGCGACGTTGTCGGGGTGGCCCTCGAGCTCGGTCGCAAGCGCGAGGATGTCCGCATCCAGTTCGAAGAGGTGGTCGGCGGCGAGCAGCCCGGCGACGTATGCCGCGGCGCTCGACCCCAGTCCGCCGCTCAGCGGGATCTGTGAGCGAATGCGAAAGGTGAAGCGGGCGGGATCGGCAAGGCGCGCGAAGCCGCGCACCGCGAGGTTGCGATCGTCGCGGGCGATGCGCAGGTCGGTCTGGACGCCGAAGCGGCCGGTCTCCTCCACCTCGAGCTCCATGTGCATCGCCACCGCGCAGGCGAACGCGTCGAACCCCGGCCCGAGGTTGGCGCTCGAGGCGGGCACGCGGACGAGGCGGCGGCGGCGCATCGGACGGGGACCCTAACCGGCATGGCGCGACCGTCCCTGCGTGTGGCATCGCTGTCAGCCGCCTGCGTGGCGATCGCGGCGGCATCGCTCGCGCTGCCCGGCGCCCCCAGCTTCGATCCGTGGGCCTGGATCGTCTTCGGCAAGGAGATCGTGGACCCGGGCCTCGCTTTCAGCACGCACGCGCCGACCGGGTGGAAGCCGCTGGCGGTCATCTTCACAGCGCCGTTTGCGCTGTTCGGCGACGTGGCTCCCAGTCTCTGGCTCGTCGTCGTGCGCTCCGCCGGACTCGCGGCGCTCGCGCTGGCGTTCCGGCTCGGGTGGCGCGCCGGCGGGGCCGTCGCCGGCGCGCTGGCGGCGATCGCGCTGCTCGCGAGCGCGGACTGGCTGCGCTACCTGGCCGCCGGGAACATCGAGCCGTTCGTCATCGCGCTGCTGTTCGGCGCGATCGAGCTCCATGTGCAGGGGCGCCGCGGCGGCGCGTTCGTGCTTGTCGCGTTCGCGGGCCTCGGCCGGCCCGAGGCGTGGCTCCTCGCCGGGCCATACGCTCTCTATGTGTTGGTGGCCGAGCGACGCTGGTGGCCGCTCGTGCTGGGCGTGCCCGCCATGCTCGCGCTGTGGATCGTCCCTGACTGGATCGGCTCGGGCGACCTGCTGCACACCTTCCACGCGGCCCAGATCAGCGCGGAGCCGAAGCGGCTGCAGGAGACGAGCGACCCCGCGTTCGAGCTCGTGCGCGGCGCCGGCGACATCCTGCCGGTCCCGGTGTGGATCGCCGCCCTGTGCGGCGCGGTCCTCGGCTGGCGTGACCGCGATCCCACCGTGAGGGCGCTCGTCGTGGTCGTGCTCGTGTGGGCCGTGCCGACCATCGTCGGCACCGCGTTCGGATACCCGGCGGTACCCCGGTATCTCGTCGAGCCGGCCGCGATGTGCTGCGTGCTGGCGGGGATCGGCGTCGTGGCCGTGGTCCGGCTCGCCGCCAATCCCCGCGTCCGCGCGGCGCTTGCGGTCGGCATCGCGGTGGTGTCCATCCCGTTCCTCGTGCCGCGCGCCGAAGGGCTGGCCGATCAGGCGAGCGATTCCCAGGCGCGAGCCGACGAGGTCGCGGCTCTGTGGCGCGCGGTCGACCGCGCCCGCGAGCGGGCGCCGATCGACGGCATGCGGGCGGTCGTCAAGCCCCAGGGGATGGCGAACGGGCTGGCCTGGAAGCTCGACCTCCAGCTGCGCGGTGTCTCCACCTGGTTCTCGCCGGCGGCGCGCCTGGCCTTCATCAACGGCGACGAGCAGGCGGTCGTCGCGCGCCTGCGGCGCCGCGACGCAACCGCCCACAGGCTCACCGCCGCGGGCCCGTGGCAGGTCCTCGTGGTGCGTTGGCCCCGGACGGCCTGACGCGCGTATCGTTGCCGCATCGCCGACGTCCCGCTCATCCCGGGGCCCGTCTACGGCCTGCGCACGTGGAGGGTCGTGGTCGAGGACGGCCGCGAACGGCTGTCGGCGCCGCAGCGGCGCACCCTCTGGAACGCAGGCTGGGTGCAGGCCGACTGCGGCGAGGGGCACGTCGCGCCCGCGCCGAGCTGCCGCTGCGGCATCCACGCATGGCATCCGCGGCGGGCGTCGGCGCGCCGCGTGCTCGCCAGCCGCTTCGACCTGCCGGGCATCGTGGAGGCCGACGGCGCCGTCGAAGTGCACGAGGACGGCTTCCGCGCCGCGCGGGCCCGGCCATACGCGTTCATCCGCCTCCCGGGCCGCAACCCGGCTCCCATCGAACGGCTCGGCGCGGCCTACGGGGCCGAGATCCTCGACCTGCGCCGGCCGGAGGAGCTGCTGCGCGTGTGCGCCGAACGCGGGCTCGGCCTCGCGCAGCCGGTGGTCGAGCAGCTGCTCGGCGCGGAGGCGCTCGCCGAGCGCCGGCACGCCCGCGCGCGCAAGCGTCGCGACGACGCGCTTCGCATCGCCGCGACGCTGCTGATCATCGTCGCGCTGGTGCTGCTGCTCAGCTGATCACGGCCTCACCGCCGGGGCGGCCTGCGCGGCGGCCGGCGCGTCGGCGGGCTGCTCGGCGCGCGCCGTCGTGGCCGCGGCCGACTGGTTGACCCAGTACGCGGCCGCCGCGAAGGCCGGCCACTCGCGCTCGGGGTCGGCGCGGTAGAGCGGGTTCATCGCGAACACCGTCAGCCGCGTCGTGCCGGCGTCGTTCGGGCCGTGCGCGATGAGCGGCGATCCGGGCGCGCTGGCCGACTGCGCGTCGAGCGCCCACAGGCCCGCGGCGAAGAAGCCCATCGCGGGCAGGCGCGCATCGACGGACAGCGAGGCGGGCACGGCGGTGAACCACGTCGGCGGGTCCACGATCGCCGTGTCACGCGACGGGTAGGCGCCCACGATCGGGCTCTCCGCGCCGCCCGCGTTGTCCCAGTAGACGATCCCGCTGCGCCCGGCGCCGCCGCGGCTCGCGGCGGTCAGGCCGGCGACCTGACCTGCCGCGGCGAGGAAGGTCGCACCGTTCGCGCCCGCGCCGAGATAGCCGCCCTGGCGCGCGAAGAACGCGGTGAGGCGGGCTCGCGCGGTCGCGCCCGAGGGCCAGCCGGACTGGTTGAACACGACGTCGTAGCCGGACAGCGGATCGGCGGCGCTCGGGTTGTTGAGGTCGCTCGTCGCGCCGGTCGGCACGAAGTCGGCGGTGAAGCCGAGGTCGCGCATCACCCACAGCTCCTGCGTCGGCCCCGAGGCGAGCACCGCGATGCGCGGGACGCGCGCGATCGGCTCGAGCGCGGGCAGCGCCGAGCCCGCGACCGCGTGGAAGACCAGCCCGCTGTCGCGCCCCGCGCGATCGAGCGCGCGCCGCGTCGCGGCGTCGGCGGCGAAGACGGCGCTGCCGGCCGGAGAGGAACCGATGGGCGCGAGCGCGCGCTGCGCCGGCACGCCGTCGCCGAGCAGCGCGTTGAGCGTGCGCACCGCCGTGGCCGAGTCGACCGCCAGCACGTAGTGATCGCCCGTGCCCTCGACGCCGCCGCGGAGCCGCTCGGGCTTCTTCACCGCCTTCGTGTCCGCGGCGAAGGCAGCCCCGTTCGGGATCGTCATGACGTCGGCGCCCCAGAGGTACCCGTGGCTCCAGGCGCCCGGCGGCGCGTAGAGCTGCCCGATGGCCGACGACACGTCGACCCCGATGCCGAGCGCGGTGTCGGCGAGGCCGCGGTGCGCCTGGTTCATCCAGACGACGTAGGAGCCCTCGCCGAACGTCTGCGAGCCGAACGTCGCGGGCCGCCGCAGCTGCGAGACCTCGATGCCGTTCGCGAGCAGCCACTCGACGAGCCGGTTTGCCTCGGCGTCGCTGCGCTGCCCGGCGCCCAGCGGGACCACATAGGCGGTCGGGTACTCGTGCATCCAGTTGTTGGCGACGTCGAACGGCGGCGGGCAGCACGGCACGCGCGGCTCGCCGGCGTCGGCGCGGCGGTAGATCTCGAGCTCGTCATGCAGCAGGTCGTGGCGGCGCGCGATGTCGAACGCGAGCGTTGAGGTCGCGACCGTGTACTGCGCAAGGCGGCCCGCCGCGCGCCCCCGCGGGAAGTCGGTGGCGCCGGGCGCGCCGCAGACGCGCTGCGTCGACGGGTCGGTGTTCAGGCTCTGGCACATCTCGACCGTGGAGCCGTTGAGGCCGACGAGCTGGTTGTACATCGGCGTGTAGAAGGGGCCCCAGTCGTCCCAGCCCTCCGCGACCGCCGGGCCGGGCGCCGAGCCGTCGGGGCAGGTCGTCGACCCGATCGGCGGGAGGTCGGCGTCCGCGCACCAGTCGTTGACCGGGCGCTGGATGCCGAGCTTCTCCGCCGCCAGGGCCGCGCCGTTGGCGGCGGTGCGCGGCTGGTTCCACTTCAGCCACAGGTCGTAGTCGATGCCCGGGTTGTGCGGCTTGGTCGTGGCCTCGACGAGCGTCGGCGTCTCGTAGCCGTGCTGGTCGAGCATGTCGGGGAACAGCCACTGCTGCATGACCGAGATGCTCGCCAGGGTCTCCGGCTGCGACTGCGTCAGGAAGTCGCGGTTGAGGTCGAACCCGTTGCCGTTGGCCCGTTGCCCGAGCGCGCGGCCGTCGGGGTTCTGGTCGGTGTTGAACACCACGACCGCGTGGTCGAGGATCGCGTCGACCGCGGGATCGGCGCCGCGCGGTGTCGTCGCGAGCTTGTTGATGAGCAGCATCATCGCGTCGACGCCCTCGTACTCGTTGCCGTGGATCCCGCTCTGGATGAAGATCGGGACCTTCACGTCGTCGCCGAAGCGATCGAGGTCGCGCTGCGCCCTGGCCGTGTCGTCGAGGGCATGTCGGCGGATCTGCTGCCAGCGTGCGTAGTCGCGTTGCTGCGCGGCGGTCTCGCGCGCGTTGATCGTCACGAGCGACATCGGCCGCCCCTGCGCCGAGTGGCCGATGACGCTGACCGACATCCGCCCGCCGATGCTCTCGCGCTTGATCGCGTCGAGCGTGCAGCCGATCGCGTAGTACGGGATGTGCGGAAAGCTCCCGGCCGGGTCGGTGGGCTGGGTGCCGTCCGGCAGCGCGCCGGCGGCGTCGGGCTCCGGCGTCCCGCACCATGGCGGCGCGATCTCCACCGCGCCGGCCGGGGCGGCAACGCCCAGCGCCAGCACGGCGACCGAAGCTGCGAGCAGGATCCGCCTGGCCACCACGAGCAACCACCTCCCGCGGCGTGCGCCGCGACGCGTTCTCCCCCACTCGACGTCGGTGATCCAACTACCCGAGGGGACGGCGCGTCAAGTCAGCCGAGCACGGCGTGTTCGACCGCGTCGAGCTCGGGCTCGCACGGCACCACCGAGCCGGACTGCTCGAGCGCCATCTGCGGGTCCTTCAGCCCGTGCCCGGTGAGCACGCAGACCACGCGCGTGGCCCCGCGGGCGCCGTGCTTGAGCAGCCCCGCGACCGAGGCGGCGCTGGCGGGCTCGCAGAAGATGCCCTCGCGGGCGGCAAGCATGCGGTAGGCGGCGAGGATCTCATCGTCGCTCACCGCTTCGATCGCGCCGCGCGAGTCGGTCACCGCCGCCATCGCGTCCTCCCAGCGCGCCGGGTTGCCGATGCGGATCGCGCTCGCGACGGTCTCCGGCTTCTCCACGCGCTTGCCGTGGACCAGCGGCGCCGCCCCGGCCGCCTGGAAGCCGAGCATCCGCGGCTCGTGGCCGGCCTCGCGAAACCCCTTCCAGTACGCCGTGATGTTGCCGGCGTTGCCGACCGGGATGCAGAGCGCGTCGAGCTCGCCGAGCTCTTCGACGACCTCGAACGCCGCCGTCTTCTGGCCCTCGATGCGAAACGGGTTGACGCTGTTGACCAGGGCGATCGGGTGGCGCCGG
>DATFRW010000281.1:0-25395 GCA_035262945.1 Solirubrobacteraceae bacterium
GGGCGCGCGGTCTGGGTCCTGCTCGTGCTCGCCGGGCTGCTGCGACCGGAGGGCTGGGTCTACGCGGCCGCGTACGGCGCGTGGATGTGGCTGCGCGGCGGCCGCCGCTGGACAATCGTCGCGTGGGTCGCCGCCGCGCCGCTGCTTTGGATGCTCACCGACCTGATCGTGACCGGCCGTCCGCTGTTCTCGTGGACGTACACGACCGGCGAGGCCGAGATCCTGGGCCGCCAGCGCACTCCGGGCGAGGTGCCGCACGCCGTGTACTCGGCGCTCGACGAGCTCCTGAAGTGGCCGGTGCTGGTGCTCGCGGTGCTGGGGATCGCGCTCGCCCTGCGCGACCGTCGCAACCTGCGCCTGCGGATCCCGCTCGCGCTCGTCGTCCTCGGCGTGCTCACGTTCACGCTCATCGTGCTCGGCGGCGTTTCGGGCCAGGTGCCGCGCTACGCCTCGATCGCAGCCGTCGGCCTGCTGCTGTTCGCCGGGTACCTGCTCGCGCGGCTGCTGCGCCTGCCGAAGGGCGGCCGGGCGCGCGTGGCCTGGGCGGCGGCGATCCTCATCGTGATCGTCGGCGTGGCGTGGACCGCGAGCCGCCTTCACCCGCAGTCGATCACGAGCCTGCTGCGCTTCCGCCACGGCGTCGAGCGCGATCTGCGCGCGACGCTGCGCTCGCCGGTGGTGGCGAACGCGCGCCGCTGCGGGCCGGTCGCGATCTCGACGCACAAGCTCGTGCCGGCGGCGCGCTGGTCGCTCCGCGCGCCGCCGGGGGCCGTCGTCGCGCGCGCCGACCCCCGACCCAGCACGCCGGGGGTCGTCCTCATCGGGCTCGGATCGCGGCTGCTGACCGACCCCGGCTACGGGCCCTTCACCCCGAACTCGGGCGACAACGGCCTGAAGAGCCAGGTGCCGCCCGAAGGCTTCGTGCTGCGCGGCCGTTCGCGCTA
This sequence comes from Solirubrobacteraceae bacterium, assembly GCA_035262945.1. Taxonomy (GTDB): domain Bacteria; phylum Actinomycetota; class Thermoleophilia; order Solirubrobacterales; family Solirubrobacteraceae; genus JAOPZW01. The sequence goes on from DATFRW010000281.1 coordinate 945, forward strand.
CTTCGCGATCTACACGCGCTGTTAGTTGAACGGCTTGACCAGCGGGTTGTAGCTGGCGAAGAGCCCGTCGGGGTTCGGGTACCACAGCCACACGTGCATGGTCACGAGGTCGGGGTGCCAGAACCCGAAGGCGGCGCCGGTCTCGGGGCTGGTGTCCGGGCAGCGATCCTCAGAGGGCGTGGCGACGAACGTCCCGTCGGCGTAGTGGCAGGCCGCGGGGAACGAGCCGTAGCGCGCGCCCGGTAGCGGCGCCCTGGCGGGCTTCTTGGGGAAGACCCACTCCAGCGCGGCGAGGTGCGACGTACGGCCCTTGCGCTCGTAGACGAGGATCGGCGGCCGGCGGACGTCGAAGTCCTTGATGCTCGGGTTCATGAAATGCCAGCCCATGTCCGGGATCATCCGCGTGATGATCTGGTAGCCGTCGGCCTTGGCGCGGTCCAGATCGGTCGCGTACTTGGCGGTCGCCAGCCGTGCCGAGGCCAGCTGCTCGGCGAGCGCCGCCGAGTGCTCGGGCGACTGCTTGGCGCTCGCGACGAACCCGACGGCCAGCGCGAGCGCCAGGCCGGCGAGCAGGCCGAGAAGGCCCCTGCGATGGGTGTGGAACACGGTGTCCCCCTCCGTCGTGCAGGGTCGCCGTCTGCGGCCCTACGGATCGTTTGACGTTAGGAGTGCGGGTCACCGTCACACATCGGGAGATCGGCCCAGATTGGGCGCGGTCGCTACCGATCTTTGCGCGACGAGCCCCGGCCGGGCCGCTCGCTCAGTCGGCGTTCTTCCACTCCGTGTCGAAGTGCGGGCTCACGTGGATGTCGATCTGCCTGAGCGGGCCGTCGCCGGAGTTGATGAACCCGTGCCAGGTCCCCGCGGGCACGACCACGACCTCGCCCGGGCCGATCTCGCGCTGCTCGTCCTCGCCGATCGAGAACGTCGCCGTGCCCTCGAGCGTGATGAACACCTCCTCGTAGGGGTGGCGGTGCAGCGACGGGCCGCGGCCGGGCGGGGCGTCAACGAGGATCGTGCAGATCCCCACGCCGAAGTCGGTGCCGACGAGCTCGCGGGCGATGTTGCTCAACGGCAGCTCATCGACGGGGACGATGCGAACAGCGCTCATGCCTGAGTTGATACACGGTTCGCGCCGTTGGCCTACGGTGGGCAGCGTGATCGTCGTCGCCGCGCGGGGTCTGGTGAAGACGTACGGCAGCGGCCGGGCCGCGCGGCGGGTGCTCGACGGGGCCGCGCTCGAGGCGCGGGCGGGCGAGCTGGTGGCGGTGGTTGGGCGGTCCGGGACGGGGAAGTCGACGCTCCTGCACCTCCTCGGTGCGCTCGACCGGCCCGACGCGGGGACCATCGAGGTCGCCGGTCGCCGTGTCGACGGGCGCCCGGAGCGCGAGCTGACGCGCCTGCGTCGCGAGCACGTCGGCTTCGTCTTCCAGTTCTTCCACCTCATCCCCGAGCTGACCGGCGAGGAGAACGTCCTCCTCCCCACGCGGCTCCCGGGCAGCGGCGCCGACGCTCCCGCGCGGGGCCGCGCGCTCATCGAGCGGCTCGGGCTCAACGGCGCCGCCGCGCGGCTGCCGCACGAGCTGAGCGGCGGCGAGCAGCAGCGGCTCGCGGTGGCGCGCGCGCTCGTCCACGACCCCGCGCTCGTGCTCGCCGACGAGCCGACCGGCAACCTCGACGCCGAGTCGGGCGCCGCGGTGCTGGGGCTCCTGCGCGCCGCGGCCGACGACGGGCGCGCCGTGGTGCTCGTCACCCACGACGAGGCGGCGACGAGCGCGGCTGACCGCGTCCTGCGCCTGGTCGACGGGCGCCTGGGGCCGTGACCCGCGCGCGGCTTGCGTTCACCGGCGTGCTGCTCGCGGCGGCGATGGCCGGGGCGGCGGTCACGGTCGCGTATGGCCTGGCGACCGGCTTCGACCGCGCGGCGCGCGAGGCGGACCTGCCCGACGTCATCGTCCGTTTCCGCAACGAGCCGCGCGAGGACATCGACCGCATCGTCGGCGCGCTGCCGAACGTCGCCGCGCGCGCCTACCGCCTCGAGATCACCGACGAGAACCTCGGCGCCAACGGCAACGCGTCCGGCAACGGCAGCATCGAGGTCGTCGACCCTGGCCGCCGCGGGTACGCGATCGTCGCCGGGCGCGACGTCGACGGCCGGCCCAACGAGGCGGTGATCGAGCGCGGCGTCGCCAACGACTGGCACGTCGGCGTCGGCGACACGATCCAGGCCGGGCCGCTCGGCTCGTTGCGCGTGGCGGGGATCGCGGTCGCGCCGGACAACGTCGCCTTCCCGCTCGCCTCGGCGCCGCGGATCTACGTGTCGGGCGCGTGGATCGAGCGCGAGGCGCAGCGGCGCCTGCCGGTCGATACGGCGCTCATCTGGGCGGCCGACCCGCGGCACGTCGACGTCCTCCTGCAACAGGCGCGCGCGACGAGCACGCAAGTGCAGGGCGTGCGCTTCATCACCCGCAGCGGCGTGCGCGTGCTCATCGACTCGGCGGCGGGCGTGGTCATCGGGCTCCTCGTGGCGTTCTCGCTCGTCGCGCTCGGCGCGGCGGCGATCATGCTCGCCGCGACGACCGCGGCCGATGTGCAGCGGCGGCTGCCCGCGCTGGGCGTGCAGCGGACCGTCGGGTTCTCGCGCGCGCGGATCGCCGGCGAGCGCGCGGCGCGCGCGGCCGTGACGGGCTCCGTCGCCGGGCTCGTCGGGATCGCGGTCGGAGCGATCGCGGTGCGCGGCGTCTCCGGCCGCCTGCTCGAGGCGCTCAACGAACAGCCGCCCGGCTGGGCGCTGCTCGGGCCGCTCGCGGCGACGGTCGCGCTGATCGTCGCCGTTGTCGCGTGCGCCGCGGCATGGCCGGCCTGGCGGGCGACGGCGCGCCCGCCGGTGGCGCTGCTGCGGGGCGCGGAGGTCGCCGGAGCGCGGCGCCTGCGGCTCGGCGGGAGCTTCGCCGCGCTCGGCGCGCGCCTGGCGCTCGCGCGCCGCGGGCGCGCGGCGGCGACGGTCGCGGTGCTGGCGGTGTCTGCCGCGGTCGTCCTGCTCATGCTCGGCCTCGCGTCGCTGGTCGCTGCGCTGCGCGACGACCCGGGGTCCGTCGGCAAGCGCTACGACCTCACCGCCCAGTTGCCGGCGGACCGCGTCGCGGACGTCCGCGCGCTGCCAGGCGTGGCCGATGCCGCTCCGCGCTACGTCGTCCAGGGCGCCGACTCCTTCGCGCTCGGCGAGCCGGTCAAGCTCGTCGCCTTCCCCGGCGACCACACGCGCTTCGAGGATCCGCCGCTCGACAGCGGCCGGCGCGTGCGCGCGAACGACGAGGCGGAGATCGGCGTCGGCCTGGCGCAGGCGCTGGGGATCGGCGTCGGGTCGACGCTCGCGGTCCAGGTGCCCAGCGGCGGCGAGGCGCGATTCCGGGTGGTCGGGACCGTGCGCGCGCTCGACGACAACGGCCGCGTGGCGTACGTGCGCCCCCCGCGCCTGCTCGCGGCCGACCCCGGCGCCAACCCGCAGATCGTCGTCCGGCTGGACCACGGCGCGGACCGCGCGGCGGTCTCGCGGCGGGTGGCGGCCCTCGGCGCGGAGCCGACCGCGGTCGGTGGCGCCACGACGCGCAACGGCGCGTTCCTCGGCACGCTCGCGTCGCTGCTGCGCGCGGTGGCCATCGTCGACGCGCTCGTGTGCCTCTACGCGCTGGTGCAGGCGCTTGGGGTCGTCGCCCGCGAGCGCCGCCCGACGCTCGCCCTGCTGCGAGCCACCGGCGCCGAAGGGCCGACCGTCGGCGCCGTGCTCGCCGGCGCCGCGCTCGCGGTCGCCTTGCCGGCGGCCGTGCTGGCGATCCTGCTCGAGCGGTTCGTGCTGGCGCCGCTCGTCGCTCGCCTGGCGGCCGGCTACGCGGACCTCGGCCCGCAGTCGTCCACGGGCCAGGCAGCGCTCGCGCTCGGCGGGCTCGCGCTGCTGGGCCTCCTGGCCGCGGCATGGGTCGCGCGGCGGGCGATCGCGGAGGCGCCGGTCGAGGGGCTGCGCGAGGAATGAGGCGCGCGCTTGCACTCGGCCTCGTGGCGCTCGCCGCCGCCGGCTGCGCAAGCGGCGGCGGCGGCGCGCCCGCCGCCCGCGACGGCTCGACGCTCGCCACGACCTGGCGCGACACCGACGGCAACGGGTTCCTCTCGCGCGGGCCCGGCGAGCCGCTGCGCAACCGCGGAACCCCGGCGCGCATCGGCCGAACGCTCGCCTCGCTTGCCGTCCTCACCGACGTCCACGTGCGCGACGAGGAGTCGCCCGCGCGGGTGCCGTTCCTCGACCGCCTGGGCGGGCCGTTCTCGTCGACCTTCCGCCCGCAGGAGACGCTCTCGGCGCAGGTGCTCAACGCCGCCGTGCGCTCGGTGAACGCCGCGCGGCCCGACGCCGTCCTCGTCACCGGCGACCTCATCGACAACGCCCAGGCCAACGAGCTCGCGCTCGCGCGCACCGTGCTCGACGGCGGCGAGGCGCGTCCCGATTCCGGCGCCCCGGGGTACCAGGGCGTGCAGGAGGCGAGCGACCCCGACCCGGCTTACTACCGCCCGGATGTCGACCCACCGCGCCACCCCGGGCTGCTCGACGCCGCGCAGCGTCCCTTCCGTGCGCCGGGGCTGAGCGCCCCGTGGTACGCGGTGCCCGGCAACCATGACCTGCTGCTCGCCGGCGAGCTGGCGCGCACGCCGTCGACCGAGGCGGTGGCGGTGGGCGACCAGCGCCTCGTGCAGCCCGACGCCGGGCTCGACATCCCGCGCAGCGAGAACGCGCTGACGCCGCAGCTCGTCGACAGCGTGCTCAGCGGCGGGCTGCCGGGGAGAACCGCGCACATCGCGCCCGACCCGGGCCGCCGCGAGCTGACGCCGGCGCAGGCGATCGCCGGGCTGCGCGCCGCGAGCGGCCACGGCGGCGCCGGCCCACGGATGGACGACGCCTTCGACGTGGGCGCCGTGCGGGTCATCCTCCTCGACACCGTGCGCCGCGATGTCGGCTCGAGCGGCGTGCTCACGCGCGCGCAGGTCCGCTGGCTGCGCGGCCAGCTCGACGCCGCGGGCGACCGCCGCGTGATCGTCGTGTCCCACCAGCCGCTGACCAAGGTCCAAGGCGCCGACGCCGCGCTCGCGCTCCTCGACCGCGACCCCCACGTCATCGCCGCGCTCGCCGGCGACTCACACCACAACCGGATCGCGAGGCGCGGCCGCTACTGGCTGATCCAGACCGCCAGCCTCGCCGACTACCCGCAGCAGGCGCGGATGCTGCGCGTGCGCGAGACCGCGGGCGGCGGGATCGTGATCGAGACCTGGATGCTCGACACGGCACCCGACCCACTCGCCGATACGGCACGCGAGCTCGCGTACCTCGACGCCCAGGGCGGCCGCCCGCAGCACGACGCCGGCACGCCGCTCGACCGCAACGTCCGGCTGTTCATGGCCCGCGGCTGAGCCCGAGCGTCGTAGCTTCGGCGAAGGCGGCGAGCAGGTCCTCGATCACGGTCTCTGGCTGCTCCTTGACCTGCGTGTCGCCGTAGCGGCGGGGCAGCCAGCCGTGTCGGCGGAGCCATAGGTCGCGGTCGTCGTCCCGGTCGGCCTGCGCCGGCCGCTCGTGTTGGCGGCCATCGAGCTCGACGACCACACGGCGGGTGGGCCACGCGCAGTCGACCGTCCATGGTCCGATTTCCTCGTTTCTGAGCGGCAACTCGACGCCGTGCTTAATCAACAGGCGGCGGAACTTGCGCTCGAGGTCGCTCCTGACCTTGCCGTGACCTGGGGCGTGGGCATCGAGGGCGGCGCGCAGGTTGGCGCTGCCCGGGTGGCCGCGGCGGAGGGTTCGCGTCACGTCGGTGGGCCGCAGGTCGTGCTGGAACTCGGCTTCTTCCAGCATGCGGGCAAGGGCGCGGCGGTCGTAGCGCGTAGCGAGGTCCAGGACGGTGCGGCACACCGACGTGGTCCGAACGCCTCGGTTGACGACGACATCGCCGTCGCGCAGCGCGCCGGGGCGAAACAGCGTCACGCCCTGCAACGGCGCACGTGAACCCGGCACGCTGAGTTCGATCATCGTCGGCGGCGCTCGGATGATTCGCCAGCGCCATGCCGCTGTGCCATGGCTGAGAGTCACCCCGTCGCCGGCGGCGAGCAGAGCGGCGGTGAGGAGGGCGTCGGGCGTCAGCAACTCCGGCGCCGACACCGAGTAGACGCCGGGATGAAGGCGATGAAGGCGTCCGGCCCGCAGCGCGCGATCGAGCGCGGAACCGCTGACGCCGCGCGCCAGTAGCTGCGCGCGGCTGACGACACCCCCGCGCGCGCCCGCCAGGTCGCGAACCACGGCGGAAAAGCGTCGGTTCCCGGTGGTAATCCGCCGTGGTTCGGGCACCCGTCAAGGATCAAGCCGACCGCCGTACCGGAACAACACGCAACTGCAACAACCCTGCGACATCCCTCCCTCAAAGCCCGGCCACGCAGCGCCGCCATCCGACGCGGACGACCGCCCTTAGCGCACATTGACACTTGCCCCTACAGTGAGCAGCGAATGAACGGCCGCGACCCACGCGTGCTCGTCGTCGAGGACGACGAAGAGATCGCCCAGGTGCTCCAGCGCTCCCTGCGACTGGAGGGCTACGAGGTGCGCATCGCCGGCGACGGCGAGGCCGCGCTCGACCAGTCGGCGGCCTTCAACCCCGACCTCGTCATCCTCGATCTTGGGCTGCCGAAGCTCGACGGGATCGAGGTCGCGCGGCGGCTGCGCTCGAGCGACGACGTGCCGATTCTCATGCTCACCGCGCGCGACGCGCTCGAGTCGCGCGTCGAGGGCCTCGACTCCGGGGCCGACGACTACCTCGTCAAGCCCTTCGAGCGCCAGGAGCTGCTCGCGCGCCTGCGCGCGCTGCTCCGGCGCCGGCCACCACGCGGCAGCGCCTCGGTCGTCGTCGGCGACCTCTCGCTGAACCCCGACACGCACGAGGTCAGCCGCGGCGAGCGCGAGATCGAGCTCACCCAGCGCGAGTTCGAGTTGCTCGAGTACCTCATGCGCAACGAGCGGATCGTGGTGCCGCGTCAGCGCCTGCTCGAAGAGGTCTGGGGCTACGACCCATTCGCCACCACGAACACCATCGAGGTGTTCGTCTCGAACCTGCGCCGCAAGCTGGAGGCCGGCGGCGAGCCGCGGCTCCTGCACACGATCCGCGGCGCCGGCTACGTGCTCCGTGCTTAGCCGCATCCCCATCCGGTGGCGCCTGGCGCTGACCTCGGCCGGTCTGACGTTCGTCATCCTCGCCTGCTTCGCCATCGTCGTCGGCCAGCTCACGGCATCGCGCATCCGGTCGGACTTCAACAACGAGATGACCGCCGCGGTGAGCGAGCTGTCCGATCGCCTGCGCGTGCACTACGAGAACGGCACGCCGTACATCCTCCCCAACCTCGACCTGTACGCGGCGCCGAACCACGCGGTGATCCGCGTGCTCGACAGCGCCAGCGGCACGCAGGTGGCGGCCACGAAGCGCGCGCCGGACCTCGACGCCGCGTGGGGGCTGCGCACCGCGCTGGTCGACGGCTATCGCGTCGTCTCCCGTCCCACGCTGCTGCGCACGGCCAACACGGTGCTCAGCGTGGATGTGCAGTACGCGCGCCGCGTCTCGGACCTCGAGAGCACGGTCTCGCGCGTGCGCCTGTTCCTGCTCATCGGCGTCTTCGGCGGGACCGGCCTCGCGCTCGCCGCCGGCCTGCTGGTCGCGCGGCGCGCGATGTCGCCGATCACCGCGCTCACGAAGTCCGCACAGAAGATCGCCGACACCCGCGACCCCGGCCGCAGCGTCCCGGTGTCGAAGGCCGACGACGAGGTCGCGGAGCTCGCCCGCACGCTGCAGGCCATGCTCGGCGCCCTCGACGCGGCCCACGACGAGACCGAGGGCGCACTGTCCCGCCAGCGTCAGTTCGTCGCGGACGCCTCGCACGAGCTGCGCACGCCGCTGACCTCGATCCTCGCCAACCTCGAGCTCCTCACCGAGGTCCTTGACGGCGAGCGCGGTGAGGCCGCCCGCTCCGCGCTGCGCTCGTCGCAGCGCATGCGCCGCCTCGTCGGCGACCTGCTCCTGCTCGCCCGCGCCGATGCCAAGCGCCAGCTCCCGCGCGAGCCGACCGACGTCGGCCGCGTGCTCGTCGAGGCGGCCGCCGAGCTCGGACCGATGGCCGACCGCCACGACCTCGAGGTCGACGCCGACGAGGCGTTCGTCGAGGGCACGCGCGACGAGCTGCACCGCATGGCGCTCAACCTCATGGAGAACGCGATCCGGCACACGCCCGACGGCAGCCACGTGCGCGCGAGCGTGGCGGCGGACAACGGCGAGGTCGTCCTCACCGTCGAGGACGACGGCCCCGGCGTGCCGCCCGACCTGCGCGACCGCATCTTCGAGCGCTTCGTCCGCGGGGCGGGCGACCGCGGCTCGTCGAGCGGCCTCGGCCTCTCGATCGTGCGCGCCGTCGCCGAGTCGCACGGCGGCCGCGTGGCCTACGAGGACGCCCAGCCGGGCGCGCGCTTCGTCGTGCGCCTGCCGCGGATCGAGGTGCCCGCCGCCAAGGAGCCGGCGCCCGCCTGAGTCAGACCTCGACGACGACCGGCAGCACCATCGGCCGCCGGCGCAGGCGCTCGTAGACGAACTCCGCCAGGTCGTCGTGGAGGACCTGCTGGAGCAGGTCGATCTCGCGGATTTCCTCCGTGGCCGCGCGCGCCAGCGAGGCCTCGACCGTCGTGCGGATGTCGTCGAGCAGCCCCACCGCGTCCTCGGGATAGGGCACCCCGCGGAAGATCACCTCGGGCTCCGCGACCGACGACCCGTCCTGCTCGGAGATGGTGGCGACGACGACGAAGATGCCGTCGGCGCTGAGCATGCGGCGATCGCGGAGCGCGACGTCGGTCGGGTCGCCGATGTCGACGCCGTCGACGAAGATCATCCCCGAGCGCTCGGCCGGGGCGAAGCGCGCGCCCCGCTCGTCGATCTCCAGCGGCAGTCCGTTCTCGCCCTTGAAGATGCTCGCCGGGTCGACGCCGACCGCCTCGGCCAGCCCCGCGTGCAAATGGATGCGCTTGTGGTCGCCATGGAACGGCATGACGTAGCGCGGGCGCACGAGGTTGAGCAGCAGCTTGAGCTCCTCCTGGTAGCCGTGGCCCGAGGCGTGGATCGGCGCCTCGCGCGTCGTGATCACGTCGCAGCCGATGTGGTAGAGGCGGTCGATCGTCTCGTTGACCGCGCGCTCGTTGCCGGGAATCGGCGTCGCGCTGAACAGCACGGTGTCGCCCTCGTGCAGCTCGACCTGCGGGTGGTCGCGGTGGGCCATCCGCCGCAGCGCGCTGAGCGGCTCGCCCTGGGACCCGGTCGAGATGATCACGAGCTTGTGATCGGGCCAGTCGTCGAGCTCGCGCGGCGGGACGAGGATCCCCTCCGGCACGTCGATGTGGCCGAGCGAGCGGCCGATGTTGACGTTCTTGCGCATCGAGCGCCCGACGAGCGACACCTTGCGCCCGTGCGCGGCGGCCGCGTCGACGACCTGCTGGACGCGGTGGATGTTGGAGGCGAAGCAGGTGACGACGATGCGGCCCTGGCGGCCGAGGAAGAGCTCCTCGAGCTTCGGGCCGACGATCGCCTCGCTCGGCGAGTACCCGGCGCGATCGGCGTTGGTCGAGTCGCCGCACAGCAGCAGCAGCTCCTCGCGCCCCAGCTCGGCAAGGCGCGCGACGTCGGCCGGGACGCCGTCGACCGGCGTCTGGTCGAACTTGTAGTCGCCGGTGACGAAGACGGTGCCCAGGTCGGTGTGGAGCGCGACGCCGTCCGAGTCGGGAATCGAGTGCGTCATGTGGACGAGCTCGACCTCGAACGGACCGAGGGCGACGCGCTCGCCGTCGCGCACGTCGTTGACGTCGACCTCGCGCAGGCGGTGCTCGTCGAGCTTCGAGCGCGCCATGGCGGTGGTGAGCGGGCCGCCGTAGACCGGGATGTCGACGGCAAGCTCGCGTAGGACCCACGGCAGCGCCCCGAGATGGTCCTCGTGGCCGTGGGTGACCACGATCCCCTCGATGTCGTCGACCCGCGAGCGCAGGTAGCTGAAGTCCGGCAGCACGAGGTCGATCCCGACCATCTCCGCCGTTGGGAAGCGCAGGCCGACGTCGACGACCACGATGCGGCCTTCGTACTCGAAGACCGTCATGTTCTTGCCGATCTCGCCCAGCCCACCGAGCGGCAGGACGCGCAACGGCCCGGGCAACTAGGCTCCTGCGGTCTGGAGCAGGCCGTGGCGCTCGAGCGCGCCGCGCACGATCGCCGCCTCTTCCTCGTCGACCTCGACCAGGGGCAGGCGCACGCCGCCGACCGGCAGCCCGATCATCGCGAGCGCGGCCTTCACCGGCGCGGGGCTCGCGGTGCAGAACAGCGCCGCGAACAGCTCGCTGAGCGACTCGTGGATCTCGCGGCGGTGCTCGGGCTCGTCGACCATGCGGCGCATCTCGGGCCCCACCACGTGGCTGGCGACGAGGATCCCGCCCGCCTCGCCCATGTCGAGGACGTCAGCCAGCAGGTCGTCGTTACCGGCGAGGATGCGCAGGCCGTCGACCTTGGCCAGGTTGTCCGCGTTGGCCTGCTTGACGTAATCGATGCGGTCGATCTGCGCCAGCTCCGCGAGCAGGTCGTTGGGCATGTCGAGCGCCGTGCGACCGGGGATGTTGTAGAGGACGACGGGCTTGTGGGTCGCCCGCGCGACCTCCTCGAAGTGGCGCTTGAGGCCCCTGCGGCTGGGCTTGTTGTAGTAGGGCGTGACCGAGAGGACGGCGTCGACCCCGCGCTCGGTCGCGGCCTCGGTGAGGTGGACGGCGTGCTTGGTGTCGTTGGAGCCCGTGCCGGCGATGATCGCCATGCCCGCGGGGCGCTCGGCCACCGCCAGATCGAAGAGCCGCAGCGTCTCCGGGGTCTCGAGCGTCGGCGCCTCGCCGGTCGTCCCGCAGACGACGACACCGTCGGAGCCGTTGGCGGCGAGGTGGCGAAGGGTGGCGACGAACGCCTCCTCGTCGACCTGCAGGCGCTCGTCGAACGGGGTGACGACGGCGGTGATGATCGTGCCGATGTCGGCCACGGCCGCCATCATCCCACACGTGCTGGATGCCGAGCCCTTCGACCCCGAGCAGCGGACGCTGACCGTGGAGATCGCCGCGGTGCGCTGGCGCGCGCCCGACGGCGCGTTCGCCGTGCTGGCCGGGGTCAGCGACGAGGGCGAGGAGGTCGTGCTCGTGGGGGCGCTCGATCACGTCCACGAGGGCGAGTCGGTGGCGGTCGAGGGCGGCTGGCAGCGCCATCCCAAGCACGGCTGGCGCTTCGTCGCCGAGCGCTCGCGCGTCGAAGAGCCCGCCAGCGAGCAGGCGCTGCTCGCCTACCTGGGCTCGGTCAAGCACGTCGGGCCGCGTGGCGCCGCGTGGCTGCTCGAGCGCCACGGGCCCGAGCACGTCCTCGCCGCGGTCGACCGCGATCCGCACCGCGCGCTGGGCGAGGTGCCCGGCATCGGGCGCGTGCGCATCGGCGCGGCCGTGCGCTCGTGGGAGGACCAGGGCGCGCTGCGCGCGGTCCGCCTGTTCCTCGAGGAGCACGGCGTCCCCGCCGCGGTCGCCGCGCGGATCTACCGCGCCTACGGCCCGGGAGCGATCGAGACGCTGCGCGCCGACCCGTACGCGCTGACCGAGCTCGACGGGATCGGCTTCGCCACCGCCGACGCCCTCGCGCAGGCGCTCGGCACGCCACCCGACGCGCCCGGGCGCCTCGACGCCGGCGTCCGCCATGCCCTGCACGAGGCCGAGAGCGACGGGCACTGCCACCTCCCGCGCGCCGAGCTCGCCGAGCGCGCTCGGCGCCTCCTGCACGCGGACCCCGAGGACCGCATCGACGAGCTCGCGGCCCGCGGCGCGCTGATCGTCGAGGGCGACCGCGTCTTCGACCCCGCGATGTACGCGATCGAGCGCCGGCTGGCGGGCTACGTGCGCGACCTCATCGACGACGGCGCGCGGCTGCGGCTGCCGGCGCCCGCGCGCCCGACGAACGGCTTCGTGCCGACCGACGACCAGTGGGCGGTCGTCCAGGCGGTGCTCGACCACCGCCTGGCGATCCTCACCGGCGGCCCCGGCACGGGCAAGACGGCGGTGATGCGCGTGCTCGTCGACCTCCTGCGCGCCGAGCGGCGGACCGTGCGCCTGTGCGCACCGACGGGCAAGGCGGCGCGCCGCCTGGCGGAGACGACCGGCGCTCAGGCGACGACGATCCACCGGCTGCTCGAGTACGTCCCCGGCGAGGGCTTCGCGCGCGGCCCGGAGGACCCGATCCCCGGCACCGACGTGCTCATCGTCGACGAGGCGTCGATGCTCTCGGTGCGCCTGGCCGAGGCGCTCTTCGGCGCCGTCGGCCCGCGCACGCACGTCCTGCTCGTCGGCGACGTCGATCAGCTTGCGCCCGTCGGCCCCGGCCGCGTCCTCGACGACCTCATCGAGTCAGGCCGCGTGCCCGTCGTGCGGCTCACCGAGATCTTCCGCCAGGCCGCCCGATCGCTGATCGTCCGCGCGGCGCACGCGGTCAACGACGGCGACCCGCCGCCGACCAGGGCCGGCCCGGACGACGTGCGCGACTTCTTCTTCATCGAGCGCGCGGGGCCCGATGCCATCCGCGACGAGGTCATCTCGCTCGCCACGTCGCGCCTGGCCGGCCACTACGACCTCGACGCCCGCGCCGAGGTCCTCACCGTCGCGCCGATGCACCGCGGCCCGGCCGGGATCGACGCGCTCAACGCCGACCTGCGCGCCCGCCTGAACCCCGACGGCGCGGGCATCGCCGGCACGCCGCTGCGCGTGCATGACCGGGTCATCCAGACGAAGAACAACCACGAGCGCGAGCTCATGAACGGCGAGATGGGCGTCATCGAGCACCACGACGCCGAGCGCGACCGCGTCCTGCTCGCCTGCGACGACGGCCGCCGCCTCGCGCTGCCGGTCGGCGAGCTCGACACGATGCGCCTCGCCCACGCGGTCTCGATCCACAAGGCGCAGGGATCGCAGGCGCCGGCGGTCGTCGTCGTCCTGCACCGCGGACACCAGCCGATGCTGACCCGCAACCTCGTCTACACGGCGATCACGCGCGCCGAGCGCGTGTGCGTGGTGGTCGGCGAGCGGGCCGCGCTGTACGTCGCGCTGGGCCGGCGGGACGCGCACGCGCGCCACACCCGGCTCGCCGAGCTCGTCGCCGCTTGAGCGCTATGCGGTCTTGTGGTGCGTAGAGGAGCGCATGAGCGACGCCACGCGCTCGAGCATCGGCCGGCGCGCCGGCGGCGGCATCGTCGGATGCTCGTCGGGCGAGCGCTCGGGGACGGCGACGTGGCGCACGTGGCAGTCGGTGAGCCGCGCGATGCGGTGCGGCAGGTCGATCTGCAGCCAGCGCGAGGTGCCCTCGGTGAGGGTCGAGACGACCACCTCGTCGAAGCGGCCCGGGTCCCACGTCTCCTGCACGGCGACGATCGGGTCGGCATCGCCCACCATCCCGTCGGCCTGGATGCCGGTGGCAACCAGGCTCGTCACCGCGCTCTCCAGTCGCTGCTCGGCCGCAGCCCGTTCCGACCACGCCGCGGGCACGAGCATGGTCACACGGACCGGGCTTGACTCGCTGCGCTGCCGAAGCGCTTCGAGCAACTCCGGCGAATCAGCGGTGCGGTTGGCGACGACGAGAAGATGCGTGGTGAAGGCCATGCGCCCTTCCTTCCGGCTGTCGATCCTCATACCGACGGTACCACTCACTGTCCACCGCGTCTGAAAGCATCCGTCCATCCGCGGACGACGCGCGGCGGCGTCGGGCCGCCTTCGGACTCCCAGAGCGTGATGACCACGACTTCGTTCGCGGCCCGGTCGTAGCGACAGACGAAGACCAGCGACCGGTCGACGAGGTCGCGGACATAGACCGATCCCCGCGCGCCGGACGCGCCCGGCGGCGGATCCTCGGTCAGGCGGCCGGCCTCCCAGGCGCGCGTGACGCGCGCGACGATCTCCGGGCGCGCGTCGACTTCGCCGCTGCGCCCTCCGATGCGCTGTCGGAAGCGCTCGACGGCGTGGTCGGTGACGGCGACGAGGACGGACATCAGAGGGCGATGCGGTAGCGCACTTCGGGCGCAAGGCGCGCCTGGCGCCCGGGGACGAGCACCCAGCCGTGGCGCTCGTAGAACGCACGCGCCAGCCCGTTGGCTTCGAAGGTCCACAGGAACGCCTCGGCGTGGCCGGACGCGCGCAGCGCATCGACGGCGGCGCTCAGCAGCGCCGTCCCCACCCCCGCGCCCTGCGCCGGCGGATCGACGTAGATCGCCCGCAGCTCGTCGCCGTCGACCGCCGCGAACCCGGCGACGCGCCCCTCCTGGTCCCAGACGAACACGTCGCTGCCGCCGTCGATGTGCGCCGTGAAGCGTGCTGCGCGCTCCTCGGGCACGGGCATGTCGTCGGGCGCGACGATGTCCGCGTAGGCGTGGCGCCAGGCCCGCGCCTGCACCGCCGCGATCGCGGCGGCGTCGGCCGGCGTGGCGCGGCGGATCACAGCAGGTGCTCGAGCCCGATCACCGGCGACTCGGGGAGGTCCCCCACGCGCCGGATCGCCAGCAGGACGCCGGGCATGAACGACGTCCTGTCGGTCGAGTCGTGGCGGATGGTCAGCGTCTGGCCGACGTCGCCGAGGATGACCTCCTGATGGGCCACCAGCCCCGGCAGCCGCACGGAGTGGATCAGCACCTCGCCTTCCATGAGCTCGGCCGTGCGGGCGGCGGTGCCGCTCGGCGCATCGAGCTTGCGGTCGTGGTGCAACTCGATGATCTCGGCCTTGCGCAGGTACTTCGACGCCTCGGTGGCGAAGCGCATCATGAGCACCGCGCCGATGGCGAAGTTCGGGGCGACGAAGACGTTGGCGCCCTGCTCATCGCGGAGGGGGCTGGGGTCCCAGCCGGTCGTGCCGACAACGGCGTGCACCCCCGCCCGCACGCACGTCCGCGCGTTCTCCAGCGCACCGTCGGGCGTGCTGAAGTCCACGACGACGTCGCAGTCGCCGAGGATGTCGCCCAGCGCCACCCCGAGCGACGGGTCGGCGCGGCCCGTGAGCTCCATGTCATCGGCGCCCTCGACCGCCTCGCAGACGGTCTGACCCATCCGCCCGGCGGCGCCGGAGACGCCCACCCGGATCACGCCGCGAGCGCCTCCGACAGCGGTTCCAGCGCGGTGCGGAACGTGGACTCGTCGGCGCCGATGCCGGCGGCGCTCAGCCGCTCGGGCGCCAGCAGCTCCTCGGCGAGCTCCTGGAGGTCGTCGACCGTCACCGCGTCGATGCGCGCCTCGACCTCATCCACGCTGAGCAGCGGGATCCCGGCGAGCACCGACGACCCGAGGCGGTTCATCCGCGACGTCGTCGACTCGAGGGCCAGCAGCACCCGGCCCTTCACGTTCTCCTTGGATCGCTCGAGCTCGTCCTCGGTCGCCGGCTCGTCGCGGAAGCGCGCGAGCTCGTCGGCCACGACGCCCAGCGCACGGCCGACGTTGTCGGGCCGGGTGCCGAGGTAGAGCCCGATCTGGCCCGAGCCCGCGTAGAGCGACTGGAACGAGTAGACGCTGTAGGCGAGGCCGCGGCGCTCGCGGACCTCCTGGAACAGCCGCGACGACGACGTGCCGCCGAGGATGTTGTCCAGGACGCGCGCCGCGAAGCGGCGTTCGTCGTCGCGCGCGAGGCCCGGCGCGCCGAGGCATACGTGGTACTGCTCGGTCTCCTTGGCGAAGAAGCGCCGGCGCGCGGGCTGCGCGTCGGGGGCCGCGGGCGGCTCGGGAGCCTGCCCGCCGGCCCGTTCGATCCCGGAGTCCTCGATCATCGAGACCAGCGCGTCGTGGTCCACCGAGCCGGCGGCCGCGATCACGATGTTCGACGGCACGTAGCGAGCGGCGTGGAAGGACCGCAGCGCATCGGGCCCGGCCGAGCCGACGACGTCCGCACGCCCGATGATGGCCCGCCCGAGCGGGTGGGTGCCGAACACGGCCTCGCCGAGGATGTCGAAGACCTTGTCCTGCGGGTCGTCCTCGTACATCGCGATCTCCTCGAGCACGATCTGGCGCTCGTACTCGAGCTCGCCGCCGTCGAAGGCGGGGCGCCAGACCATGTCGGCCATCACGTCCAGCGCGCGCTCGAGGTGACGGTCGAGCACGCGCGAGTAGACCGACGTCGTCTCCTTGCCGGTGCCGGCGTTGAGCTCGGCGCCCATGGTGTCGAAGAGCTGGTCGATCTCCAGCGACCGGTAGCGCGCCGTGCCGCGGAAGAGCATGTGCTCGATGAGGTGGCTGAGGCCGGCCTCGGGCTCGTCCTCGGCGGCCGAGCCCGTGCCGATCCACAGGCCGAGTGCGACCGAGCGGACGGATTCCATCCGCTCGGTCACCACGCGGACGCCCGAGTCGAGGACGGTCAGCTGGTGACCGTCCTCGATGGCCTCCGCGGCTTCCTCCGCGGTGAGCGGAGGATGCTCCTGCTTGGCCTTAGCCACGCTCCGGATCGCGGCCGGAGCCCGAGCGGTGGCGCGGGCGGCCCGAGCCGCGCGAGCCGCCGTTGCGGTCACGGTCACGGTCGCGGTCGCGCGGGCCGCGATCGCCGCGGTCACGCCGCGGGCCGCCTCCGCTGGAGGCGCCGATCGCGGCGAGCTCCTCGACCGACTTGTCGGCGATCTCCGGGTCCTCTGCCAGGCGCAGCCCGATGCGGCCGCGCTCGCGGTCGACCTCGACGACGCGCACCGAGACCTCGTCGCCCTTGTTGAGGACGTCCTCCACCGTGTCGACGCGGTTGCCCGGCGACACGTTGGAGATGTGTAGCAGGCCGTCGGTGCCCTTGGCGAGCTCGACGAACGCGCCGAAGGTCGTGGTCTTGACGACCTTGCCGGTGAACGCGTCACCGACCTCGACCTCCTTGGTCATCGAGCGGATGCGCTCGGCCAGCGCCTCGCCCATCTCGCCGTTGGACGAGTACACGAGCACCTGGCCGTCGTCGTTGACGTCGATCTGGGCGTCGAACTCGTCCTGCAGGCCGCGGATGGTCTCGCCGCCCTTGCCGATGAGCAGGCCGATCTTGTCCGGGTCGATCTGGACGGTGATGATCCGCGGCGCGTGGGGCGAGAGCGCCTCGCGCGGGCCGGGGATCGCGGCGCGCATCTGGTCGAGGATCGACAGGCGCGCCTCGCGGGCCTGCGCGAGCGCGTCGCGCAGGATGTCGAAGGTGACGCCGGTGATCTTGATGTCCATCTGCAGGGCGGTGATGCCGTCCCCGGTGCCGGCAACCTTGAAGTCCATGTCGCCGAGGTGGTCCTCGACGCCGGCGATGTCGGTGAGGACGACGTAATCGTCGCCCTCCTTGATGAGGCCCATGGCGATGCCGGCGACCGGCTTGCGGATCGGCACGCCCGCGTCCATCAGCGACAGCGACGAGCCGCAGACGCTGGCCATCGACGACGAGCCGTTGGACTCGAGGATGTCCGACACGACACGGATCGTGTACGGGAAGTCCTCGGTGCTCGGGACGACCGGCACGAGGGCCCGCTCGGCCAGCGCGCCGTGGCCGATGTCACGGCGCTTGGGGCCGCGCATGAACCCGGCCTCCCCGACGCTGAACGGCGGGAAGTTGTAGTGGTGCCAATAGAACTTCTGGGTCTCGAGGCCCAGCGTGTCCAGGCGCATCTCCTCCTTGAGCGTGCCCAGCGAGGCGACGCTCAGGGCCTGCGTCTGACCGCGGGTGAAGAGCGCCGAGCCGTGCGTGCGCGGCGCGATGCCGACCTCGATCGAGATCGGGCGGATCTCCCGCTCGCCGCGGCCGTCGGGACGGCGCTTGTGGACGGCGATGCGCTCGCGGATGATCGACTTCTCGAGCCGATCGAAGGCGAGCTGCGCCTTCTGGCGGTAGTCGTCGAAGGTCGCCGCCTCGGGGTCGCCGGAGTACTGCTCGAGCACGGCCTCCTCGACGGCCTTCGTGGCCGCCTGGCGCTCGAGCTTGTCCTCGACCTGGGTCGCGGCGTCGAGCTGGGCGCCATGGGTGTCCGCGATCTGGCGGACGAGGTCCTCGTCGACCTGCGGGGGCTCGACGACGAGCTTCTCCTTGCCGGCCTTCTCGGCCAGCTCGCGCTGCGCGGCGCAGATCTTGCGGATCTCGGAATGCGCGATGTCGAGCGCGTCCAGGATCTCGGCCTCGGGGATCTCGTTGGCGCCGGCCTCGACCATCAGGATCGCGTCGTCGGTGCCGGCCACGATCAGATCGAGGTCGGTGTTGCCGACGAGGTCCTCCTCGCTCGGGTTGACGACGAAGTTGCCGTCGACCTTGCCGATGCGCACGGCGCCCACGGGGGTGGGCAGCGGCACCGGCGAGATCATCAGCGCCGCGGAGGCGCCGTTCATCGCGAGGATGTCGTAGGGGTTCGTGTGGTCGACGCTCAGCGGCATCGCCACGAGCTGGGTCTCGTAATGCCAGCCCTTCGGGAACAGCGGGCGGATCGGACGATCGATCATGCGCGCGGTCAGCGTCGACTTCTCGCCAGCGCGACCCTCGCGCTTGAAGAAGGAGCCCGGGATCTTGCCCGCGGCGTACATCCGCTCCTCGACGTCCACCGTCAGCGGGAGGAAGTCGACCTCGCGGAGGTTCCCGATGGTCGCGGTGTTGAGGACCATCGTGTCGCCCTGGCGGACGACGACGGCGCCGGAGGCCTGCTTGGCCATCTTGCCGGTCTCGAAAGAGATCTCCTTACCGGCGATCTCCACCGAGACCGTCGTCACGGCGTCACTACTCATATGTTTGCCTTTCCTGACCGGCCGTCGGTCGCCGGTCTCACTCGTCTCTGACTGAATTCCGAACTCAGCCAGTCTAGCCCGTTAACTTCCGCCGAACAGTGCGGGCGTCGTGGTCGCGCCGGCCCGGAGCGCGTCGCGCACGTCGCGCCGCACGCGCTCGGCGAGAGCGGGGTCGCGCCGGTCCGCTTCGAAGCGGTCGAGATCGAGGCCGAGCCGCTCGCAGCGCGCCCACAGATGCGGGTCGTCGATGCGGCCCTGATCCTCGTAGAGCGCGTCATGGAAGGCCCAGAACCTGCCCTGCCGCGCGGCCGCCTCGACCGCGAGCGCAAGCGGAACCGCGCGCTCGTGCTTGGCCTTCAGCGCGAAGTGGCGAAAGACGACGCGCGCGCCCTGCTCGCGCAGGCGCAGCGCCTCGACCGCGCAGCGCGGGCACGCGAAGTCGCCGTAGAAGAAGGTCGGCGGCCCGTCGTCTGGGCCGCGGACGTGATCGTCCTCGCGCAGCGGCGGCACCGGCGCGCTGCGCAGCTCGGTCACGCCGGGACGGCGGTCAACCCGTCGAAGATGAGGTTGACGCCGGGAAGGTCGCCCGGCGAGTCGGCCAGGTGGCTCCAGCGCACGACGCCGTCGGGCCCCACGATCACCAGCGCGCGGTTGGTCATCCCGCGAGGCTCGAAGTACGCCCCGAACTTCTTCGCGGTGTCGCCCTTGGGCTCGAAGTCCGAGAGCTGCTCGATCGTGATGCCGAGCTTGTCCTTGAACGCGATCTGCGAGTACGACGGATCGGTGGAGACGCCGTAGAGCGTCGCCCCCTGCGCCTTCAGATCGTCGAGCGCCTCCTCGTAGATCTGCAGCTGGTCGGTACAGACCGGGCTGAAGGCGAAGGGATAGAACACGAACACCGTGGTCTGGCCGACCAGGTCCTCGCGGGTGAAGTCGTCGCCGTCCTCGCGCTTGAGGGTGAACTCCGGAGCGGGAGTGCCGGCGGCGATGATGCTCATCGGCGGAGCCCGAGCTCCCTGATCAGCTCGCGGTACCCATCGAGGTCGCTGCGCTGCATGTAGTTCAGCAGCCGGCGACGGCGGCCGACGAGCATGAGCAGACCGCGGCGCGAGTGATGATCCTTCTTGTGCGTACGCAGGTGAGCGGTGAGCTGGTTGATGCGCTCGGTGAGGAGCGCGACCTGCACACGGGTGTTCCCGGTGTCCTGGGCATCCTTGCCGAACTGCTGCGTGAGCTCGGCCTTTCGTTCCTGCGTAAGCGTCATAGGCGACGTGGGAAGGTAGCAGAGTGCCGGTGACGATCAGCGGCCCTCCGCACGGCAGCTTCCTCGCCGCCGAGGCGGGCGAGCTTGCCGGCGTGTCGGGCACGACGATCGGGCAGTGGGCGCGGCGCGGACTGATCCGCTCCTCGGTCTCGGACGATGAGCCGCGCGTGTACAGCGTCGAGGACGTCGCGGAGGCGGCGGTGGTGCGCGCGCTGCTCGAGCGCGGCATCCGCCACGCCGACGTCCACCGGCTCATCGTGCGGCTCGGCGGCTACGGGCGGTGGCCGCTCAGCCAGGCTGCGCTCGCGACGACGAGCGACGGCTCGCCGCGGGTGGTCCTGCGCGAGGACGAGGGCGACTGGGTGCTCACCGCGCGCGGCTGGCAGCGGCCAGCGGCGCCGCTGGACGTGCGCGAGGTCCGCCTGCGCCTCGGCCGCCGGCGCTAGGCGGCGATGGCGCGCGTCTCCTCGACGTCGCGCGCCATCTGCTCGACGAGCGCCTCGACGGACTCGAAGCGCTTCTCGCCGCGCAGGCGCTTGAGGAACTCGACGCGCAGCGTGGTGCCGTAGAGGTCGCCGTCGAAGTCGACGAGGAACGCCTCGATGAGCTCGCCGCGGCCGGTGACGAACATCGGCCGCACGCCCACGTTCGTCGCCGCCACGTGCATGTCGCCGTGCTCGGTGCGCGCGCGGCACGCGTAGACGCCGTGCCCGGGTACCACGTAGCCGTCCTGGGGCACGAGGTTCGCGGTCGGAAAGCCGAGCGTACGCCCGCGCTTGTCGCCCTCGACGACCTCGCCGCAGACCGTGAACGGGGAACCGAGCAGCTTGTCGGCGTACTCCACCGCGCCGCCGAGCACGAGCCCGCGGATGTGGCTGGACGACACGACCTCGCCGTCGACCTCGAGCAGCGGCACGACGCGCGTCTCGAAGCGCCCGTCGGCGCGCAGAAGCCCCTGGTCGCCGGCCGCCTTGTGGCCGAAGCGGAAGTTCTCCCCCACGCTGACGTGCTCGGCGCGCAGTCTCCCGACGACCACGTCGTCGACGAAGCTCTGGGCGCTATGGGCGGCGAACTCGCGGTCGAACGGGATGACCACCAGCTCGTCGACGCCGAGGCCGGCGATGAGCTCGGCCTTGCGCTTGAGCGTGGTGAGGAGCCGGGGTGCGCCGCCGGGAGCCACGACCGCGGCCGGGTGCGGTTCGAAGGTGACGACGGTGTCGGCGCCGCGGATGACCTCGCGATGGCCGAGGTGGACGCCGTCGAAGGTGCCGATCGCGATCCGGCGCGAACGGGGGTCGGCGTCGGCGAGAGCGGTGACCTTCACCCGCGGAAGCCTACGACGGGCTTCAGCGTGCCGTCCGGGAGCGGTTGCGCGATGGCGACGGGCCCGTCGGCGTCGGCGAGCAGGACGTGCTCGCCCTCCGCTGCGACGGCGATCGTCTGGCCGTGCGCCGCGCGCCACGCGGTGTCCTCGTCGAGGTCCACACGCGGCAGGAAGGCGAGCGCCTGCTCGAGCGCCAGCACGCTGGTGGGGTCGGCGTCCTCGACGCGAAACGGGCCGATGGTCGTGCGCCGCAGCTCGACGCAGTAGGCGTCGCCGAGCTCGGCGATGAGCGAGCGCACGTACGTGCCGGCCGAGCACTCGATGAGGAAGCTCGCCCTGTCCCCGTCGCGGCCGAGCAGCTCGAAGCGGTAGACGGTGACCTCCCGCGGCGCGATCTCGAACTGCTCCCCCGCTCGCGCCCGCTCGTACGCCTTCCGTCCCTGGACTCGTACCGCCGACCAGATCGGCGGGCGCTGCATGATCGTCCCGGTCGGCAGCGGCGCGTCGAGATCCGGAATCCGCCCGGTCTCGGTGATCTCGCCCTCGGGATCGCCGGTCGTCGAGACGGCGCCGAGGCGCGCCACGACCTCGTAGGTCTTCGGCAGCGCCATGAGGAAGCGCTGCACCCGCCGCGCGCGGCCGACGAGCACGAGCAGCAGCCCGGTGGCGAACGGGTCCAGCGTGCCGGCGTGCCCCGCCTTGCGGATCCCGAGCGCGCGGCGCGTCGCCAGCGTGAGGTCGTGCGAGGTCTTGCCGGCCGGCTTGTCGACGAGGACGAGGCCGTCCACTACAGCTGCGCTGCGACCTGCTTGCGCAGGAACGCGATGAGCTCGTCCTCGGACATCTCCGTCGCGAACCCGGCCGCCTGGCGATGGCCACCGCCGCCGCCCGCGCGCGCGATCGCCGAGACGTCGACCTCGCCGTCCGTCGCGCGCAGCGACACCTTGCGCCTGCCGCGCCGGCCGTCGTGCACGAGCTCGCGGGCCAGCGCGGCGACCTTGGTGCCCTCGACCGAGCGCAGGTGGTCGATGATGCCTTCGGAGTAGCTGTCCTCGGCACCGGCCAGCCGGAAGTCATCGCGGGTCAAGCGGGCGAACGTGAGCCGCCCGTCGTCGTAACGCTCCACGTGGGCGAGCGCCCGCGCGAGCAGCTCGAGCTTCGCGTAGGGCATGCCCTCGTACAGGCGCCGGTAGATGCCGTTGACGTCGACGCCGGCCTCGATGCACTCGGCGGCCATCAGGTGCGCGCGCGGGCCGGTGTTCTCGTACATGAACTTGCCGGTGTCGGTGACCAGGCCGACGTAGAGCGCCTCGCCGATTTCGATCGTCGGCTCGACGTTCAGCGCGCGCATGAGGTCCCAGACGATCTCGGCGGTGCACGAGGCGTCCTCGACCACGTGGTTGACCGTGCCGAAGCGCGTGTTGTCGTGATGGTGGTCGATGTTGAGGAGGTGGACGTCGTCGCGCTTGAACGCGCCGACCGGGTTGCGGTCGATGTTGCCGCAGTCCAGGAAGACGATGGTGCGCTCGTCGAGGTCGGGCGGCAGGGTGCTCTGCAGGCCGTCGAGCTCGAAGAAGCGGTACTCGTAGGGCAGGGGGAACTCGTCGGCGCCCATGAACATGACCGAGTCCTTGCCCAGCGCGAGCAGGATGCGGTGCATCCCGACGAGCGAGCCGAGGGCGTCGCCGTCGGGGTTCTCGTGGGTGACGAGGACGAACCGCGACGCCAGGCGCAGCTCGTCGAGCACCTCCTGCCTGGTGTCGGCTTCGATCATGCTCACGCGGATCCCTCGTCCATGAGGCGCTCCAGACGCGCGGCGCGGGCGGCCGTGTCGTCATGGACGAAGGTGAGCGCCGGGGTGTTCTTCAGGCGTACCTCGTCGGCGATGCGGCCCTGCAGAAAGCCGTGCGCGGAGCGCAGGCCTTCCAGCGAGGCAGCGATCTCGGCGTCGTCGCCGAGAACGCTCACAAACACGCGAGCGTGGCGCAGGTCGGGGCTGGTCTTGACATCCGTGACAGTGACGAATCCCACGCGGGGGTCCTTCAATTCATGGGTGAGTACGTCGCTGAGGACCTCTCGCAGGGCCTCATCGACACGTCGCATCCTCTCCGCGCTCATCCTATCCCCCTCGCATCTTCGAACGAGGTCAGGGTGCGCTCGACGCGCACCCCGTCGGGGAATCGGCCGAGCAGCCACTCCTCCACGTGGTCGGTCGCCTGCTGGAGCTGCTTGAAGGAGCCGCTCGTAAGCGCGCCGGCCAGCGTCGAGCGCTGCCAGGTGTCCTGGCCGTCGACCTCGGACACGGCGACGCCCAGGCGAGTGTGCAGCTGCGCCTTGACCGACGCGAGCTCCTTGCGCTTGGACTTGAGGCTTCCCGCCTCGGGGAAATGCAGGTGAATCAACAACAACGCGACGTAGGCTTGAGACACGGGGACTACCCGAAGGTAGCGTGCCGGCGCGTCCGAGCCCGGCTTGGGGAGGTCGCGGCGACTACGCCAGCGCCCGCTCGACCTGCCGCGTCTCGTAGACCTCGAGCACGTCGCCCTCCTTGATGTCCTGGTAGTTGGCCAGGACGATGCCGCACTCGTAACCCGCGCTGACCTCGCGCGCGTCGTCGTTGAAGCGCTTGAGCGACTCGACCACGGTGTCGTAGATGACGGTGCCGTCGCGCACGATGCGCACCTTCGCGCCGCGGCGGACGTGGCCGTCCGTGACGTAGCAGCCCGCGATCGTGCCGACGCGCGAGGCACGGAACGTCTGGCGGACCTCAACGGTGCCGACGGTCTCCTCGACCTCCTCGGGCGCGAGCATGCCGGTCATCGCGTCGCGCAGATCGTCGAGCGCCTTGTAGATCACCGAGTAGGTGCGGATCTCGACGCCCTCACGCTCGGCCGCCGCGCGCGCGTCGCCCACCGGGCGAACGTTGAAGCCGAGCACCACCGCATCGGAGGCCGCGGCGAGCATCACGTCGGACTCGGTGATGCCACCGACGCCCGAGCTGATGACG
>DATFRW010000282.1:0-18352 GCA_035262945.1 Solirubrobacteraceae bacterium
GGGGTCGACGTTCTTGCGGATGGAAAGCTCGTTGGAGGGGATGACCCCCTCGCTCTTGTAGCCAATGTCGACGAGGACCTCGTCGTTGTCGATCCGGACAACGGTGCCGGAGACGACCTCGCCCTCCTCGAAGGGGGCGAACGTGGCGTCGTAGTTCGGGACAATCTGCCCGTCGACCTCGAGAAGCAGGCCGTTACTGCCGTCGACGACCTTCGCGTCGGCGGGCGGGTTGAGGGTCTGGGTCATGTGACGGCGTAGGGTAGCGCAGTCGCTCCGGCCTAGAATCGGCCGCCGATGCCGGTTCGAGCCACAAAACGGGGCGCCGAACGCACCCCCCTGAGCCCCGACTGGGACGTCGTCGTCTGCGGCGCGAGCTTTGCCGGACTCGCAGTCTCCCGCGAGCTGTCTGGGACCGGCGCGCGGGTGCTCATGATCGACCGCTACGAGATCGGCGAGCGCCAGACCAGCGCGTGCGCGGCGCCCACCGTATGGCTCGAGGCGCTGGGCCTCGAGAGCTCCATCCGCCAGACCTTCCCGGACCTCGTCTTCCACACCCCGCGCAAGACGCTGCGCTGGCGGCTGCCATGGACGTTCTCGACCTTCGACTACCCGGAGCTCTGCGCCCTCCTGCGGGCCCAGTCGCCCGGGATCGAGTTCGACACCGCGACGGTCGAGGGTCGCGAAGGGTTCACCATCAAGACCGACCGCGGCGACCTCCGCGCGCCGCTCATCGTCGACGCGCTCGGCTGGCGGCGGGTGCTGTCGAACGCGCCCGACCCGATCCAGCCGCCCAACGCCCGGCTGTCGCGCGGCCTCGAGGTCCACCCGCCGGGCACCGGCGAGGACCTCGAGCTCTGGCTCGATCCGAAGTACGTGCGCAAGGGGTACTCGTGGAGCTTCCCGGCGAACGACGAGGTCCGAGTCGGGGTCGGCTCCTTCGACCCGCGCGACCACGTCAAGGAGCCGACGGTACAGCTGGCCGCCGATCTCGACCGCGAGCCGGAGGGCTACCAGGGCAACTGGATCCCCCATCAGATGCGCGACCCCGTCGAGGACGGCCTGTTCTTCGCGGGCGACAGCGCCGGCCACTGCCTCCCCACCACCGCCGAGGGAATCCGCACCGCCTGGTACTTCGGCATCGCCTGCGGGCGCGAGCTGCGCCTGGTACTCGAACAGCAGCAGACGCGCGAGCAGGCGCTGGCGCGCTACGCGGCGTTCTGCGACGAGCACCGGTGGGCCTTCGACTGGCTGCTGCGCGTGCAGCGCCTCGTCAGCCGGGTCAACCCCTACCCGGCGATGACCACCGCCTTGCAGCTCATGACGCGGCAGTCGTTCGTCGACTGGTCGTTCGCGAACTACCTCGAGATCGCGCCGCCGGAGTACGTCTAGAAGCCGCGGCGCTCGCGGGCGGAGGTCAGCCGCGGGTCGCGCTCATCGGCGTGCCGATGGCTCCGCGCCCATACGTGCATCAGCCACAGCAGCAGGAGCGCCACGACGGCGATCGTGATGCCGAGCACGTCACCCGGATTGAAGGCCCCGAGCGCGACGAAGAACGCGTAGCAGGCGATCACACCCAGCGCGAGCACCCAGAAGGCCTCGCGGACGAACTCTGCGATGGCGCCAAGCCACGAACGCGCCATGTGACGATCGTAGCAATCGTGCGGGTGCCCGCACGTGCAGGGTGCGGCTACCCCGTGTCGTGCGTGCGGCGCCGAACAACCGGATTTCGGTATGGATCGGATCGCCGCTACGACAACTGCATGACCGCTCAACTCCGCAGAGTCCTTCGGGTGCTGGCTCCCGCCGCGCTCGCGATCGCATCGCTCGTGCTCGCGGCGCCCTCCGGTGCCGCCGAGCCCGCCACGCAACTCGGTCCCGCGCCCCTGATCGGGCCGCGTGCGCCCGCGCCGCCCACCGCGGCCGAGATCGCATCGGCGTACGAGGCGCGGGCGGCCGCCCGGTCGCGCAAGGTGAAGGTCAAGACGACCGACCGCCGCCCCGGAGGGCTGCTCGAGGCCGACCTCACGTGGTCGGGACCCGGCCCGTTCAGCGGCAAGATCTACGGCTCGGTGCAGGACCTCGAGGCGGACGGCTACTGCGTCGGCGCGTGGGCGTTCGTCGGCAACACCACGGGCGACCCGAGCATCACCAGCGCACGGCACGCCTGCCCCGCGGGCTCGGCGGTGCCGGTGTACTACTCCTACAAGAAGCGCTGGCGCGTGCTCGTGAAGGTCTGCCTCGAGAAGGGCTACCGCCTGTACTACTGCAGCGGCTGGAAGTAGGCGCCTACTTCGCGTCGAGCCAGGTCTGACCCACGCCGACGTCGACCGCCAGCGGCGGCGTGCGGTCGTCCCACGGCGCGAGCATCTCGCGCTCGACGATCGCGCGCACCGCGTCGGTCTCCTCGGGCGGGCCCTCGAACAGCAGCTCGTCGTGGATCGTCAGGATCATCCGCATTGCCAGTCCCTCGTCGGCGAGGGCCTGGTGGGCGCGGATCATCGCGAGCTTCATCACGTCGGCCGCGGTGCCCTGGATGACGGTGTTCACCGCGAGCCGCTCGCCCAGCGACCGTACCTGCCAGTTGCGCGCGCGCAGCTCGGGGATCTGGCGGCGGCGCCCGAACAGCGTCGTGACGTGCCCCTGCTCCTTCGCCGACTCGATCGTCGTGCGGATGAACTCGGCGACGCGGGCGAAGCGCTCGAGGTAGGCGTCGATGAACGCCTTGGCCTCCTCGCGCGGGATGTTCAGGCGGTCGGCGAGCCCGTAGTCGCTCAGGCCGTAGACGATCCCGTAGTTGATCATCTTCGACTTCGAGCGGTCCATCGGCGTGAGCTCGCTCGGCTCCTTTCCGAAGACCACCGAGCCCGTCGCGGTGTGGACGTCCTCGCCGCGGACGAAGATGTCCTTGAGCACCTGCTCGTCGGCGATGTGGGCGAGGATGCGCAGCTCGACCTGCGAGTAGTCGGCCGAGGTCAGGACGTTGCCGGGCGCGGCCTCGAAGCAGCCGCGGATCTCACGGCCGAGCTCGGTGCGCACCGGCACGTTCTGCATGTTCGGATTGGTCGAGGCCAGCCGGCCCGTCGTCGCCGCCGCCTGCACGAACGTCGTGTGGATGCGCGACTCGCGGTCGACGAGCTGCGGCAGCACATCGAGATAGGTCTTGAGGATCTGGTTGAGCTCGCGCCAGCGCTCGATCTTGGGAACGATCGGGTGCTCGTCACGGATCGCCTGCAGCACGCGCGCGTCGGTCGAGAATCCCGTCTTGCCACGGCGCTTCTTCGACAGGGCGAGCTTGTCGAACAGCACCGCGCCGAGCTGCTGCGGTGAGCCGATGACGAACTCCTCGCCCGCGAGGTCCCAGATCTCGCGCTCAAGGCCATGGATCTCCTCGCGCACGCGCGTGTCGACCTCGGCCAGGCGGTCGCGGTTGAGTCGCACGCCGGCGAGCTCCATGTCGCGCAGCACGCGCACGAGCGGCAGCTCGATCTCCGTCATGAGCCGCGCGAGGCCGCGGTCGCGCAGCTGCTCGCGCTGCCACGCCGCGAGCGCCTGCAGCAGCACCGCGTCGGCGCCGGCGCCGTCATCGATGTCCGTCGCCAGCCCGCGCTCCTCGCAGATCTCGCGGAACGGGAACCCGCGCCGCGCGGGCTCGAGCAGATACGCGGCGAGCACGGTGTCGTGGGTCAGGCCGGGCGGCACGACGCCGAGCTCCTTGGCGTCGTGAGCCACGACCGGGCGGTGCCCGAGCGCTTCGACGAGCTGCTCCGGGCCGTCGCAGTCGCCGACGAGCACGTTCTCCCCCGCCGCCACGCCGAAGCGCCAGTGTGTGTCCACTGGGACCAGCTCGCCCTCGGCGACCTGCGGCGCGCGCACGGCGACCGTGACCTCCTTGCCCGGCTCGAAGCCCTTGACGTCCGCCAGCGATCCGGCGCGCACGCGCGCGCTGATCAGCTCCTCGGCGACCGGCGCCGGCGCTGCGGCGTCGCCCTCGCCGAACGCCTCCTCGAGGCGCTGCAGCGGCGAGCGCAGCTCGAACTCGCGGAAGACCTGGCGCAGCTTGGCCCGATCGGGCTCCTGGGCGGCCTCGGCCACCGGGTCGACGTCGACGGGGATGTCGGTCTTGATCGTGGCCAGCAGCTTCGAGATCCGCGCGTTGTCGGCGTGGTCGGTGAGGTTCTGCTTGCGCTTGGCGCCCGAGATGTCGTCGATGTGGTCGAGGACCTCCTCGAGCGAGCCGAAGCGCTGCAGCAGCTCCGACGCGGTCTTGTCGCCGATGCCGGGGACGCCGGGGATGTTGTCCGAGGTGTCGCCCTTCAGGCCGTAGAAGTCGGGGATGAGCTCGGGCGCGATGCCGTAGCGGTCGATGACCGCCTGGTGGTCGTAGACCTTGGTGTCGGTGATGCCGCGGCCGGTCGCCATCACGCGCACGCGCGAGTCGGCGTCGATGATCTGGAACGCGTCGCGGTCGCCGGTGACGACCATCACCGGCACGCCCTCGGACCGGGCGCGCTCGGCGATCGAGGCGATGACGTCGTCGGCCTCGAAGCCGTCGACCTGCACGTTGCGGTAGCCGAACGCCTCGACGAGCGGCTCGAGGTGCGGCCACTGCTCCTTGAGCAGGTCGGGCCGCGAGCGGCGGGTCGCCTTGTACTCCTCGGAGACCTCCTTGCGCCCGGAGGTGCCCGCGTCCCACACGACGATTGTGGGCTTCGGCCCGTACTCGGTGAGCAGCTTCACGAGCATCGATGCGAAGCCGAAGATCGTGTTCGTCGGGAAGCCGGTCGAGGTCGCGATCGACTCGGGCAGCGCGAAGAACGCGCGATAGGCAAGGGAGTTGCCGTCGATGAGGAAGAGCTCGTCGTGCCCGTTGGTCGCCACGGGTCACCACGCTACAAGGAGCGCCGGTGGATGGGCCCGACCACCTCGCTCACCACCGGCACGCCGTCCTGCTCGGCCGGCAGGTCGTCCGTCGGCTCGGTCAGCAGCACCTTGACGACGTGCCCGCCGTCGTCGCGCGCGATGCCGACGCCGTTGACGCACGGATGATCTTGCAGCGCTGCGGCGAGGCGCTCCTTGGCGGCGCGGGCGTCGG
This sequence comes from Solirubrobacteraceae bacterium, assembly GCA_035262945.1. GTDB lineage: Bacteria > Actinomycetota > Thermoleophilia > Solirubrobacterales > Solirubrobacteraceae > JAOPZW01. The sequence continues at coordinate 5,093 of DATFRW010000282.1, forward strand.
CGAGCGAGGCGCTCACACGAGCAGCGTAGCCCCGAGCGCGTCGAGCACGGCCCCGAACGGGTTGCCGTAGGTGACGCCTTCCTGGTTGCCGGCGAAGAGCAGCGCGACGGCGTCGAGACCGGAGTCCGAGACGATCAGCGAGCCGCTGTCGCCGCCCTGGCTGAACGGCCCCACCGCGCCGTGGACCTCGACCTGGTCGTCGAAGCGCAGGGTGCCGCGGTCGTACTGCACGGTGACGCCGTCGAGCTCGAACGCGGTGACCTGACCGCGGGTCAGCTCGGTGGTGCGGCCGAGCTTCGCGACGCGGTCGGCCTGGTCGGGCGGGAGCGTCGAACCGCTCAGCGTCCCGAGCCCGGCGATGGTGGCGGCGTCGAAGTCGACGTCGACGGTGGCGATCGCCGCGTCGACCGTGTTGGCCGCGTTGTCGCGCAGCGCCACCGCGCGGTCGAGGGCGCCGACCCGGTCGGCAGGGCTCGTACCCCCGTCGACAGTCCCCGGCTGCACGACCGCGGCACCCGGCCGCGCGCGGTCCTCGTTGGCGAGGACGTGGTTGTTGGAGAGGATCCGAGGGTTGCCGCCGACCGAGACGAAGCAGCCCAGCGTCCCCGCGGTGACGTCGACCTCCCCGATCGACCAGCCGATCCGCAGCGGGCGCACGCGCGCGGTGTTCTCGTACGCGCGCACCGGGCCGATGTGGCGCACGTCGGCCTCGCCGCGCGCCGCCTCCACGTAGCCGTCCACCGACGCGCCCGGCTCGTGAACGCGCACGGCGAGCTGGAAGTCGCCGTTGCCGACCGGGTGGATGCCGAGCGACACCCCGCCTCCGGGCGCCGTCGGCACGCCGGCTTCGCGCGGGCGCGCGACAAGCTCGTTCTTCAGCTCGCGGACAGAATCGAGGTGCATGCGATGAAGCCTATGCTCCGCCCATGAGCGCGCACCCCTCCGCCCAGTACTCGCTCACGATCCGGGTCGAGATCGCACACCGCCCCGGCATGCTCGGCCAGGTGGCGAGCGCGATCGGCAGGGCGGGCGGCGTCATCGGCGCGGTCGACCTGGTCGAGGTCACCGACGACACCCTGCTGCGCGACATCACGGTCGACGCCGCCGACCCCACGCAGTGGGAGTCGATCACGGGCGCGCTGGACGCGCTCGACGGCGTGCGCGTCGTCGACACCACCGACCGCACCTTCCTGCTGCACGTCGGCGGCAAGATCGAGATGCGCAACAAGCATCCGCTGAAGACGCGCGACGACCTCTCGATGGCCTATACGCCGGGGGTCGCGCGCGTGTGCCTGGCCATCGCCGACGATCCGGCCAAGGCGTTCCAGTACACGATCAAGCGCAACACGGTCGCGGTCGTCTCCGACGGCACAGCCGTGCTCGGGCTCGGCGACATCGGCCCCGAGGCGGCGATGCCGGTCATGGAGGGCAAGGCGATGCTCTTCAAGGAGTTCGCGGGCGTCGACGCGTTCCCGATCTGCCTGGACACCACGGATCCCGACGAGATCGTCGACACCGTGCGACGCATCGCACCCGCGTTCGGCGGGATCAACCTCGAGGACATCTCGGCGCCGCGCGCCTTCGAGATCGAGGACCGGCTCAAGGCGGACCTCGACATCCCGGTGTTCCACGACGACCAGCACGGCACCGCCGTCGTCACGCTCGCCGCGCTGATCAACGCCTGCAAGCTCACGGGTCGTGAGCTGTCTGACCTGAAGGTGCTGGTCGTCGGGCTCGGCGCCGCCGGGATCGCCGTCAGCAAGATCCTCCTGGCCGCCGGCGTCACGCGGATCGTCGGCGCGGACCTGAAGGGCCTCGTCTCGACCGCGCGCGCCGACTACGTGGACGGGAGCATGAACCCGATGAAGCGCTGGTACGCCGAGCACACGAACCCGGACCGGCTCACCGGCACGGTCACCGACGCGCTCGATGGCATCGATCTGTTCGTCGGGCTCTCGGGCGCGCGGATCTTCCCGCCCTCCGAGCTGCGAAAGATGAACGACGACGGGATGGTCTTCGCGATGGCGAACCCCACGCCCGAGGTCTCACCCGAGGAGGCCTCCGAGTACGTTCGCATCGTCGCGACCGGGCGATCCGACTACCCCAACCAGATCAACAACGTGCTCGCCTTCCCCGGCATCTTCCGCGGCGCCCTCGACGTGCGCGCCCATGCGATCACCGAGGACATGAAGATGGCCGCCGCGCGGGCGATCGCCGAGATCATCCCCGAGTCCGAACTGCGCGAGGACTACATCGTCCCGTCGGTCTTCAACCGCGACGTGGCACCCGCCGTCGCCGCCGCGGTGGCCGACTGCGCCAAGCAGCAGGGCACCGCGCAGGCGCAGGGCGACACGATCGGGTTCGCCGCGATCGACGCGGAGCGGATGCGGGCCGGCTAATCCGCTCGTTGCGCGGTGAAGCAGCACTGGACGCAGGCGGCGTAGTACTCGCCGCGCGCGCCGAGCTCACGCTGCTCGGCCGCCCACGCGTGCGCCTCGTCCTCGCCCATGAGGCCCGAGCCGACGATGTAGTCCTCGATCAGATGCAGGGTCGCCGCGAGCCAGGCCTCGGGATCGAAGGCGTTGTCCGCGAAGACGTGGCCCTCGAAGCGCACGTCCTCGAAGCCCGCGTCGCGCAGCTGCGGCGCCAGGGTGCGCGGCAGGTTCGGGTGTGCGAGGTGCGCGTCCCAGGCGCGCATCGCCCGGTCCATGCGCTCGGGGTCCTCGGAGTGCCAGGACAGCGTTCCCCAATCGACGTCCCAGATGAGGACCCTGCCTCCGGGCCGCAGCGCGCGGTGCAGCTCCGCCAGGCCCGCGGCGGTGTCGGCCACGTACTCGAAGACCTGCACCGACAGGGCCGCGTCGAAGCTCGCGTCGTCGACCGGCAGCTTCGTCGCCGTGCCCTCGCGCAGCTCGACGTTGTCGCGGCCCGCGACCCGCCTGCCGGTGATCGCGAGCATCGGCGCGCTGGTGTCGACGCCAACGACCGACCCGCCGGGGCCGACCCGGTCGAGCGTCTCGGCGACGTAGAAGCCCGGGCCGCACCCGACGTCGAGGATGCGCTCGCCCGGCTGCGCGTTCAACGCCTCGTGCACGAGCGCACGGCGGCGCACGATGTCGCGCTTTCGATACAGCGCCTCGAGCTGTTCTGCGACGCTGTCGTCGAACTCGATCTGGCTCATGCACGTCACCCTAACCGGCGCAACGGGACTTATCGGATCGCGGCTCGTCGCCGCGCTGCTCGTGCGCGGCGACGCCGTGACGGTGCTCTCGCGCAATCCCGAACGCGCGCGCGCCGCGCTCGGCGACGTCGAGGCGCACGCGTGGAACCCGGTCGCCGGTCCCGCGCCGGCAGACGCGCTCAGCGGGCGCGACGCGGTCGTGCACCTCGCGGGCGAGACGCTCGCGCAGCGCTGGACCGACGAGTCGCGGCGCGCGATCCTGGACTCGCGCGTGCTCGGCACCCGCAACCTCGTCGCGGGGCTGCGCAACGCCGATCCGCGCCCGGGCGCGCTCGTCTGCGCCTCGGGCGTCGGGTACTACGGTCCGCGCGGCGACGAGACGGTCACCGAGGACGCCGCGCCGGGCGCCGACTTCGCGGCGCAGCTCTGCGTGGCGTGGGAGCGCGAGGCCGCCGCCGCGCGCGAGCTCGGCGTGCGGGTCGTGTCGATGCGCACGGCCGTCGTGCTCGACAGCGACGGCGGCGCGATGGCCAAGATGCTCCCCTTCTTCCGCCTGGGCATCGGCGGGCCCGTCGCCGGCGGCCGCCAATACCTGCCGTGGATCCACGCGGACGACATCGTCGACCTGTACCTCGCCGCCATCGACGACGGCGACTGGGAGGGCCCGTTCAACGCGAGCGCCCCCGATCCGCCGACGAATCGCGACTTCTCGCACGCGCTGGGCCGCGCCCTGCACCGCCCCGCGGTCCTCCCGGTCCCCGGCTTCGCGCTGCAGCTGCTCTACGGCGACATGGCCCAGATCGTCACCACCGGCCAGCGCGCGGTGCCGGCGCGGGCGCTCGAGCGCGGCCACGGCTTCCGCCACACCGACCTCGACGCGGCGCTGCGCGAAGCGGTCGCATAATCACCGGGTGCCCGACGCCGGATCAGTCCGCAGGCGCCAGTCGGGGGTGCTCGTCGTCGGCGCCACCGAGCCGGAGGTCCAGCCGTGGCTGCGCGCGGCGCGGCACGCCACGCGCGCCGTGCCCACCGCGAAGGAGGCGCTCGAGGCGCTGGCCGAGGCGCCCGCCGACCTCGTCATCGTCGACCGCGAGCGCGGTGGCCTCGACCTGCCGGCGGTCTGCCGCACGCTGTGCGAGGACCCGCGGGTCGACGAGGCGTGGCTGCTGGCCATCGCCCCGAAGGGCAAGGCGGTCGACGCGGCCCTGAAGGCCGGCGCCGACGACTACATCCACCGGCCGTTCACCCGCGCCGAGCTTCTGGCCCGCGCGAGCGCCGGCCTGCGCGCGGCGCAGCAGCGCGCCGACGACCGCCTCGTGCGCGCCCTCATGGTCAACGTGCCGGGTGCCATCTACCGGTCGGCCTGGCACGCCGGCCACCGGCTCGAGCTCATCAGCGACGAGATCGAGCGGATCTCGGGCTATCCGCCCACGAACTTCGTCGCCAGCCAGCGCCGGACGATGCTCAGCATCATCCATCCCGACGACCGCGAGCGGGTCATGGAGGCGGTCGCGGACACCGTCGACAGCGGCGAGCCCTTCGCGCTCGAGTACCGCATCGTCCGCGCGGACGGCGGCGTGCGCTGGGTGCTCGACCGCGGCCAGCTCGTCCCCGGCCGCGGCGGCAGGCTGTGGATGGACGGCGCGCTGTTCGACATCACCGAGCGCCGCGCCACGGAGGAGGCGCTGCGCCACCAGGAGATCGAGGCCGCCCGCACCGAGGAGCTGCGCGCGTCGCGGGTGCGCATCGTCGAGGCCGCCGACGCGGCGCGGCGCAAGATCGAACGCGACCTGCACGACGGCGCCCAGCAGCGCCTGGTCGCCCTCGCGGTCGAGATCCGGCTGGCCCGCGCCCGGGTCGAGCGCGAGCCCGCCGCCGCCGGCCCGCTGCTCGAACGCCTCGGCGACGAGCTGGGCGAGGCATCCGCCGAGCTGCGCGAGCTCGCCCGCGGGATCCACCCCGCGGTCCTCACCGAGCGCGGCCTCGGCCCGGCGATCACCGCGTTGGCCGACCGGGCGCCGCTGCCGGTCGACATCGTCGACGTGCCCGAGGACCGGCTCCCCGCGTCGGTCGAGACCACCGCCTACTTCACGATCGCCGAGGCGCTCACGAACGTGGCGAAGTACGCACAGGCCAGCCGGGCCTCGGTGCGCGCGGCCAAGGAGGACGGCACGCTGATCGTCGAGGTGTCCGACGACGGCGTCGGCGGAGCCGACGCGGCCGACGGGTCCGGGCTCAGCGGGCTGGCCGATCGCGTCGGCGCGTGCGACGGCTCGCTGACGGTGACGAGCCCGCCCGGAGAGGGAACGATCGTCCGCGCGACGCTGCCGCTGGGCGCCTAGTCGCGGTGGTCGGCCAGCTCGGCGGCGGCCCGCTTGCGGGCCTGCTTCTGGCGCCACGGCGACTCGGACCGCGCCGGGATGAGGATCCAGATGACGACGGCGATGGCGCTGAGGAACAGGCCGGTGCCGAGGCCCCATTTCTCGCCATAGCCCTTGCGCTTCGAGAGCTCGCTGGCGGCGATGCACGAGGCCAGCCAGATCATGAGCAGGTAGAACGCCTTGGCGCCGACTTGTGCAGCGATGATCAGCACGCGATCACGCCCCCAGGTATGCGGCCTGCACCCGCTCGTCGTTGCGCAGGTTCTCGGAGGTGTCGGTCAGCGCGACGTGCCCGGTTTCGAGCACGTAGCCGCGGGCCGACACGTCGAGCGCGTAGTTGGCGTTCTGCTCGACGAGCAGGATCGTCACGCCCTGCGAGTTGAGCTCGCGGACGACCTCGTAGATGCGGTCGACGATCACCGGGGCCAAGCCGAGCGACGGCTCGTCGAGCAGCAGCAGCTTGGGCTGGGCCATGAGCGCGCGGCCGATCGCGAGCATCTGCTGCTCGCCGCCGGACATCGTGCCGCCCTTCTGGCGCTCGCGCTCTTTGAGCCGCGGGAACAGGTCGTAGACACGGTCGATGTCCTCGCGGATCGAGCGCTGGTCGCGCCGCGTGAACGCGCCCATCTCGAGGTTCTCGAGCACGGTCATGCGGGGGAAGATCCGCCGTCCCTCGGGCGACTGGGCGATGCCGATCTCGGCGACCTCGTGCCCGGCGAGCCCCTGGATCTCCGCGCCCTGGAACGCGATCCGGCCGGTGCGCGGCGGAACGATGCCGGAGATCGAGCGCAGCGTCGTCGACTTGCCCGCGCCGTTGGCGCCGATCAGCGTGACGATCTCGCCCTCGCCCACGGTGATCGAGATCCCCTTGAGCGCCTCGATGGAGCCGTAGAACGTGTGGATGTCCTCGACCTCGAGCAGGACCTTCGAGCCGTTCGTCGCGCTCATGCCTGACTCCCGAGATAGGCCTCGATGACGCGCGGGTTGGCCCGCACCTCCTGCGGGCTGCCCTCGGCGATCTTCTCCCCGTGGTCGAGCACCGTGATGTAGTCCGAGACGCCCATCACGACCCGCATGTCGTGCTCGATGAGCAGCACCGAGACGCCGCGTTCTGAGCGCAGCGTCTCCATGAGCCGCCTAAGCTCGTCAGACTCCTGCGGGTTCATGCCGGCCGTCGGCTCGTCGAGCAGCAGCAGCTTCGGCTCGGAGCCGAGGGCCCGCGCGATCTCCAAGCGCCGCTGATCGCCGTACGGCAGGTTCATGGCCAGCTCGTTGTGGCGCTTGAGACCGACGAAGTTGAGCAGCTCGCGCGCCTTCGCGTACGCCGACTTCTCCTCCCGGCGGTTGAACGGCGTGCGCAGCACCATCCCGGTCACACGCGAGCGCAGCGTCCCGTGCATCCCGACCTGCACGTTCTCGATCGCGGTCATCGTCCGGAAGAGCTTGATGTTCTGGAACGTGCGCGCGACCCCGGCCTTGGTCACGAGGTCGGGCCGCTTGGCCGTGATGTCGCGGCCATTGAAGTAGACGCGACCGGTCGACGGCTTGTACAGGCCGGTCATGCAGTTGAAGAACGTCGTCTTGCCGGCGCCGTTGGGCCCGATGAGCGAGACGATGCCGCGCTCGGGCACCGTGAACGACACGTCGTTGACCGCGACGAGGCCGCCGAACACCTTCGAGATGTTCGCCGCCTCGAGGAGCGCCCCGCCGCCGTTGGAGGCGGGTTGCGCCTGGGATTGCTGCGCCTGCTCGCTCATCCCTGTTGCCGCACTTCGTAGAGCTCGTGGTCGGACTCGGCGCCGATGTGGTCGGACTCGTCGACTTCGCCGTGAAGCTCGAGCTTTCTTCGACTCGAGGGCAAGAGCCCCTCGGGCCGCAGCACCATCATCACGAGCATGAAGAACCCGTAGAGGCCGAAGCTGATCGAGGTGACGTCGAAGTCCAGCCCGAACGTGTCGGGGACGCTGTTGAGCTCCTTGAGCACGTACCGGTTGATCATCGACAGCGCGACCGCGCCGAGGATGACCCCCCAGATGTTGCCCATTCCGCCGATGATGACCATCGACAGGATGAACACCGAGAACCCGAACTCGAACTGGTCGACGTTGACCGTGTTCGTGTAGGTCCCCAGGAAGACGCCGGCGAAGCCGCCGAGCGCCGCGCCCAGCGCGTAGGCCCACAGCTTGGTCCGCACGAGGTTGACGCCCATGGCCGCGGCGGCGACCTCATCCTCGCGCACCGCGATCCACGCGCGCCCCAGGCGCGAGTCGCGCAGGCGGCGGTTCAGGAAGATGACGAACAGCACCATCCCTAACCCGACCCAGTACACCGGTTTGAGCTCGAGTGGGTACCTGAACGTCGTGTCGGTCCAGGGGAAGTTGATCTTGTCGATCGGCGTGATCCCCTGACGACCGTTCGAGAAGTCGGTGCTCCCGATGCCGAAGATGCCGCTCGTCGAGTTCTCAAAGATGCGCGGCACGATCTCGCCGAACGCGAGCGTCACGATCGCGAGGTAGTCCCCGCGCAGGCGCAGCGTCGGGGCGCCGAGGATGACCCCCCACAGCGCGGTGAACACCGCCGCGATGAAGATGACGAAGAAGAAGTTGACGTGAATGCCGGGCACGTCCGATCCGAAGGCCGACTTGACCGGCGTGAGGATGTGGATGCCCTTGCCCCCGGCGACGTCGGGGAACTGCTGTGAGCCCAGCCAGCCGATGACGAACGCGCCGATGGCGTAGAACGCCACGTACCCGAGGTCGAGCAGCCCGGCGAAGCCGACGACGATGTTGAGGCCGAGGGCCATGATGATCAGGCCCAGCGTGTAGATCGACGCGTCGAGCAGGTCGTCCGGGTTGGAGATCGGCAGCCCCTGGATGATGTAGGGGTAGAGGATCGCCAGCGCGACGAAGATGGCGCCCCACACCCAGTCGGGCAGCATCCGGCGCGCGTTCGTGGCGCTGGTGCGCAGAGTCGCGGCCGCGGTGCTCATCCTTCTCGCGTCTCCTCGCCGAAGAGACCCGACGGCTTGAACACCATGATCAGGATCAAGATCGCGAACACCACCGCGGGGGTCCACACCTGCCCGAAGTGGGTATCCGAGATCGACTGGATCACCCCGATGATCAGGCCGCCCACCACGGCGCCCTTGAGGTTGCCGATGCCGCCCATGACCGCCGCGGTGAAGGCGATCAGGCCGGCGGTGAAGCCCTGGTTGAACTGGATCGTGCCGTTGTAGAGCGCGTAGATCATCCCCGCCGCGCCCGCCAGCAGGCCGCCGAGCAGGAAGGTCAGCGAGATCGTGCGGTCCACGTTGATGCCCATGAGCCGCGCAGCGTCGGGATCCTGCGCGGTGGCGCGCATCGCCTTGCCGTAGCGCGTCTGGCCGACGAACCACAGCAGGCCGACGAGCAGCGGCACGGTGACGATCACCGCGAACACATCCGAGTGCTCGATCGCGACGCCGAAGACGTGGAAGTAGTCGTTCTGCGAGCCGATGAGGTCGGGCGAGCTGTCGGGCTGCGGGCGCCACAGCAGGCCGACGTTCTGCAGGATGAAGCTCATCCCGATCGCCGTGATCAGCGGCGCCAACCTCGGCGCGGTGCGCAGGGGTTTGTACGCGACCCGCTCGATCATCACGTTGAGCGTGCTCGATGCCAGCATCGCCACGATCAGGCCGATCAGGATCGAGCCGATGATCGGCAGGATCGCGCTGTCGGGCGTGATGTTCAGCGTCTGCCAGATCGACACCGACACGAACGAGCCGATCATGAACACCTCGCCGTGGGCGAAGTTGATCAGCTCGATGATGCCGTAGACCAGCGTGTAGCCGAGCGCGATCAGCGCCCAGATCAAGCCGTTGGACAGGCCGGTCTTGACGTCGTCGAGCGTTTGCTGCGGGTCCTTCGCGAAGAAGATGACCAACGCGATGAGCATCAGGACCCACAGGATGTTGTCGGCAAGAACGTCGCCGAACCGCCTGCGGGGCTGGGCACTCGGTGTTTCGGGAATCGATGCGGCTTCCATGGCGCCTGTTTCGGTTGCAGATACAGGACCGGCCGGTAGCGCTCCCGTGATTCGGGCGCTACCGGCCGGTTCCTGTCTCAGGTCATGGCTCTAGCCCTGCGTCTGAGCCTTGATGACCTTGTCGAACACGAGCTTCCCGTCCTGGACGCGATCCGCGCCGTAGTCGGAGAGCGTCGTGTCGCCGTTCTCGTCGATGGAGTACTTGCCGAGGACGGAGTCGCGGTCCTTGATCTTGAAGAACGCGTCGATCACCGCCTGACGGTCGTTGCCCTTGTCACCGGCGTTCTGGATCGCCAGCAGCGCGACCTTCATCGCCTCGTAGCCGTAGATCGCGTACGGCTCGGGGTCCTTGCCGAACTTCTCCTTGTACTTGGCGAAGAAGTCCTGCGCGGCCGGCGGGTAGAGCTTCGGGTCAAGCGTCGGGTTGGTGACGTAGGTCATCTTCTGCACCGACGGCTTGAGCTTGCTGGTGAAGGGCGACTCGGCGACGCCGTCGGGCCCGAACAGCTTCATGTCCGGGTTGACGGCGCTGACGTCGGTGAACACCTGCACGCCCTTGTTCTGCGTGATGCCGCCGAAGAACATGCAGTCCGCGCCGCTGGACTTGACCTTGCTGGCCAGCGTGCGGAAGTTCGCGGCCTTCGTGTCGATGCCGTCGTTGCCGGCGATCGCCAGGCCCTGCGTCTTGGCGATGCTCGCGACCTGGTCGGCCAGACCCTTCCCGTAGACCTCCTTGTCGTTGAGGATGTAGGTCTTCTTGCAGCCCTCATCCTTCTGGTAGGTCACCTGGGCCGCCGCCTGGATGTGGTCGGCGGGGACGACGCGGCCGAACGTGCGCTTGCCGGACGGGTAGTACTTGTCCGGCTCGCCCTTGTCGGCACCCTCGGCGCGGGTCAGGCCCACGTAGGTGTTCGACGGGGAGACCTGCAGGACGCCGGCCTCGTTGAGGATCGGCAGCGAGATCGCCGACGCCCCCGAGTTGAACTCGCCGAGGTAGACGATGGTCGAAGCGTCCTGCGCCGCCTTGCGGGCGTCGGACGACGTCTGGCCCGGGTCCCACTTGCCGGCTGCAGCGGTCGCATCATCGAGGCTGACGTACTTGATCGTGAAGTTCCCGACCTTGCCGCCGGCTTCCTCGAGCGCCATCTTCTCGCCGTTGACGACCGCTTCCGACTGCGGGCGCGAATCGCCCTGGAGCGGAAGGCTCGAATAGATCGTCAGCGACGTGCGGCCTCCGCCGCCGCCACCTCCTCCACCGCTGCTGCCACTGTCGCTGCCGCCACCACAGGCGGCCACGCCCAGCGCAAGAGCGGTCACAAGGCAGCCCGAAGCCGCCAGTGAACGTGCTCGCAACTTTCCCTCCTCAAGGAATGCGATACCGAATTTGGGTCCGCGAATCTATCGAAGCGCGGAGACAACGCGCAACGGAACCTACGCCGCCACGACCCCTTCAACCATTGCGATTTCCTGGGAGGTAGGGCGCGAGCATCCGAGCGGTGGCGCCCAGCAAGACAACCAGGATCGTGATGATGAACGAGTCGATCGCCTTGATGCCCAAGGCCCACAACACCAGCCAAATGACCAGGCCGACGGTGGTGGCGACGACGAGTCCCATGCGGCGCGGGACTCTACCTCAGGGCATCGGCGAACTGCGCCACCAGTTCGTGCACCGCCGCGGCCGGGTCATCGGCCTCCGCAGCCGCCCGGACGAGGCGGGTCCCGACGACGACGCCGTCGGCGCCCGCGTCAGCCGCCTGGCGGGCGTGCTCCGGGGTGCTGATGCCGAAGCCGAGCGCGACCGGCACCGTAGTGGCGGACTTGGCGCGCTCGACCAAGCCGGCGAACGCGTCGGCCATCGCGGAGCGCTCGCCGGTCGTCCCGGTCAGCGACACGGCGTAGACGAAGCCCGCGGCGCGCTCGCCGATGCGCGCCATGCGCTCGTCGGTCGTGGTCGGCGCGACGAGCGGCACGAGCGCCAGGCCCGCGCCGGCGCACGCCTCGCGCACCGGTTCGCTCTCCTCGAGCGGCAGGTCGGGGACGATCAGCCCAGAGAGGCCGTGCGCGGCGAGGTCGTCGGCGAAGCGCTCGAGGCCGCGCGCCATGACGAGGTTCGCGTAGACCATCGCGACGACCGGCACGCGCTGGGCCAGGGCGCGCCCGACCGCGAGCACCTCGTGCGTCGTCGCCCCGGCGCGCAGCGCGGCCGTCCCGGCGGCCTGGATGACCGGTCCGTCGGCCAGGGGGTCCGTGAAAGGGATCCCGAGCTCGACGAGGTCGGCCCCGCCGTCGGCGTAGGCCTCGGCGATGCGCCGCGAGCTGGCCATGTCGGGGAAGCCGCCCATCATGTACGGCATGAAAGCCGCGCGCCGGCCGTCTCCGCGGAACGCGGCCGCGATCGCCTCGGTGCCGGCCTCACCAGCGCGCCGCAACTCGCCCGACCCGGGCGCTGTCCCCCCGACGTCGGCCCTCGCAGTCATCCCTGGCCGAGGACCTCTGCCAGGTCCTTGTCGCCGCGGCCCGAGCAGCACACGATGTCGAGCGCGGAGTCCGACGGCTGCAGCGCGTAGTGCAACGCGTGCGCGGTCTCGAGCGCCGGGATGATCCCCTCGAGGCGCGTCACGCGGCGGAACGTGTCGAGCGCCTCGGCGTCGCTGACCGCGAGGTACGTGGCGCGGCCGGTGTCGCGCAGGTACGCGTGCTGCGGGCCGACACCGGGGTAGTCGAGGCCGGCCGAGATCGAGTGCGCCTCGAGGATCTGGCCCATCTCGTCCTGCAGGACCGCCGAGAGCGAGCCGTGCAGGACGCCGGCGCGCCCCGCGACGGTCAGCGGCGCCCCGTGGCGGCCCGCCTCGAGCGCTTCGCCGCCCGCCTCGACCCCGATCAGCGCGACGCCCTCGTCGTCGACGAACGGCACGAAGATGCCGATCGCGTTCGAGCCGCCGCCGACGCACGCGATCACGCGGTCGGGGAGCCGGCCCTCCTGCTCGAGCACCTGGGCGCGCGCCTCGTCGCCGATCACGCGCTGCAGGTCGCGCACCATCGACGGGTACGGCGCGGGACCGACCGCCGAGCCGATGATGTAGTGCGTCGTCCCCACGTTGGTCACCCAGTCGCGGATCGCCTCGGACGTCGCCTCCTTGAGCGTCTTCGCCCCTGCCTCGACCGGCGCCAGCGTGGCGCCCAGCAGCTTCATCCGCTCGACGTTGGGCGCCTGGCGGCGGATGTCCTCGACGCCCATGTAGACGACGCATTCGAGGTCGAGCAGGGCGCACGCCGTCGCCGACGCCACGCCGTGCTGCCCGGCGCCGGTCTCGGCGATGATCCGCCGCTTGCCCATGCGCTTGGCCAGCAGCGCCTGGCCGATCGCGTTGTTGATCTTGTGCGCGCCGGTGTGGTTGAGGTCCTCGCGCTTGAGGTAGATCGTGTGCCCCGCCGCCTCGCTCAGCCGGCGCGCCCGGTAGAGCGGCGACGGGCGGCCGACGTAGTCGCGCAGGAGCCCGTCGAGCTCGGCGCGGTAGCCCGGGTCGTCGCTCGCCTCGAGCCACGCCTCCTCGAGCTCGGCAAGCGCGGGCATCAGCGTCTCGGGGACGTACTGGCCGCCGTAGGGCCCGAAACGATGCTCGACGGCGCTCACGCCGGCACCGCCGTCGACTGCACGGCCTCCACGAACGCCGC
>DATFRW010000283.1:0-6013 GCA_035262945.1 Solirubrobacteraceae bacterium
GCCGATGAGCGCCGCGCAGGTCAGCGCGTGGGACAACTGCCTCGGGTGCATGTCGTGCGTCACCGCGTGCCCTTCGGGCGTGCAGTACGACAAGCTCATCGAGGACACGCGCGGGCAGGTCGAGCGGCACTGGTCGCGCCCACGCCTCGAGCGGCTGCAGCGGCGCGCGATCTTCGCGCTGTTCCCCTATCCGGACCGGATGAAGTGGGTGGCGCCGTTCGCGCCGCTCGCGCAGCCCACCGCCCGCTTCCTCAAGCGCTTCCCGCGACTGCAGACGCTCGCGCAGCTCGCCCCGCCGAACCCCTCGCGCGTCAAGCTGCCCGAGCTCACGCCGGCGCTCGGCACCAAGCGCGGGCGCGTCGGCTTCCTGCAGGGCTGCGTCCAGCGCGTCTTCTTCGGCAACGTCAACGCGGCGACGGTCGGCGTCATGGCCGCGGAGGGCTTCGAGGTGTGGGCGCCGCCGAGCCCGCGCTGCTGCGGCGCGCTGCAGCTGCACACCGGGATCGACGCGCGCGCCGAGGCCCGGGAGACGATCGCCGCCTTCGAGCACTGCGACGCCGTCGTCGTCAACGCCGCGGGCTGCGGCTCGGCGATGAAGGACTACGGCCACCTCTTCCGCGACGACCCCGAGTGGAGCGAGCGCGCAGCCGCGTTCGCAGCCAAGGTCCGCGACGTCCACGAACTGCTGGCCGACCACGAGCCGCAGGCGCAGCGCCACCCGCTCGACATGGTCGTCGCCTACCACGACGCCTGCCACCTCGCCCACGCCCAGGGCGTGCGCGCCCAGCCGCGCGCGCTGCTCGAAGCGATACCGGGCCTCGAGCTGCGCGAGCCGCGCGAGTGGGAGCTCTGCTGCGGCTCGGCCGGCGTCTGGAACATCCTGAACCCCGAGCCCGCCGCCGAGCTCGGCAAGCGCAAAGCGCGCAACCTGCTCGACACCGGCGCCGACGCCGTCGCCGCCGCCAACCCCGGCTGCGCGCTGCAGATCGCCAACCACGCCGGCCTGCCGGTCCATCACCCGATGGAGCTGGTGGCCGCTTCGATCCAGGGGACCACGCTCACATGACGACCATCGACGTCTTGATTCCCGCTCCCGCCGACGGCGTCCTCACCGACGATGCGCTCGCCTTCGTCGGTGCCCTGCACGAGCGCTTCGACGGCCGCCGCCGCGAGCTGCTCGCCGCCCGCGTGCAGCGCCGCGCGCGGATCGCCGCCGGCGGCACGCTCGACTTCCTCCCCGAGACGCGAGAGATCCGCGAGGGCGACTGGCAGGTCGCCGCCGCCCCCGCCGACTACCGCGACCGCCGCGTCGAGATCACCGGTCCGGTCGACCGCAAGATGATCATCAACGCGCTGAACTCGGGCGCGCTCGGCTTCATGGCGGACTTCGAGGACTCGCTGTCGCCGACCTGGGAGAACATCGTCCAGGGCCAGGTCAACCTCACCGACGCGATCGACGGGACGATCGAGTTCACGGGCGACGACGGGCGCGAGTACAGCCTCGGCGACGACGTGGCGACGCTGCTCGTGCGCCCACGCGGGTGGCACCTGGTCGAGAAGCACGTGCGGATCGCCGGCAGGCCTGTCGCCGGCGCGTTCGTGGACGCGGGGCTCTACCTGTTCCGCAACGCCGAGCGCCTGCTCGAGAAGGGCAGCGGGGCGTACTTCTACCTGCCGAAGATGGAGTCGTACCTCGAGGCGCGGCTGTGGGCCGACGTCTTCGCGTTCGCCGAGGCCGAGCTCGGCCTCGACCCCGGCACGGTCAAGACGACGGTGCTCATCGAGACGCTTCCGGCCGCGTTCGAGATGGAGGAGATCCTCTACGAGCTGCGCACGCACTCCTGCGCGCTGAACGCGGGCCGCTGGGACTACATCTTCTCGACGATCAAGACATTTCGGGAGCGGCCCGAGTTCGTGCTGCCCCAGCGCAACGACGTGAAGATGACCGTGCCGTTCATGCGCGCCTACACCGAGCTGCTGGTCAAGAGCTGCCACAAGCGCGGCGCGCACGCGATGGGCGGGATGGCGGCGCTGATCCCGTCGCGCCGCGACCCCGAGGCCAACGAGCGGGCGATCTCCGCCGTCGCGGCCGACAAGAAGCGCGAGGCGGGCGACGGCTTCGACGGCACCTGGGTCGCGCACCCCGACGTCGTCCAGACCGCGATGGCCGAGTTCGACCGGGTCCTCGGCGATCGCCCCAACCAGGTCGCCCGCAAGCGCGACGACGTCAACGTCGGCCCCGCCGACCTGCTCGACGTCACCGCCACGCCCGGCGAGATCACCGAGGCCGGCCTGCGCAACAACATCAACGTCGGCATCCAGTACATCTCGTCGTGGCTGCGCGGCAACGGCGCGGCCGGGATCTACGGGCTGATGGAGGACGCGGCGACCGCGGAGATCTCGCGGTCGCAGGTGTGGCAGTGGATCCGCCACGGCCGGACGCTCGACGGCGACGGCCGCACGATCACGCCCGACCTCGTCCGCGCGCTCGAAGGCGAGGAGCTCGAGCGCATCCGCAGCGAGATCGGCGACGACGAGTGGTTCGAGACCCAGGGCCGCCCGCGCGAGTCGCGCGCGCTGTTCGAGCAGGTCGCGCTCAGCGACGAGCTCGCCGAGTTCCTCACGATCCCGGCGTACGAGAAGCTGCCGTAGATGGTTGATTCCGCGGTCGCCGTGCCCGTACAGGCGGGTGCGGGGGTCGTGGAATCAGCCATCTAGCCAGCGGGCACGGTCACGAGCGCGGCGCTGCCGGCGGGCATCAGAACGCGGAAGGCGCCGGACTTGCGCACCACGCGCTCGTCGACGTGCTTGCCGCGCAGGACGCCGTCGGGCGTCTGCTGGACGTAGCCCTGGCCGGCGAACGTCACGCCCCTCGTCGCCCCGACCCACGGCGCGAGGAGGCGCTCGACGCGGGCGCGGCCGCCGGCGCCGGGAACGCGGAGCACGATCTTGTGCGGGCGCTTGGAGTCCTTGTTGACGATCACGACGCGGCGAGTGCCCGCCGGGTCGACCGTCGCCCATGTCTTCACCTGCGCGTTCGGCACGTTCGGCCCGACCGGCAGCAGCCTCGCGCCGGCGGGCGTCGCGCGGTCGAAGAGGAGCATCGCGTAGAAGAGCGGGCGCACGCGGCCGACCGTGCGGCCGCGGATGCGGACGAAGTCGACGGGCGCATACCACGCGCCGGTGAAGGTGTGGAAGTCGACGTTGCGCACGCCGGCCTCGGCCATGCCGAAGAGGACGTCGGTCGCCCACAGCGCGGCGGCGAAGGTGTCGCTGCCCTTGTGCACGCCGCCGCAGATCGCGGTGTTCGCCTCGGAGACGCGTACGGCGGCGCCGTGCGAGGTCGCGACGGCCGAGAGCTGCGCGGCGCGCGACACGAGCGGCTGGTAGGTGCGCCCGCTGAGCAGCCGGGCCGCGTAGTAGCTGGCGCTGCGCCGGCGCGCGGTGCCGCCGCAGGTCGGCAGCGCGTAGGCGTGCGTGCTGAACACCGGCAGCCACGAGTTGCTGAGCAGGTCGTCCTCGTGGTCCTCCCACGACGTCGAGGCGAAGCCGCCCGCGGACAGCGCGATGCCCGGCGCCACCGGCCCGACGGCGTTCGCGTAGGCGCCGAGCTCGTTGCGGTACTGCGGGTAGTCGTAGGTGTCCGCGCGCTTCTGCACGCGCGCGAGCTTGCGCCCCGCGACGTGGAAGGTGATCGGCTGGCTGTAGCGGTCGGGCTCGTTGCCGATCTCGAACGTGTGCACGCTCCCGGGCGGCAGCGTCGCCACCGCGGCCTGCGCGAACCCCGCGGCGTTGGCCGCATCGCCGAGGCCGAGGTTCAGGCCGAGGACGAGCGGCGTGCGCGTCGCAAGCTGCCAGTTGCGCAGCTGCGCGAGCCAGTCGGGCGTGACGTCGGTGGTGATCGTCACGGGGCGCTGCGCGCCGCTCGGGTTCCACCAGGTCTCGTCGGTCGAGTTGCCGCCGAAGCGAAGCGTCGGCGGGCCGTGGCCGCCCGCTCCGAGCGTGCGCACGAGCCGCGCGAAGATCTGGTTGACCTTGCCGCCGGTGCCGACGTAGTCGTCCACCGACCAGTACTCGATCGACATCCCGGCGAAGGACGGCGGGACCACCGTGCCCGGCTTCGTCGAGGCGATCCGGCGATCGATGACCGGTCCGTCACCCGGCTCGGGCGTCGGCCCGACGATCGACGGCGGCGGCGGTTGCGCGGCGACCATCGCATCGCTGACCGCGCCGTCGTCGGTGACGTAGCGGTAGGACGCATACGGGATCAGCGGCGTCTGCAGCGACCAGTGGCCGTCGTCGCCGGTGGTGATGTCGGCGACCGGCTGCCATGGGGTCCCGGCGCCCGCGACGCGCATCTGCACCTGGACGCTGTGCGCCCCGCCCGGCCGCACCTGCCCCCACAGCATGCTGCTCGCGAAGTCCAGCCACATCGGGTTGGCGAAGTGGGCGAGCGCGGGCTTCGGCCGCCCGTCCGCGTAGTGCAGCCCCGACTGCCAGCCCGTATAGCGCTTGCCGCCGCCGACCTTCTCGTCGACCCACAGATACTGCGAGATGAGCTGCACGCGCGGGTCGCGCCAGGCGAGGTACGCCGCCTGCTGGAGGTACAGGTCCTGGCGGCCGGGCGACACGCCCCGCAGCTTGTCCGGCGGGTTGGTCTGGAAGCCGTACTCGTCGAGCCAGATGCCCAGCGGCGCCGTGCTGCCGCGGATGCGGCCCCAGCGCTGCATGAGGTCGAGGAGGTGCTCGATGCGCGAGAGGCTCGCGAGGTCCGCGTTGTCGGCGGTCGCGAACGGCTGGTCGGGCGGGTTGCGCGTGCTGTGCGGGTGGTAGGCGATCCCGTCGGCGAACGCCGGCTGGAAGCCGCGGCAGCCGCCGGTGGTGACCGGGCGCAGCTTGGCGTCGAGGCAGCCCAGCGCCCGCAGGAAGGTCAGCGGGCGCGTGTTCGCGTTGCGGCTCTTGAGGTCGCCGCCGGCGGGCGCGAGCGCGCCGATGAGGACGGTCGCCGCGGGGTCGATGGCGTGGATCGCCGGGTACGCGGCGTTGACCATCGCGCGATACGTGTCGGCGGAGGCCGGTGAGCAGCGCTTCTTGCCGCAGGTCGCCTGCGGCTGGATCCACAGCGGCAGGTTCGGCTCGTTCCAGAGGATGTAGTGGTCGACCTTGGCGGCGTACCGAGTCGCCGCGGCGGCGGCGAATCCGGCAAACGCGGGAGCGCTGGGCCTGTAGCGCGGGTTGCCGAGGCTCGGGTTGCCGGACGCCCACAGCGGCGGCGGGCCGTCGAGCATGAGGATCGGCTCGATCCCCGCGTCGACGAGGCGGTCGACCGCGGCGTCGATGAGATCCCAGTGGTAGCCGGGGCTGTCCGGGTCGCTGGGCACGAAGCCGGGCGGCGGCGTGTCGCTGCCCGGGTCGGGCGCGATCCGCGCCCACGAGATCTGGAGGCGGACGGTGTCGACGCCGAGCTTCTGCCACTCGGCGACCGCCGCGTCGGCGTTGTCGCCGCCGCCTAGGAGGACGCCGTCGTCGTCCACGCCGACCTGCAGTGAGCGCGCGCTCGCCGACGCGGCCACCCCGGTGAAGGCAGCCAGAACGAGCAGGACGAGCACCCATGCGCGTACCACGCGGGGATTCCAACGCACTGACCGGACTGAAGTCGCGGTGCGCATCAACCCCGTCCGACGAACGGCATGTTCGTCGCCATGACCGTCATGAAAAGCACGTTGGCGTCCAGCGGCAGGCCCGCCATGTAGAGGACGGCGTCGGCGGCGTGCTTTACATCGGTGGTCGCCTCGGCGGCGATCGAGCCGTCGGCCTGGGGCACGCCGCGCTCCATCGCGGCGGTCATGGCGGTCGCCGCGTTGCCGATGTCGATCTGCCCGCAGGCGACGTCGTGGCCGCGCCCTTCGAGCGCGATCTGCTTCGTCAGCCCGGTGACTGCGTGCTTGGTCGCGGTGTAGCCGGCCGCATAGGGCCGCGGGACCTGCGCCGAGATCGAGCCGTTGTTGATGAT
>DATFRW010000284.1:0-6279 GCA_035262945.1 Solirubrobacteraceae bacterium
CCGACCGGTCGAGCAGGCCGACCGCCTTCGCTGCCACCCGGCCGCCGCGGTGGCGGCCGATCACCTCGTGCTCGACGCCCAGCCGCTCGGCGAGCTGGACCGTCTGCGCGAAGTCGCGGGCGGTGACGCGCACGTCGGCGCCGCGCGCCTTGAGCACATCGATGATCGGCCGCAGCACGAGGACGTGCGGGCTGTTGGTGAGGTCAACCCAGATTCGCATCGCGCACGGCGGCGACCACCTCGTCGACCTGGTCGCGCCGCAGCGCGGCCGAGATCGGCAGGGCGAGATGGGTGCGCGCGAGCTCATCGGTGAACGGCAGCTCGACGCCCGCGCCCCACTCCGCCATCGCGACCTGGCGGTGGACCGGCAGGCGGTAGTAGCCGCTCGACTCGATCCCCTCCGCCGCGAGCGCCGCCTTCAGGTCGTCGGGACGGTCGTGGCGGACGACGTAGAGATGCCACGCCGGCAGCGCCCCGTCGACCGGCCGCGGCAGCCCCGCGACCTCGCCGAGGCCCGACTGCGCGTACCACTCGCCGACGTCGCGGCGATGCGCGGCCCAGCGATCGAGCTCGGGGAGCTGGACGCGCAGGATCGCCGCCTGCAGCTCGTCGAGGCGCGAGTTGCAACCCACCTGCTCGTAGGTGACCTTGTCGCGCGAGCCGTGGAAGCGCAGCGTGCGGACGGCGTCGGCCACCGCGGGGTCGGCGGTGGCCACGGCGCCGCCGTCGCCGAACGCGCCCAGGTTCTTCGACGGATAGAACGAGAACGTCGCGACGGTGCCGAGCGCGCCCGGGCGGCCGTCGGGGCCCACCGAGCCGGCGGCCTGCGCGGCGTCCTCGACGACCGGCACGCCGAGCGCCTCGATCTCGGCCACCGGCGCGACGTTGCCGAACAGGTGCACGACGATGACGGCCTTCGTGCGCGGGGTGAGCGCGGCGCGCACGGTCTCAGGCGTGACGCAATAGGTCTCGGGATCGACGTCGCAGAACACGGGGCGCGCGCCGGTGGGCGGGATCGCCTCGGCCGAGGCATAGAAGGTGAACGACGGCACCACGACGTCGTCGCCCGGGCCGACGCCGAGCGCGCGCAGCGCGAGCGTCAGCGCATCGGTGCCGTTGGCGACGCCGACGACGTGCTCGGTTCCGAGATAGGCGGCGAACTCCTGCTCGAAGGCCGCAACCTCGGGGCCGAGGATGAACTGCCCGCGATCGAGGACGTCGTCGATCGCCTCCTGGATGCGGCGGCGCAGCGAGGCGCGCGGGGTCGCGGGATCGAAGAGTGCAACGGCCATCGCGATCGCAGAGCCTACGGCGCGACGCCTCCGTCACACCGTCTACCCTGGGCCGTCGTGCTCGCGGCCGCCCTTGTCCTTGCGTCGGTCACCGACAAGCTGACCACGTTCGCCACGAACGTCGTGGGCGACCTCGGCCTGCCCGGGATCTTCCTGCTCATGGCGCCGGAGAGCGCCTGCATCCCGATCCCCTCCGAGGCGACGATGCTCTTCGCGGGCTTCAACGTCTACAAGGGCGAATACCCGCTGTGGGCGGCGGTCGCCGTGGGTGTGACGGCCAACGTCGTCGGCTCCTGGGTGGCGTACGCGGTCGGCTACTACGGGCGGATCGAACTGCTCGAGAAGCACGGGAAGGTGCTGCACATCAAGCCGTCGCACCTGGAGTGGGCCGATCGCTGGTTCGAGCGCTACGGCTCGTGGGCGGTGTTCTTCAGCCGGATGCTGCCGGTCATCCGCACCTTCATCTCGCTGCCGGCCGGTGTCGCGCGGATGCCGTTCTGGAAGTTCACCGTGCTGACGCTGCTCGGCTGCATCCCGTGGATCTTCATGCTCACCCTCATCGGGCGCGAGGCCGGCGCCAGGTGGGAGGACTGGAAGGGCTATCTCCACTACGTGGACTACACGGTCCTCGCGCTGATCATCGTGGGCGTCGTCTACCTCGTGGTCCGCTGGCGGCGCAACCGCAGCCGCGCGCGCGCCGCGGATGCCACCACCGCTTAGGCCGCGCCACGCGCTGGTCCTCGGCGCGTTGCACGGCCCGACCGAGCTGCTGCCGGTGTCGTCGTCCGCGCATACGACGCTCGTGCCGTGGCTGCTCGGCTGGCCATACACGGAGCTCGACCCCGAGGTGCGCAAGGCCTTCGAGGTCGCGCTGCACGCCGGGACGGCGGCGGCGCTTCTCGTGGGCCTGCGCGACGAGATCGCCATCGACCGATCGTCCGCCCTGCTCGCTGCGGGCTCGGTGGTCCCGCCGGCGGTCGTCGGCTATGTGCTGGAACGGCCGATCCAGCGACGCCTCGGCACACCGGCGACGATCGCCGTCGGGCTCCTGCTCGGGTCGGTGGTGCTGGTCGCCGCCGACCGCTTCGGCGCGACGGGCCGGCGGCGAGAGGAGGCCGGTCTCGGCGACGCCTTCGCGCTCGGGGTTGGGCAGGCATGCGCGCTCGTGCCGGGCACCTCGCGCAGCGGCATGACGCTGGCCGCGGCGCGGCTGCGCGGCTTTGACCGCGTCGAGGCGGGCGCGCTCTCGCGGCGGGTGGCCTTACCGGTCATCGTCGGCGCGACCGCCCTCAAGGGCGTGCGGCTCGCCCGGCGAGGCGTGCCCGGGACGATGATGTGGGCGTTCGCGGCGGGCATGGGCGCCGCGTTCGCCTCCACGCTCGTCTCGGTGCGGGTCGTCCGTACCGTCGACGCGTTCACGCCGTACGCGGTGTACCGCGCGCTGCTCGCCGGGGCGGTGCTCCGCCGCGCTTGGCAGACTAGGTCGCGATGAACGACGCGTACGCCGCCGCCGGCGTCGACATCGACCAGTCCGATCGTGCCGTCGACGCCCTCGTCGGCGTCCTGCGCACGATCGAGCTCGACCGCCCGAGCGCCTCGGTCCTGCCGAGTGGGCACTACGCCTCGGTCCTGCGGGTCGCGCCGAACCTCGGGATCGCGGTGTCGACCGACGGCGTCGGCTCGAAGATCGTCGTCGCCCTGCAGGCCGATCGTCTCGAGACGGTCGGGATCGACTGCATCGCGATGAACGTCAACGACCTCATCTGCGTCGGCGCCGAGCCGATCGCGATGCTCGATTACCTCGCGGTGGAGCAGGCCGACCCGGACGCGCTGGCGCGGATCGCCGTCGGGCTGAAGGTCGGGGCGCAGGCCGCGGGCATCGAGATCCCCGGCGGAGAGCTCGCCGTTCTGCCGGAGCTCATCCGCGGCCATCCATCGCCGCACGGCTTCGACCTCTGCGGCACCGCGATCGGCACCGTCGCGCTCGACGCGATCGTGACCGGCGCCGACGCGCGCCCCGGCGACGCCATCGTCGGCCTGCCTTCGAGCGGCCTGCACTCCAACGGCTACACGCTCGCGCGCCGAGCCCTGCTCGAGGAGGGCGGCCTCGCGCTCGGCGACCGGCCGCCCGCGCTGGACGGCCGCACGGTTGCCGACGCGCTGCTCGAGCCGACCGTGATCTACGTGCGCGCGGTCCTCGACCTGCTGCGCTCGGACATCCCCGTGCGCGGCCTCGCGCACATCACCGGCGGCGGCCTGCGCAACCTCCTGCGCCTCGGCGTCGAGCGCCTCGGCTTCGCGATCGAGTCGCCGCTGCCGGTGCCGCCGATCTGCTCGCTCGTCGCCGAGCTCGGCGACATCGCCCCCGCGGAGATGTGGGACGTGTTCAACATGGGCTGCGGGTTCGTCGCGCTCGTGCCGGAGGATCGCGGCGACGACGCAGTCGCGCTGCTCGGCGCGCACCACGCGGGGACCGCGCGGATCGGGACCGTCACCGCCGACGGCGGCCGGATCGCGGCGCCCTAGAAGCGGTCGGGGCTCCACGGCTCGACGTCGCCGCGGAAGGCGGCCGACGCGCGCGCGACCGCGCCCAGCGTGTGCTCCTCGACCCGGCCCGCCTCCCACAGCGAGCGCAGCGTCGTGCCGCCGAGGTAGGCGACCGCCAGGTCGGTGACGTCCAGCGCGAGGTCGGGCGCGGCGTCGGTGCGCTCGCAGGTGCCGGCGGCAAGCCGGTAGCGCCCGGCGTTCCACGCGCAGAACGCGTCGGTCACGTCGAGGACGACGCCGGGGTCGCCTGCGTAGGTCCGCGCCCGCAAGGCGCCTTCGACGTCGACGAGCCGCAGCCACAGCGCGTCGCCGACGCTCGCCTGCACGGCGCGCGGGTCGCCGAGCATGAGCCACAGCGGCTCGTCCACGGGCGCGGGCTCCCAGGTGATCGTCGTCGTGAGGTCCTGGTCGATGAGGAACCCCCACAGCTGCGTGCGCGCCGCCGGCGTCGCCGTGACGAGCTCGCGGATGCGCACGTCGCCGGCGGCGCCGTCGTCGGCCCACTCGGGACGGACGGCGTAGAGGACGTAGCCGTCGTCGACGACTGCGGCCTGGAGCGGCTGGGCGCCGTCGCGGCGGCTCTCGGGGTCTTCGAGCCGGTCCTCCCACCACGCGCCCGGGCGGTCGAGCATGCCGGGCAGGTGCGGCCAGACGCGCTCGTGGATGGCGCGCATCGCCTCGACATGGATGCCCGCCGGCCCGGCCCGCAGCGTCCCGCCGGCGGCTTGCGGGCTGGCCAGGCTTGCCGCGGGGCGGCGCGCTCGTAGGCGCGCGGCGCGGATGCCGACGCCGTACCCGAAGCGCCCGTAGATCGCGCCCTCGGACGCGACGAGCGCGGCGATGAGGTCGCCACGGTCGCGCACGTCGTCGAGCTGCCGCCGCATCATCGAGGTCAGCAGCCCGCGGCGGCGATGCGTGGGAACGACGGCCACCGCCGTGACGGCCGCGCACGGCACCGTCCCGCCGGGCACCGCCATCCGGCGGGTGAACGCACCCGTGGTGGCGACGATGCTTCCGTCGTCGTCGAACCAGGCGAGCGACCGCGCGGGCTCGTCGATCTTCTCGTAGCGCTCGCGGTCGTGCTCGGTGTAGACGCGATGGAACGCGCGCAGCGCGGCAACGCTGAACGCGTCGAACTCTTCCTTCGTCGCGGGGCGCAACTCCATGCGCCTTGTGTATCAGCCGAGGCGCACGTAGCCCGTTGCGCCGCCGCCGTCCGGACCATAGGTCCGCCGCGAGACCGCGTTGGACGAGTTGCCCTCGATCGTGTGGATCGAGCCGTCGGGATCGACGGACTCCACGATGCCGATGTGGCGGCCGCCCCAGACGATGAGGTCGCCCGGTGCGGGCTGCACGCCCTGGCCGGCGGGCGTCGCGCGGCCGGTGCGCTGCGCCCAGTCGTAGAGCGCGCTGACCGAGCCGAAGCCCTGGCCGGCCTCGCCGACCGGCGTTCCGGCCTGGGCCGCCGCCCACGAGACGAAATACGCGCACCACGGCCCGACGCCGCTGCCGGCGGTGGCGGTCCGGTACTGCGCGATCTGCGGGCCGTCGTTCGAGCCCGGCGGCTGCTCGCTGACCCCGACCTGGCTCTGGGCGGCGGAGAGCGCGGTGCCGGTGGTCGCGGGAGTCGCGGGCAGCGCGGAGCCGTGCTCCGCCCCGGTGAGCGCGGTGAGAAACCCGTTCGGCGCGCTCGCGGGCGCGGGCGGCTTGGGCTGGACGATCCCGTCGATCTCGGCGATGCGGGCGATGACGGCCTGAAGGCTCACTGCCCGAGGTCATCGGCGGCCGTGTGCGGGTCTTTAAAGCGCGAGCGGGCGGCCCCCCGGCCGCCCGCCCACTGATCCGTCCCCCGAGGGAATCTCCCCCTGGAGCTGTGAAGGGGTCAGACCCCCTGAGTGACCCTCTATCAAGGGGTCTGACCCCAGTGGTCCTAGCGAAGGAGCTGCAGGACCGCCTGCGGGGCCTGGTTGGCCTGGGCCAGCATCGCGGTGCCGGCCTGCTGCAGGATCTGGTTCTTGGTGAGGTTGACCATCTCCTCGGCCATGTCCACGTCGCGGATGCGGCTCTCGGCGGAGGTCAGGTTCTCCTGGTAGGTGCCGGCGACCGCGAGGGCGTGGTCGAGGCGGTTCTGGACGGCGCCGAAGCCGGCACGCGTCGCGCTCACCTGGTCGATGGCGGCGTCGATCGCGGAGATCGAGCCCGTGTTGGACAGCGTGACCCAGCTGCTGCCGAGGTCCGTGGCGAGGTCGCTGAAGGAGACCGAGATCGTCTCGCCGTCGTTGGCGCCGACCTGGAAGGTCACCGAGGAAGCGGACGCCAGCAGCGTGATGCCGTTGAACGACGCGGCCTTGCCGATGCGGTCGATCTCCGACGCGAGCTGATTGACCTCGCTCTGGATCGCGGCCTTGCCCGAGTCCGACAGCGAGCCGTTCTTGTACTG
>DATFRW010000285.1:0-3234 GCA_035262945.1 Solirubrobacteraceae bacterium
GCGCCGGCCAGCACCGGCCGCAGCGCCGCCCAGAGCGCCTTCGGGGCGAGCGGGTTCGCCACCGTGCCGCCTGGTACGGAGAGATACATGCCCCAGGGGACCGCGATGCACGCCGCCGCGATCAGCGCCCAGGGCAACAGGAGGCCGACGGGCGCCGTCGCGCCGGGTTCACCGGACGCGCTCCGCCGCAGGCGATGCACGAAGTGCAGCATCAACAACGTGGTGCCCGCCGCGGAGACGTTGGCGAGCACGCCCGCGAGCCCCTCGCCGAGCGGTCCCTTCACGGCGTATTTCGCGAGCGCGCCGCCGGTGAGTGGGAGCCCGCCTAGGCTGAGCGCGAGCACGGTCACCGGGACGAGGATCGGCCACGCGTGCCGTGCGCCGGTCGCCGCGTACACGCCCACCGCGAGGAAGAGGGCGCCCTTGACGAGAACGTGATGGGACGCGTAGTACGCCGCCGCGAGCGGCGCGTCCGTCTCCTTCGCCGACAGCCCCATCCCGAGGACAGCGACGATCAGGCCCATCTGGCTCACGGTCGAGTAGGCGAGCACCGCCTTCGGGTGCGCCTGGGTTACGCCGATCGCGACGCCGTAGAACGCCGCGAAGAGCCCGGCCGCGGTCAGCGCGAGGCCCCACTCCGGCAGCGCTGCCTCGAACGGCAGGAAACGTCCGAGCGCGATCAAGCCGACCTTGACGACCGCGCCGCTCAGCACAGCGGAGGCGGGGGCCGGCGCCGCCGCGTGGGCGAGCGGCATCCAAACGTGCAGCGGCACGAGCCCCGCCTTCAAGCCGAGCCCGACGACGAGGAGCGCGAGGATGACGTCGCGCTGCGGCAGCGACGGCAGTACCGCCGAGGCGTCGCGGATCAGCAGGCTCCCCCCGGGCGTCGCGTGCGCGAGCATCACCATGCCCAAGAGCAGCAGAGCCTCGCCTGCCAGCGCGAGGCCCAGGTACACGGCGCTCGACCGCCACGCTTGCGGCGTCTCCTCATGCATGACCATCCCGCAAGCGCCGAGGGTGAGCAGGGCGAGCAGCAGGTAGAGGCCTACCATGTCGGCGGCGACGAACGCGCCCAGGCAGCCTGCCGCCGCCATCAGCCAGCACGCGGCGAACCGCCCGCGATTGGGCATGCCGCGCATGTAGGTCGATGCGTACGCGCCGGCCACGATCCAGAGTAGCGCCGCGACGCCGAGCAGGATCGAGCCGGGAAAGTCGAGCGCGAGTGTGAGGCGAACGCGCCCCTGCCCGAGCACGAACGGCGGCGCGTCGGCGGCGACGAGCGCGGCCGCGAGCGCAGGCACCGGCGCGACCGCGAGCAACGGCAGCATCCGCTCGCGGATCCTCCTCCAGATGCAGGCGAGCAGCATCGCGAGCGGCAGGCCCACAGTCGCGGCGAGGAGCCAGGCCGACCAGTGCGCGCTCATCGACCGATCCCGAGGAGGTGCACGCCAGTGAAGGCGACCAGCCCGAGCAGCATCGAGCCGAGTGCCAGCGCGAGTGCGACCGCCTCCTGAGAGCGCGGTATCGGCGCGCGCAGCGCGGGGGCCTCCGCCCCGCTGGCGAGCGCGCGGGCGAGCACGAGGAAGACGTAGCCGGCCGTGAGCAGACCGCCGACGAGCATCACCGCTGCCCACCACCACTGGCCGGTCGCAACCGCTGCCGCGAGCAACAGCCACTTGGCCAGGAAGCCGCCGCTCGGCGGTAACCCGATCAGCGACACGCCACCGAGCGTGAAGGCCAGGACGCTCACGGGCAGCACGCGTCCGATACCGGCGAGGCCTGCAATGCGGTCGTGTCCCAGCGCCGCGTAAATCACGCCCGCCGCCATGAACATTGCCGCCTTCGCGGTAGCGTGGGAGACAGCGTGCATCATGCCGCCGGCCAGGGCGCCGCCGCCCTCGAGCCGCGCTGACGCGGGGTCGAGCGCGAGCGGAAACATCAGAAACAGATAGCCGATCTGCGCCACCGTCGAGTACGCGACCATGAGCTTGAGCCGCGCCTGCCGCAGCGCGACCACGTTGCCGACCAGGATCGCAGCCGCGCCCAGCCCCGCGAGCAGCTGGGCCGACGGCGCCGTCACCACGTCCGGAAACACGTCGAACCAGAGCCGCACGACGAGGAACCAGGAGCCCTTGATGACCAGGCCCGAGAGCACCGCGCTCGCCGCCGGCGGGGCGCCCGCGTGCGCCGGCGGCAGCCAGAGATGCAGCGGGAAGAGCGCAGTCTTTGCGAGCAGGCCCGCCGTCATCAGCGCCGCCGCCGCCAGCGTTGCCGGTTCGGGTTGGACCCGCGCGGCCAGAAGGGCGATGTCAAGCGTGCCGTAGACGCCGTACAGCAGCACCGTGCCAAGCAGATAGAGGATGGAGCCGAGCAGCGCATACAGCAGGTAGCGGAGCGCGGCGCGCAGCGTCTCGGCGCGGCCGTCGAGCGAGACCAGCGGAACGGCCGCGAAGGTCAGGAGCTCCAGCGCGACGTACAAGGTGAAGAGATCGCCGCTCACGAACACCAGGTTGAGCGAGCCCCATATGGCGAGCAGCAGCGTCCAGAACACGAGCGGTGCGCGCGCCTCCCGCACGCCGGGTGGCGTCCCGAAATCGGCGCGCGCGTACGCGCCGATGCCGACAATCACCACCGCGACGGCCAGTATCATGACGACCGCCAGCCCGTCGGCGCGCAGAGCGATGCCGAGCGGCACCCCCCAGCCGCCCAGCAGATAGACGAGCGCGTCGCCGGATTGCGCCACCGCCGCGGCGACGGCGATCGCGATGCCGAGCCCAGCGAGGATGGTGACCATCGCGACGCGCTGGGCATTGCGTCCGCCGAGCGCGAACGCGGCGAGCACGCCGACGAACGGCACCAGCACCGCCAGTACGAGCAGGAGCCCGCCGGGCGTCGTCGTCATCGGCGGCATCTACGCGTCGGCGGCCTTGCCGTCCGGACTGACCGGCGCCGGCGCATCGGTGGCGAGCGTGGCCGAGCCCGCCACGTCGTGGAGGCGAAGCAGCAGTGCGATCGCGAGCGCGCTGGCGGAAAACGCGACGACGAGGCCAGTGATCAGCAGCGCCTGCGGCACCGGGTCGCCGCCCCAGCCGAACCCGGCGCCGCGGTGCGCAATGGCGCCGAACAACACGAACACCCCGTTGCCGACCACGTTGAACGCCACGATCTTGCGCAGCGGCTGCGGGTCCACGATCAGCGCGTAGAGGCCGATGCCGACGAGCGCCGCGGCGAGCA
>DATFRW010000286.1:0-3005 GCA_035262945.1 Solirubrobacteraceae bacterium
GCTCGCGAACCAGCTGGACGATTTTCTCGTCGCTGATCTTGCCGGTGCCGAAGGTGTTGACCGCGATGGAGGTCGGCAGGGCCACGCCGATGGCGTAGGACACCTGAATCTCGCAACGCTCGGCCAGGCCGGCGGCGACGATGTTCTTGGCGACGTGGCGCGCCGCGTAGGCGGCCGAGCGGTCGACCTTCGACGGGTCCTTGCCGCTGAACGCGCCGCCACCGTGGCGGGCCATGCCGCCGTAGGTGTCGGCGATGATCTTGCGGCCGGTGAGGCCCGCGTCGCCGACGGGGCCGCCGATGACGAAGCGGCCGGTCGGGTTGACAAGCAGGTTCTTGCGCAGCTTGCCCGAGTCGTAGAGCTCCTGCGGGAGGATCGGCTCGACGACGTGCTCCCAGAGGTCGTCGGGCAGCAGCGCCTCGGCGCCCTCACGGTGCTGGGTGGAGATGAGGATCTTCTCGATCTCGACCGGCTTGCCGTCGAGGTAGCGGACGGTGACCTGGGTCTTGCCGTCGGGGCGCAGGTACGGGATGACCTCGGCGCGGCGCACGTCGGCCAGGCGCTTGGCGAGCTTGTGCGCCATCGAGATCGGCAGCGGCATGAGCTCGGGCGTCTCGCGCGTGGCGTAGCCGAACATCATGCCCTGGTCGCCGGCGCCGGCGACGTCCATGTCATCGTCGTCGGAGGCGTCCGTCCGGGCCTCATAGGCCTGGTCGACGCCCTGGGCGATGTCGGGCGACTGCTTGTCGATCGCGTTGATGACCGCGCAGGAATCCGCGCTGAAGCCGAGGTCCGCGTCGGTGTAGCCGATCTTGCGGATCGTCTCGCGGGCGACCTCCTGGATGTCGACGTACGTCGTCGTGGAGATCTCGCCCGACACGACCACGAGGCCCGTGTTCACGAGTGTCTCGCAGGCCACGCGGCCATACGGATCGTCGCGCATGACCGCGTCGAGGACGCCGTCGGAGATCTGGTCGGCGACCTTGTCCGGGTGGCCCTCGGTGACGGACTCGGACGTGAACAGGAACTCGTTATCTGAAAGCTGGCTCATGGGTCGGGGAAGGGTAGCGGGGTTGGTTCTACTAGCGCTCGCTGCGGCGCTGCTTGCGCTCGTGGAAGTCGATGATCACGGGCACGCCGTCCATCCCGAACCGTGAGCGCAGGCGATTCTCGATGAAGTAGGCGTAGTCGCGGGTGACGCGGTTGCGCGAGTTGACCTGCACCGAGAAGCGCGGCGGCGAGGTCTGGAACTGCGTCATGTACAGCAGCTTGAGGCGGTGGCCCTGCTTGGCCGGCGGCTGGCGCTCCTGCACCACTTCGGCCAGGAAGCGGTTGAGCTGCGGCGTCGGGATGCGGTTGTGCATGCGGTCGCCGAGCGCGATCGCCTCGTTGAGCAGCCGCTGCACGTTGCGGCCGGTCTTCGCGCTCACCGTGAGCACCTTCGGGCGCAGGCGCAGCTTCTGCGCCGCTCGCGCTCGCTCGTGCGCGAGCGCATCCTCGTCGAGCGCGGCGACGTCCCACTTGTTGAGCACGAGCGCGGTCGCGCAGCCCTCGCGCATCGCCAGCTCGGCGACCCGGAGGTCCTGGCTCGTGACGCCGTCTGCCGCGTCGCAGACGACGAGCGCCACGTCGGCGCGCTCGACCGCGCGCTGCGAGCGCAGCGTCGTGTAGTACTCGACCGAGTCCTGGACCTTCGCCTGGCGCCGCAGGCCCGCGGTGTCGACGATGACGAGCTTGCGCCCGTCGACCTCGAGCGGCAGGTCGATCGCGTCGCGCGTCGTGCCCGCGGTCTCGGAGACGATCACGCGCTCGTCGCCGATGAGGCGGTTCACGAGCGTCGACTTGCCGACGTTCGGGCGCCCCACGATCGCCAGGCGGATGACGTCATCGTCCTCCTCGGGCAGGTCGCCGTCGTCGGGGAGCACCTCCGTGATGCGGTCGAGCAGGTCGCCGGTACCGAGGCCCTGCGCCGCCGAGACCGGCAGCGGCTCCCCGAGGCCGAGCGCGTGGAAGTCGGCCGCGAGGGCGACGTCGCCGACGGTGTCGACCTTGTTCGCGGCGACGATCACCGGCCCGTCCCAGCGGCGCAGGAGGTCGGCGAGCTCCTCGTCGCCGGGGCGCCTGCCGGCGCGCGCGTCGACGACCAGGACCGCCGCGACCGCGTCGTTGAGCGCCGCCTGCGCCTGCTCGCGGATCGAGCCCGAGATCGGGTCGGGATCGAGGAAGTCCATGCCGCCGGTATCGATGAGCTCGAAGCGCCGCCCGTTCCACTCGCACGGCACCTCCTTGCGGTCGCGCGTGATGCCGGAGCGCTCGTGGACGACCGCCTCGCGCGACCCCGTGAGCCGGTTGACGAGCGAGGACTTGCCCACGTTCGGATAGCCGACGACCGCGACCTTCATCGCGCCCGCTCCCCCACCAGCGCGACGATCCGCTCGACGACCTCGTCGATGCTCAGGCCGGTGGTGTCGACCTCGACGGCGTCGGGCGCGGCGACCATCGGCGAATGCTCGCGGGAGGCGTCGCGCGCGTCGCGCTCGCGGACCTCGTCGACCGGCTGGCCGCGCCGGCGCGCGCGCTCGCGCTCGTCGGCCGTCAGCCACACCTTCACCTCGGCGTCCGGCGCGACGACGGTGCCGATGTCGCGGCCCTCGGCGACCCAATCTCCCTCGGCGATGAGCGCGCGCTGCTTGTCGAAGAGCGCGGCGCGGACCTTCGGCTCTGTGGCCAGCTGGGACGCGCGCTGTGAGATCTCGGGGGTGCGGATCGCGTCGCTGACGTCCTCCCCGTCGAGCAGCACGCGGTCGCCCTCGAAGTGGATGTCGAGGCTCGCGGGGTCGCGGGGCCAAGCGAGCGCCACGCAACGGTAGAGCGCCCCGGAATCGAGGTAGGTGAAACCGAGCGCCCGTGCGACGGCGCGGGCGACGGTCGACTTGCCGGCACCCGCGGGGCCGTCGATGGCGACGAGCATTGCGGGTGCCAGGATAGGGCCCGTGAAGCTCCTG
>DATFRW010000287.1:0-5450 GCA_035262945.1 Solirubrobacteraceae bacterium
CGCGCGAGCTCAGCCTTCGGGCAGCTCGCGCCGCTTCCGGAGCACTTCCCGGCGCTTGACCACGAGCTCGCTTTCGAGCGTCGCGATCTCGTCGCGGCGGCGGCGGACGAGCTCGAGCTGGCGGTCGATCAGCCGGCCCGACTCCTCCAGCATCTCCCGCTTGCGGGCGGCGCCGGGCTCGCCGTGGCGCCACTCGTCGCGCAGCGCCGCGCGCGCGTCCTGCGCCTCGAGCAGTTCCTTGAGCTCCTCGAGCGTCAGGCCGAGCAGGTCCTTCAGCCGCACCGCCTCGCGCAGGCGCTCCACGTCGCGCTCGCCGTACAGCCGATGGCGGCCCGCCTGGCGCTCGCCCTCGGCGGGCAGCAGGCCGATCTCCTCGTAGTAGCGGATCGTCCGCGGCGTCGTGCCGACGCGCCGCGCGACCTCGCCGATGCGCAGGTCGGTCTCGGCCGTCGCGCTCATTGCTTCGGCCTCAGCAGCGACACCCCGGCGCCCACGAGCGACGTCGCCGCCAGCACCCACAGGGCCGTGTGCATGTTGTGGATGAACGGCTCGAGCTGCGCCTCCGACAGGCCGGACGCGAGGCCGGAGAAGATCTTGAACAGCACGTCCTTCGGCACCGACGAGGTCACGATCGCGAGGACGAAGGCGATCGAGAGCACGGCGCCGGTGTTCTGCAGCATCGTGCGTGCGCCGGCGGCGATGCCGCGCCGGTACGCCGGCACGGCGCCCATCATCGCCGCGGTGTTCGGCGAGTTGAACATGCCCGAGCCGATGCCGATCAGCAGCAGCCACAGCGTGCTCTGCCAGTAGGGCGAATCGGCCTGCAGCGTTGTCATCGCGGCCAGCGCGGCGGCGGAGACGAGCATCCCGAGCGCCGCCAGCGTGCGCGAGCCGCGCTTGTCGGCCCACATCCCGGCCAGCGGCGAGGAGACGAGCATGCCGACGGCCATTGGCGTGAGCTTGATCCCGGCGGTGATCGGGTCGTCGCCCTGCGCGCCCTGGTAGTAGAAGACGAAGACGAAGAGCAGCGCGAAGCGCGAGAGGCCGTTGATGAACGCCGCAGCCGTGGCGGCCGCGAACAGCCGGTTCTCGAAGATGGTCAGGTCGAGCATCGGCGCACGGCCGCGGTGCTCGATGAGCACGAAGAGCGGCAGCAGGATCGCCGCGGCGATGAGGCCGACGATGACCACCGGGTCGTTCCACCCCGAGATGCCGCCCTTGGAGATGCCGAGGACGAGCCCGGTCAACCCCGCGACGAACGTCGCTGTGCCGAGGAGGTCGTAGCCGCGCTGTGGGTCGTGACGAGAGAGCTCGCGCAGCACGAGCCCGCCCCAGAGGCCGCCGAGAAGACCGAACGGGACGTTGAACCAGAACACCCAGTGCCAGGAGATCGCTACGAGCGCGCCGCCGAGGACCGGCCCGATGACGAGGCCGACGGCGGCGATCATGGTGTTGGTACCCATCGCCAGGCCGAGCTGCTCGCGCGGGAACGCGTCGGTGACCAGCGCAGCGGCGTTGGCGAAGAGGAACGCGCCGCCGACGCCCTGCGCGATCCGCCAGAGGATGAGCTCGGTGCCGCTCCCGGCGAACCCGGCGCCCAGCGAGGCCAGCGCGAAGACCACGAAGCCGCCGACGTAGGCGTGCTTGCGGCCGAAGAGGTCGGAGAGTCGGCCGGCGGTGAGGACCAGCACCGTCGAGGCGATCATGTAGGCGAGGATCACCCAGACGAGCTGCAGGATGGTGGTGTTCAGCGCGCGCTCGAGGTCGGGCAGGGCGATGATGAGCGTGCCCGAGTTGACCGTGGCCAGGAGCATCCCGAGGCCGGTGCACGAGAGCGCCCACCACTTGTAGTGCTCGTGCTCGACGCCGACGCCCAGCCGGCGGCGCGGAACGACGGTGGCGGGCAGGTCGGCCATCCGTTCGATGGTAGCCGAATCGGATCCTTACGTGAGCGTCAGTTTGTGACTTACTCGGCAGCGAGGAGCCACCAGTACGCAGGCTGCCCCCCGTCCTCGAGCTCGAGCTCGACGTCGGGCGGCGCCAGCGCGGCGACGGCGTCGCCGTCGAGCGGCGCGCCCTCGCCGGCGATGCAGGTGACGAGCTCGGCGTCGGCGGCCAGCGCGGCAAAGACCGCCTCGAGCGTCGGCGCGGCCTCGCCCCACGCCACCAGCTCGTCGTCGACGAAGCCGATCGCGTCGCCCGCGACGAAGCGGCCGGCGACGTCCTCGCGGGCCGCGGGCGCGACCGCGCCGGTGCGCACAGCGGCGATCGCGTCGTCCATGGCGGCGGCGTTGTCGGCGGCGCTCACGCCCGGGTTGAGCGCGACGGCGGCGGCCAGGCCCGCCTGCTGCGAGCGCGACGGGACGACGCGGACGGCCTTCTCGGCCAGCTCCGCCGCGCGCTCGGCGGCCATGATCACGTTCGGGCTGTTGGGGAGGACGACGACCTCCTCCGCCGGCACCGCGTGGATGCCCGCGAGCAGCTCGTGCGTCGAGGGATTGAGCGTCGGCCCGCCGTCGAGCACGTGGCAGCCGAGCGACCCGTAGAGCCGCGCCATGCCGGCGCCGGCGACGACCGCAAGGGCGCCCGAGCGGGCCGCCACGTGGTCGCCGTTGATCGCCAGGCGCGCCTCGCGCAGGCCGATCTGCGCGCGCATGTCGGCGACGTCGAGGCGCGAGACCTCCCCGTCGCCGTCGAAGAGGGCGATCGCGCGCTCCGGGTCGTCGGTGTGGACGTGGACCTTGAGGGTGGTCCGGTCGCCGACGACGAGCACGGAGTCGCCGAGACGTTCGAGCGCGTCGATGTAGCCGCCGGGATCGAGCGCCTCGCCGGTGACCGCGAAGTTCGTGCAGTAGCGATAGGTCGAGGACGCGTGCTCGGGGTGCGTCACGCGCGCCGGCGCGTGATGCGCGACTTCGGGCGCGGACTCGCCGCGCAGCGCGGCCACGACGCCCGCGAAGATCACGACGACGCCGTAGGCGCCGGCGTCGACGACGCCGGCGTCGCGCAGGACGGGCAGCAACTCGGGGCCGCGGCGCAGCGATGCCTCACCGGCCGCGATCGCCTCCTCGAGCACGTCGGAGAGCACGCGGTTCTGCACAGTGCCCTCGGCGCCCGCGTCCAGGCGCGGGGTGGGCTCGTGCGCCAGCCGCGAGGCGACGTGGGCGGCCATGTCGCGCACGACCGTGAGCATCGTGCCCTCGGCCGGCGCCCGCACCGACGCATAGGCGCGCTGCGCCGCGCGCGCCATGGCGGCGCCGACGAGCACCGGATCGACGAGCTCGCCGGGCCGCGAGATGAGCTCCTCCGCCGCGCCGCGGATGAGCTGGGACAGGATCACGCCGCTGTTGCCGCGAGCGCCCAGCAGCGCGGCGCGAGCGACCGAGTCGACGATCTCGTCGCGGCCGATCTCGTCGAGCGGCCGGTCGACCTGCGCGAGCCGGTCGACCTCGTCCAGGCAGGCGCGCAGCGTGAGCGCCATGTTGTCGCCCGTGTCGCCGTCGGCGACCGGGAAGACGTTGAGGTCGTTGATCTCGCTGCGCCTCGATTCGAGGTGCGCGAGCGCGCCTTCGAGCGCGGCGCGGAAACGGACGAGACTCGGGTCGGACACGCGGCTGGCGCGGCCGCCCTAGAGCGCCTTGGTGACCTTGCCCGCCTTGAGGCAGCGCGTGCAGACGTAGACGCGCCGCGGGGCCTTGCCGTCCATGATCCGCACCTTTTGGAGATTCGGATCGAAGCGACGCTTCGTGGCCACCATCGAGTGGCTGCGGCTGTTGCCGAACGCAGGGCCCTTTCCGCAGCTGTGACAGACCTTCGCCATGACGGCGGTGCAGTGTAGCGGGCCGGTCGCTGGGGTAGCGTGCCGGGGAATGCCTGTCGGCGAGCATCGCATTGCGCTGCCGGCCCGCTACCGCGTCGTGCGCCACATCGCGAACGGCGGCATGGCTTCGGTGTGGGCGGCGCAGGATGAGCTCTTGGGGCGGCTAGTCGCGGTCAAGGTGCTCTCCCCTGCCTACGCCGAGGACGAGCGCGCCAACCGCCGCTTCCTCCGCGAAGCGCGCGCGGGCGCGCGGCTGTCCGAGTGCCGCCACATCGTCACGGTCTACGACATCGGCGAGCACCACAGCCGGCCGTTCATGGTCATGGAGTACCTGGCGGGCGGCACGGTGGCCGACCGGCTACGCGGCGGCCGCGAGATCCCGCAGGCACTGGCCCTGCGGTGGCTCCAGGAGGCCGGCGAGGCGCTCGACTGCGCGCACCGCCACGACGTGGTCCATCGCGACGTCAAGCCCGCCAACCTGCTCATCGACGAGCGCGGGCGCCTCGCCGTCGGCGACTTCGGGATCGCGACGGTGGCGACCGAGGCGTCGGTGACCCAGACCGGGCAGGTGCTGGGCACCGCGGCGTACATCTCGCCCGAGCAGGCCCGCGGCGAGCAGGCGACCGCGGCCAGCGACCGCTACGCCCTGGCGTGCATCGCATTCGAACTGCTCACCGGGACCCGGCCGTTCTCGGGCGACCATCCGACCGCTCAGGCCCGCGCCCATGTCGAGTCGTCGATCCCGTCGGCCAGCGGCATCGCCGATCTGCCGCTGCCGGTCGACGGCGTGCTGCGCGCCGGGATGGCGAAGGACCCCGCGCGGCGCCCGGCGACGTGCGCCGCGTTCCTCGATGCGCTGGACGCGGCGCTCGACGAGGACGATGCGCCGCCCACCACGGTCGCCGCCCCGGTCGCGGTTGCCCGCCCCGCGGCGCGGCGCTGGTGGCCGGGCCTCGCCGCGCTGGCGGCAATCGCGCTGGTCGCGGGCGCCGCGATCGCCATCGCGACCGGCGGCGGCGGCGGTGGCAGCGGCGACACGACGACGAGCTCGCATGGCACCACGGCGGCGGACCGCAAGCCCGACACGGGCACGCAGGCGCAGAAGCCCGCCCCGGCGCAGACCCAAACCCAGCAGCAGCAAACGCAAACGCAGCAGACGCAGACGCAGACCCAGCCCCCGACGACCACGCAGGCCAAGAGCGACAACGCGGTCGCGCTCAACAACCAGGGCTATGCGCTCATCCTCGACGGCCGCCCGGCCGATGCCGTCACCCCGCTCCAGCGCTCGGTCGACGCCTTCCGCGCCCAGCAGCTCACCAGCCAGGTCGACTACGCCTACGCGCTCTACAACCTCGGCAACGCCCTGCGCCTCACCGGCCACTCCGCCCAGGCGATCCCGTACCTCGAGGAGCGGCTGCGGATCAGCAACTACAAGCGCGGCGTGGTCAAGAAGGAACTACAGACGGCCAAGGCTCAAGCGGCCTGACACGGGCTCCTACGATCGGATGAGTGGCGAATCATCCGCCGCACCCCACGGGTGGGCGGTGGCCGCGCCCGCGCATCCGTCCGACCGTCCAGTGCGTAAGGACGCACATCATGGTTACGCCGAAGGTCAACGAAACGAAGCGCG
>DATFRW010000288.1:0-18081 GCA_035262945.1 Solirubrobacteraceae bacterium
AGATCGGCAAGGTCGCGCCGACCGCCGTGCTCGAGCCGGTGTTCGTCGGCGGGACGATCTCGCGCTCTGCGCCCGTGCGCTTGGACGCGTCGAGCACGCCCGCCACGAACGGGATCACGTCGCCGGCGCGCCGCACGAGCACGGTGTCGCCGATGCGCACGCCGCGGGCGCGGATGACCTCCTGGTTGGCCAGCGTCGCGCGCGTCACCGTCGTCCCGCCGACGAACACCGGCTCGAGCACGGCGGTCGGCGCGACCTTGCCGATCTTCCCGACGTCCCAGAGCACGTCCGCGAGAACGGTCGTCTTCTCCTCGGCGGCGAACTTGTAGGCCAGGGCGCCGCGCGGGCTGTTCGCGCGTGTCCCCGCGGCGGCGTAGGCGTCGCGGTCGGCAAGGCGCAACACGGCGCCGTCGAGGTCGTAGTCGAGCTCGTTGCGTCCCACCTCGATTGCGGCGATCACCTCCTGCGCCGCCTCGGCGTCGTCGCAATGGCGCATGTCGGCGGCGTCGAAGCCGAGCGTGCGCAGCGCGTCCTCGACGTCGGCCCTGGCGCCGTCGTCGGTATCGAGGTCGAAGGCGAAGAAGCGCAGGCGGCGCTCGGCGACCACGGCCGGGTCCTTGGCGCGCAACGTCCCGGCCGCCGCGCCGCGCGGATTGATGAGCGGCTTGTCGGGGTGCGCGGCGTTGAAGGCCGCGAACGTCGAGCGCAGCATCACGAGCTCGCCGCGGACCTCGACCCGTCCCTGCGAGGCGATCGCATCCGGGATGCCGTCGCCCAGCGCGCGCACGAGGAAGGTCACGTCCTCGCCGATGGTGCCGTCCCCGCGCGTGATCGTGCGGCGCAGGCGGCCGCGCTCGTAGACGACGGCGAGCGACACGCCGTCGAGCTTGGGCATGACGACGACCGACTGTCCCGGGAAGCGCCCGAAGAACGCGGCGACCTGCTCGGGCGCGTTGGCCTTCTCGAGTGACAGCATCGGCCGGCTGTGGCGCACCGGCGTGTGCAGCGCCGACGTCGCCCCGACCGACTCGAGCGGGTTGGGGTCGGGCGCCAGGTCGGGATGCGCGGCGACGAGCTCGCGCAGCTCGTCCTCGAGCGCGTCGTAGTCGGCGTCGGCGACGAGCGGATCGCCCTGGTAGTAGGCGTCGCGCAGCTCGACGACCCGCGCTGCGAGCTCCTGGATGCGCCGTCCCGCGTCGGTGCTCATCGGTCGAAGGATGACGGCTGCCGGCGCCGGACCGTCAGAGCATGCGGCGGTCGTTGATGCCGAGCTTCTGCATCGCGCGGTACAGGTGCGACTCGACCGTGCGCACGCTGAGCACGAGCCGGTCTGCGATCTCGGCATTCGAAAGCCCCTGCCGCGCGAGGTCGATGAGCTGGCGCTCGCGGGCCGTGAGCGTCACCTTCGCCGAGTCCAGCCCCGCGATGTCCAGCGGTCGCAGCCCGCTTGTGGACTCGTGCAGCTCGCGTGCGCGCGAGGCCGCGCGGCGGGCGGAGTCCTCTCGGCCCTCGTCGGCGAACAGAGCCGCGGCTTCGGCGGCCGCCTCCAGCGCGTAGACGACGGCGCCCATCGTCTCGAGCTGCTCCGACGCCGCCAGGACGGCCTGGGCGCCGCGTGCTGCGCCGGCTGCGACGTGCGCCGCGCAGGCCGCCGTCAGCCGTGCGTCGCAGCGGGCGGCGCAGTCGGCCATCACCGGCGCCACCGCGCTCGGCCGAGCGCCGAGACGCAAGGCGTCGTAGGCGACCTGCGCGGCCACCATCGGCATCGGCGCGGTCTCGGCCGCCATCGCCAGCAGCCGCCGCTGGGCGGCGGGCGCGTCGCCGCCCGCGTACTCGGCCCACGCCTCGGCACGGGCGATCGTCGGGACCTGGCCCGGACGCGGCGGCTTGCCGTTGAGCGATTCGTGGCAGCGCGCCAGGGCAGCTTGCGCCGCCGCGGCGTCGCCTTCATGTGCCGCGAGCTCCACCTGCCACGCGCGCGCCACGCACAGGAAGCCGTACTCGTCTCGGCGCTCGAGGCGAAGCTCGGCCTCCGCCATCCAGCGGGCGGCCTCATCGAGCTGGCCTTTGAACGCCCGGATCGTGCCGAGCGTGAGCGCGGTGAAGCCCGTGGCGACGTTGTCGTCCGCGCGGACGGCCTCGCGCAGCAGTCCCGCGACTTCGTCCTCCAGGCCGAGCCAGTCGTCGCCCGTCTCGCAGGCAGCGAAGGCCCAGGTCGCGAACGCGAACTCGTCGTTGGGACCGTCCAGGGGGATGTCTGGGCGGACCCGTTTCACCAGCTCCACGCCCTCGCGCGCGCGGCCCGCGTAGATGAGCTCCGAGGCATGCAGCGGTTCCATGCGCCGGCGCACTTCCTCGTCGAGGCGGGGGTCGGCGAGGATCGCCTCCGAGAGGTCGACCTCCGCGCCGTACGGCTTGCCCAGCCCGGCGACGTAGTGACGCAGCGGCTGCAGACGCTGGCGCCACGCGTCATCGGGCCACCACGCCTGGGCGCGCTCGAACAGGCCCCGGAGATCGTCCTCTCGGCCGAGGCCCCAGAAGAGGACCAGGATGTAGAGCTCGAGGTACGCGAGGGCAGCGTCCGGGTCGTCGACGCTCGCCTGCACGCCGTCGAGGACCGCGGCTGCTTCTTCGAAGCGCTGCCGGCTGATGTGCGCGCGGGCGAGCAGCAGGGCGGCCGGCACGCCGCCGCCA
The DNA here is from genome assembly GCA_035262945.1 of Solirubrobacteraceae bacterium. Classification (GTDB taxonomy): domain Bacteria; phylum Actinomycetota; class Thermoleophilia; order Solirubrobacterales; family Solirubrobacteraceae; genus JAOPZW01. The sequence goes on from DATFRW010000288.1 coordinate 2,695, forward strand.
TCGTCGAGCGCCAGCCTGGCCAGCTCGGCGCCGAGGCCCGGGTCGCCGGCAGCGATCGCGGCGCCGGCGCCGTCGATTAGCAGGTGGAGCGGGACTGCCTCGCCCGCGTCGAGCAGCCAGCGGGCGACTCGCAGCGCGTCGTCCTGGGCGAGGGGCCGGCGCGCCTGAACCAGCGCGGCCAGACGGCGGCGAAGCTTGCGCGCGACGGACGCGGGCACCGCGCTGCGCACGACCTCACCGTAGACCGGGTGCGCGAGGTGCACTGGGCTGTCGGCGGTAGCGCCGTCGACCACGACCATCCGGTGTTTCTCGGCGGCGACAAGCGACGCGTCGTTCGTCAGCTCGACCACGTCGTGCAGCGGCAGCGGCTCGCCGAAGGCCACGAGTTCGACCGCCTCGCGCTCGTGCTCCTCGAGGGTCGCCAGGCGCGCCGCGACGAGGTCGCCGAGAGACTCGGTCACCGGCGGCGGCTTCGCCATGCGCCACAGCCCGCGGACGCGCCGCAGACTGCCGCTGTCGACCGCGCCGATGAGCAGTTCGCTGGCGTAGAGCGCGTTCCCCTGCGTGGTGTCGTAGAACCAGCGCATGGCGCGCTGCTCAACGGGGTCGCCAAGCCGCGTCTCGAGAAGCTCCGCGATCTCGTCCTCGCCGAATGGCGCGAGCTCGAGCCTGGCGAGACCCGCGTCCTTCCAGAGTGACTCCACGGCGTCAGGGCGCGGTTCGCCGAGGCGCAGGGTGACCACGAGGAAGGCAGCCTGCGTCGCGGCGAGCTGCAGAGTGAGCGCGGCCGAAGTCGGGTCGAGAGCCTGCGCATCATCGACGCCGAGGACGATCGGCCGCCCGTCCGCGCGCGTCCGCAGGGACGCGATGCTCTGGCGCATGAGTGACAGCAGGTCGTCCGAGCGCGCGTCCGGCGGGAGCAGGCCGACGAAGGCGGCGAGCGGGACCGCCGCTGCGCTCTGGGTGCCCTGGACCCACCCGGTCAGCGCTCCGTCGTGCTCGGCCGCGGTCACCGCCTCGCGCGCGAGCCGTGACTTGCCCACCCCGGCAGCGGCCTGGATCACGACGCCGGCGCACGCTCTGGACGAGCGCAGCTCGGCAATCCGCTCGAGCTCCTCGTTGCGCCCGACGAGGGGCGGCACAGCCTCGACGGCCGAGACCGGCATCGTCCGATCGTAAACCGTGGCGCCGGGGGCCTCTCAGCTACGGCTTGAGCGCGTCCGCCAGCCAGGCGACCGGGTCGCCCGAGCTCGTCAGCTCCTTGGGCCCGCGCAGGCGCGCGTGGAGCCGGCGCGACTGACCGGGCCAGAACTGTTCGTTGGGGTTCTCGCGCACGAGCATCGGCGTGACGATGCGCTCGACCTCGTCGCCGAGGCGGAACTGGCGGACACGTTCGTAGAGGTCGAACGGCGAGCGACCGGCGAGGCCATACCACGTGCCACGCCGACGGAGCGTGTGGTTGATCGCAGGGTCGAACAGGCGCGCGAGGTAGATCTCGCGTTCGAAGGCCTGGCGCTCGCCCGCGAGCAGTGCCTCGCGCGCGATCGGTGGGAGCGCGTCGACCCACACCGACGAGACGTCGACGACGCCGGGCGCCACGACGGCCGCGGCGAAGCGGTGCTCGAACGCGAGCGCGCGGGCGACGCTATACGAACCGTGCTCGACGCCGATGACCGCCATTTGCCCCCCGATGACGTCGTGGCGCGCGGACATCGCGTCGGCGACCGGCGTCAGAACCGCCTCCCAGTCGGGGCGCAGGACGAGCCGCTGCCGGAAGAGCGCCGCCTGCCGGCCCGGCCCGTCGAAGGTCATCCAGTGATAACCGCGCGCATGCGCGGCCGCGCCGCCCATCGCCCAGGCCTGCGACGTGGCATGGCGGCCGCCGTGGTCGATGACCACGAGCGGCCGGGGCTCGTCGGCCGCGCGGAAGAAGTAGCCCGGCAGCGTGGTGTCCGCGTACGGGATCTCGAGCCGCTCGCCGCCGAGGAGGTCGACGGCGCGATCCCAGCACGCACGCTGGCGCTCCCAGAGCGCCGCCTCGGAGACCGAGCCGTCCGTTTCGGCGATGAGCGCCAGGGCCGCCGCGTAGTAGCTGGCGGCGTGGAGGTACGGCGTGGCGTCCGCGCCGCGGTTGGCGGCCGACCAGGCCGCACCGCCCGCGGCGGTCCACTCGAGCAGCCAGGAGTCCGGGTCGCCGTCCCGAACGCGGGCCGCCACCGCGAGGAGCTCGCCGGTGTCGGCGGCTCCCCAAGCGGCGGCGGCCAGCAGGGACTCGAGTGCGTCCTGGAACGCGGTGGTGCTGAAGAGCTCCGGCGTGGCCAACCTGGTCAGGAGCTCTGGCCGGCGGTGGCGACGGCCTGGGTAACGGTCACGCCCGCGGGCGCGCTAATGGTGATCTTGAGGCCCTTCATGACCTGGGCGACGGTCTTGCCCTGGATGGCGAACTTCATCGCGCCGATCATCTGGCTGTACGTGCCGGGGGCCTGGCCGGGCATCCCGCCGGTGTTCGCGAGCGTGAACTTCCCGGTCTGCTTGGCCCACTTGCCGTACGTGGGCGGCGTGAACGTCTTGAGGTTCAGCTTGTACTGCACGGTGATGACCTGACCGTACGGGACGTTGCCGACGATCGAGCACGAGGCCCAAGCGTAGCCCCTGCCATTGTGGCTCTGCGTGACGTGGCAGGGGGCGACGTGGACGCTCGGGGCCGGGGCCGGGGTTTGCGCCTGTGCCGGCGCGCCGATGGCGGCCGCGGTGACCGCGGCGGTCATCCCGATGAGGATCTTGTTCCGCATCCTCGAGCCCTCAGGAGCTCGCGGTCGCGGTGGCGTCCGTGATGACGGCGCCGCCCGTGGGGTTCGAGATCGTGACCTTCAGGCTCTTGCGGACCTGCGCGGCGGTCTTGCCGCTGAAGGCAAAGCGCTGCGTGTAGACCTTGTAGACCTTGCCGTCGCCGGGGACGCCGAGCTTCCCGCTCGTTCCGCTGAACTCGCCGCCGGTGGCGGGCTCGAACGCCTTGAGGTTGGAGCGGTAGTTGACGTACACGGTCTGCTTGCCCATGTTGATCGCGGTCAGCGGCACCGAGGCGATCACGTAGCCGCGCTTGCTCGTCTGGACCTTGATCGGGCTGAGGTGGATCTGCGGGGCGTTGGCGGCGTTGGCCGCCGCGGGCGCCGGGGCCGGGGCCTGGGCCATCGCGGGGGCGGCGATCGCGGCCGCGCTGATGGCGGTCGTGAGGCCGATGGTGAGGGACTTGCGCATGAGAGAGGTCTCCTGTGAGTTGGTCCTGCGGGGTGGTGCAGAGAGTCTCGGCACGCGCCGGTCGTGCCACAGCAGTACCCGACTACGGCACTTCGCGCGGGCGCGGTACTGCTACGGCTAGCCGTACCAACGAAAGGCTCTCGTCAGATAACCGGAACGTTGCGTGCGGCATGGACGGCGGTGAGAGGGTTGTCGGCCACGCCTGACGAACAGGAGGCAACGCATGTCGAAGGTGACCGTCGGCCAGGAGAACGGCGCCGACATCAAGATCTACTACGAGGACCACGGCTCCGGACAGCCGATCGTGCTCGTCCACGGCTATCCGCTCAACGGGCGTTCGTGGGAGCGCCAGGAACGCGTGCTGCTCGATGCCGGCTACCGCGTCATCGCGTACGACCGCCGGGGCTTCGGCAACTCGAGCCAGCCGACCGTCGGCTACGACTACGACACCTTCGCCGCGGACCTCAACGCGCTGCTGGAGCACCTCGATCTCCAGGGCATCGTCCTCGGCGGCTTCTCGATGGGCACCGGCGAGGTGACCCGCTACCTCGGCACGTATGGGTCGGGCCGCGTGCGCAAGGCGGCGATGTTCGGGGTCATCCCGCCGTTCCTGCTGAAGACCGACGACAACCCGGACGGAGTCGACGGGTCGGTCTTCGAGGGGATCCAGCAGGCGATCGTCAAGGACCGCTACGCCTACTTCAAGGACTTCTTCGACAACTTCTACAACACCGACAAGCTCGCGCCCGAGCGCATCGGCGAGGCGGCGGTCCAGGCGAGCTTCAACGTCGCCGCCGGCTCGTCGCCGCACGCGACCTACGCGTGCGTCGCCACCTGGCTGACCGACTTCCGCGGCGACCTGCCGAAGATCGACGTCCCGACGCTCGTCGTGCACGGCACCGAGGACCGGATCCTTCCCTACGAGGCGACCGCAGCCCGGCTGCCCGGGCTGATCGACGACCTCAAGCTCGTGACCGTCGAAGGCGGCCCGCACAACATCGGCTGGACGTTCCCCGACGAGGTCAATAAGGCGCTGCTCGATTTCATCAAGGACTGAGTGCCGGCGGGGAGGCGGCGAGCAGTTCCGCGAACTCCGCCCGGGTGCTCGCCGCGGCGATCGTGTGCGCCTTGGCCTCGTAGAGCCTCAGCGCCCGGCGGGCCGCCCGTGCCGCCTCCTCCGTATGCCCGATGGCCGCCAGCACCTCGGCGCGCGCGCGATGAGCCTCGGCGCGGGTGACGATGAGGCCGGTCCGGTCCGCGCCGGCGACTGCCGCGTCGGCGTCCTCGAGGCCCGCTTCGGGCGTGCCGGCCCTCGCGGCGACGAGGGCGCGCGCGATGTGGCGCCGGATGACCCACTCCGCGTCGCAGGAGATCGGCCGGGCGTCCATCTCGGCGATCGTCGCGACCGCGTCGGAGACCCGGCCCTGTGCGAGGAGCACGTGCGTGAGGTCGGCGTCGATCATCGAGAGATACCAGCGGTCCTCCGGGTCCACGACGAGCGTCCGGGCGTCGCGCAGGATGCGCTCCGCCGCGCCCGGATCGCCCGCGAGGAGGGCGACCACGCAGGCGAGGAACGCCATGTACACGCTGATCGCGCTGAGCTGCATCTCCGCCAGGCCCGCGAGCGTGTCGGCCATGGCGGCGCCGGCGTCCTCGTAGCGACCGGTCATGGCCACAAGCCCGGCACGGCATCCCATCGCCGTGAGCTCGACCGCGCGCAGGTCGCTGCCCTCGGCGCCGAGCGCGTCGAAGCGGTCGATCGACTCCGGCACCGGGCACGGGCCCTGGACCAGGCACCACGTCATGAACAGCAGCGCGGTCGCGATGTCCACGCCGCTGTGCGCACGGCGCGCATGGTCGAGCATGCGCTTGCTGTGGGAGTACGTGGCGACGGCGTCGCCGAGCAGCCAGGTGAGATCCGCCATGAGGTAGTCGACGCGGACCTGGCCGAGCGCGTCGCCGCGCGCGCGCAGGACCCGCGACGAGTGGTCGACGACCGCCATAGCGGCGCGGACGTCGAAGCTCTCGGGGTTGCGATAGAGGCGCACGCGCTCGCGCTCGATCGCCGCGCGCGCCTCGGCGCCCGGGAGCGCGAGCGCGATGCTCGCGGCCACGGCCTGCCGCGCGAACTCCTCGGCCCGCGCCGAGTCGCCGGCCTCGATGAGGGCTGCCGAAAGGGTCGGCATCAGCTCGGCGCGCTCCGCGCGATCGGGGCCCAGCACGGCCACGGCGCGCTCCAGGAAGCCGATCTCGCCGGGAAGGTCGCCGCGCGTGCGCGCGACGAACGCCGCGTCGGCGAGCCGCTCGCCCGCGGCCGACGCGAGCGCCGCAGGAATGGCGCCGGCGATGTCGCGCTCGTAGCGGCACGCGGCCTCGAGGTGCAGGCCGATGCGGGCGTCCGCCTCCGGCAGGTCGGCCCCGAGCCGCTCCAGCGACGCGGCGTGGCGCTCGTGCAGCCGCGCCCGCGCGGTCTTCGCGAGCGACGCGTACGCGGCCTCGCGCACCAGGCCGTGCCGGAAGCGCAGCGGGCCGTCGTCGCCCTGCTCCAGCAGGTCGCGCATGACGAGGCGCTCGCACGCGCGCTCGAGCTCGACGCGCGACATGCCCTCGGCGAGCGCGCTCACCTCCCGGGTCTCGAACGCGTCGCCCACCACGGCGCCGAGGGCGAGCACCGACCGCTCGGCCGCCTCGAGCCGGTCGAGGCGCGAGGCGAGCAGCGCATGCAGCGCGGGCGGAAGCGCTTCGGAAGGCGCGTCGCGCTCTTCGAGGTAGGCCACGAGCTGCTCGAGGAACAGCGGGTTGCCGCCTGCCGCCGCCGCGATCCGCTCCCGCTGGGCCGGCTCCAGGCGGCCCTCGTCGATCTCCTCGACCAGCGTGGCCGCCGCCGCGGGCGAGAGCGGCCCGAGCTCGAGCAGCTCGTCGACGCGCTCCGCCCAGCCGGGATGACGCTCGTCGAGCGCGTCGCGGCGCGCGACCCAGACGATGAGGGCGGGCGCGCCGCGCAGCCTCGCGGCGACGTCGCCGAGCATCTCCAGCAGCGCGGGCTCCGCGAGGTGCGCGTCGTCGACGACGAGGACGAGCGGCCGGCTCCGCGCGAGGCCCTCGATGACGCGCAGGAACGCCCAGCCGGTGTCCTCGCCGACGCGACCCTCCCGCAGCCCCACGGCAACCGCGACCTGGCGCGCCGCGGACGGCGGCACGCCCAGCGCTGCGCCGAGCTCGTCGATCGAGCGGTCGCCCCTGGCTTCCTCCACGACCGCGCGCAGCGGCGCGTAGGTCATGCCGCGCCCGTACGCCGGGCAGCGCCCGATCAGCACCGTGCCGCGCGCGCCGACGACCGCGTCGAGCTCGGCGACGAGGCGTGACTTGCCGATGCCCGGCTCGCCCACGACGGCGAGCAGGCGCGCGGCGCGCGCGGCCTCGACGCGCGCGAACGCCTCGCGCAGGCGCTCCAGCTCCGGTTCGCGCCCGACGAGCGGGCGGTCGAGCCGGCGCCCGATGGCCGGGGCGTCGGGGTCGAACCCGTCGAGCCGGAAGCCTCCGTCGCGCAGTGCGGTGGCGCGAGCCGCGTGATGAACGATGCTCCAGGTCCGCGGGTCGAGGCGGATCTCCCCGCGCGCCGCCGCTCGGCCGAGGCGCTCGGCGGCGCCGACCGGCTCGCCGATCACGGTCGCCGTCGCGCGCCGTGCGGCCGCGACGACCTCGCCGGTCGCGACGCCGCAGCGAGCCTGCAGGCCGACGAGCTCGGCCGCTGCCCGCAGCCCGCGCTGTGCCGCGTCCTCGTGGGCGACGGGCGCGCCGAACACCGCGAGCACGGCGTCGGTGCGCGACTCGACGACCGTGCCACCGTGCTCGGTGCAGGTGGCGACGGCCGCATCGTGAAAGCCCTCGAGCACCGCGCGCAGCGATTCGGCGTCGTCGTTCGCCGGCTCGAGCCAGGCGAACACGCATGTCACCAGCCGCCGCGCGTCGGCCGGCAGTGGCCCGCTCGGCGCGGGCGCGCGCTGGGCGGGAACCTCGTGGCGCAGGATTGCCGACTCGAGCTCGCGCAGGTCCGGCGACGGCTCGATGCCCAGACCGTCGACCAGCGCCGCGTACGCGCTCCGGTAGGCCTCGAGCGCCTCGGCCTGCCGCCCGGTCCGGTAGAGCGCGAGCATCTGCTGGCCGCGCAACCGCTCGCGCAGCGGATGCTCGCGGACCAGCGCCTCGAGCTCACCCGCCACCTCGGCGTGGCGGCCGCAGTCGAGGTCCGCGTCGATCCGGTCGCTCACGCATGCCAGTCGCAGGTCCTCGAGCCGCGCGATCTCCGGCTGGGCGAACCGGGCGTGGGCGACGTCCGCGAGCGCCGGCCCGTGCCACAGCTCAAGGGCCCGCCGCAGCGTTCCCGCCGCCTCCCACGCCTCGCCCGCGGCGAGCTCGGCCCGCCCGGCGCCGACGAGCTCCTCGAACTGGTCGGCATCCAGGTCGCCGGGAGCCATCCGCAGCGCGTACCCGCCGCCCTCCGAGCGCAGCGCGCCCTCGCCGAGCGCGCTGCGCAGCCGCGACGCCACCACGTGGACGGCCTTCCTGCCGTTGGTGGGGCGGGCGTCCTCCCAGAGCTCGTCGAGCGCGCGATCGACGTGGACGAACGCGCCGCGGTGCACGAGGAGCAGGGCGAGCAGCGACAGGGTGCGGCCACGCGGCACGCGGTCGGCGCCGCGCACGTCGATCGGGCCGAGGATCCGGAACCGAGGCTCCACCCTTCCCACGAGGCTAGTCCCATGGGGCCCCGGAGTGAAGCCGTTCAGAAACCGCGCTCTGGGACCGTGGCGGCCATGAGCAGCACGCATGTCGACCGCTATTCGCTCGGGCGCACGCCAGAGGAGCACGAGCGGCTGCGCGTGCAGGCGCGCGTTTGGGAGACCGCGACCGGGCGGCTGCTCGACGAGGTCGGGCTCGCGCCGGGCGCGAGCTGCCTGGACGCCGGCTGTGGGCCGGGCGAATCGATGCGACTGATGGCCGAACGGGTGGGGGCGGGGGGCCGCGTCGTGGGCATGGACATGGACGGCGCGCTCGGTGAGGTCGCGCGCGAGCGGCTCCATCAGGCGGGCCATTGGCAGTGCGCGTTCCACGCGCACGACCTGACCGCGGCCGAGCCGATCCCGGGCGCGCCATTCGACCTCGTGTTCGCGCGCCTCCTGCTGTTCCACACGCCCGAGCGCGTCGCGGTCCTCGCACGCCTGTGGGACGCGGTGGCGCCCGGCGGCCACCTGCTCGTGCAGGACTACGACCTTCATGGCATGCGCGTCCTCCCTCCCCTCCGCAGCGTGGACGCGGCGATCGAAGTGGTGATCGCCGCGTTCACGGCCGCCGGCGCCGACGTGCGCATCGGCGTGCGACTGCCCGAGCTCTTCGCGCGGGCCGGCGTCGGCGAGCCGGATGGCACCGACGTCGCGGGCCGGCTCGACTCCTTCGCGAACGGCCACGCGGTCCTTGACCGCGTGTTCCGCAGCGTGCTGCCGACCGCGCTGGCCCACGGGATCACGGACGAGACGGACGCCGCCGCGACGCTCGCGGCGTTCGAGCGCGACGCGGCGCAGCATCCCGACCGTCCGTTTCTCTGGCCGCTCTTGATCGGCGCCTGGAAGCGCAAGGGCCGCTAACGCGATACCAACGCGCCGCGCCAGGGACCGCAACCGGTGGCTCCTAGCGTGCGTCGCGATGGCGCGCGACGCCCTCCCCGGCCTGACCGTCGTGCTCGTCAGCTTCGACGAGGCCGAGCACCTGCCCGCCGCCGTGTTCAACGCGACCGCCGCCGCGGAACGCTGCGCGGCGGCCCACGAGATCGTCGTCGTCGATGCCGGCAGCACCGACGAGAGCATCGCGGTCGCCGCCGCCACCGCCGCGCGCGACCCGCGCGTGCGCTTGCTCGTCCACGCCCAGACGCTGGGCTACGGGGCGGCGCTGCGCTCGGGCATCACCGCGGCGCGGATGCCATGGGTGCTGCTCGCCGACACCGGCGTGCAGTTCGACGCCCGCGACCTCGAGGACATGCTGCCCCTGACGGCGTCGGCGGACCTCGTCGCCGGCTGGCGCATCCTGCCCCAGGGCCCGGTCGGCGCCCGCGCACGTGCCGCCGTCCGCAACCGCTTCCTGCGCGCCGCGTTCGACCTGCGCGTACATGACGTCGACTGCGCATTCCGGCTCGTCCGCCGCGAGCTGCTGTCGCACCTCGACCTGCGGGCGAGCGGCACGCTGGTCGGCGCCGAGCTGCTCCTCAAGAGCCGAGCGGCGGGCGCGCGCACCGTCGAGGCGCCGCTTCATCACGCCCAGGTGGCCGCGCGTCCCCCGAACACGCACACGCTGCGCGAGGTCGTCGACCTGCGTCGCGCGCTGCACAACGGTGCAGTCGGTGCCTGACCGGCCGTACGGCGCTACTTTTGGCTCGACGATGTCGGCTCAGACGCTGGACATCCTGGTGTGTGATGACGAGTCGTCGCTGCGCGAGGCGTTGCGACAGTCGTTCGAGCGCGAGGGCCATCGCGTCATGGCGGTGGCCGACGGCCGCTCGGCCGTCGACCGGGCGAGCACGCATGCCTTCGACATCGTCCTGCTCGACGTGGCACTCGGACGTGACAGCCCCGACGGCTACCAGGTCTGCAGGGAGCTGCGCGAACGGCGCAACGGGGTGGCGGTGATCATGCTCACGGCGCTCGACAGCGAGGCCGACGCCGTCCTCGGGCTCGAAGCGGGCGCCGACGACTATGTCGTCAAGCCGTTCCGCCCGGCCGAGCTGCGCAGCCGCATTCGCGCGGTGCTGCGGCGCGTCGGCACCGGCGACGATCGCGCCGGCACGCCGCTGCAGATCGGCCCCCTCGCGCTCGACCCCGCCCTGCGCCAGGTCACGCGCGACGGGCAGCCGGTCGCCATCACTTTCTCGGAGTTCGAGATCCTCCACACGCTCATGGCCCAGCGACGGCGCGTGCACTCGCGGCACGAGCTGTTGCGCGCCGTGTGGGGCGACAGCGCCTACCGCGACCCGCGATCGGTCGACGTCCACATACGCCATCTGCGCGAGAAGCTCGAGACCAGGCCCGAGGACCCGCAGCTCATCCTCACCGTGCGCGGGGCCGGGTACCGCATCGGCGAGCCCTGATCGTGCCACTCGGGCTGCGCGAGCGCTTCGTCGCCGTGCTCGCGATGGTGAGCGCGCTGACGCTCGCGGTGGCCGCCATCGCGCTGTTCTCGCCGCTCGACCACCTCCTGCGCACCGACGCGCGCGACCGGCTCGCGCAGGCGGTCCGCGGCGAGGTCGGGGACTTCACGCGGCTGCCGGCAGAGGCCGTCCGTCCGGGAAGCCCGCGACTGCTGGCCGCGACGCGGACGCTGCGCAGCAGCGGCGCGGACGTCACGGTGCTCGACGAGTCCGGACGGGTGCTCGTGAGCACGGAGCCGGTCACGCCGGGCTCGCTGACCGCGGCGCGCCAAGCGCTGAGCAGCGGTCACGAGCGCCGGATCATCGCCGGGAGCGACGCGCAACCCGAGGTGCAGGTCGCCATTCCCGTCAGGATCCACGGCGAGCGCGCGGTCGTTGCGGCGCGCCGCTCGCTCGCGGACGTGGACGACGTCATCGACGTCGTTCGCCGCGCGTTCCTCGTGGCCGCGGCGGCGGGCCTCGTCGGCGCGGTCCTCGTGGGCCTGCTCATCGCCGGCCGGATGGTCCGGAGGCTGCGGCGGCTGCGCGACACGGCCGAGCGCGTCGCGCAGGTTGGGCCCGTCGCCGAGTTCCGGCCCGAGCAGGGCCGCGACGAGATCGGCGACCTGAGCCGGACGTTCGCGACGATGCAGACGCGGTTGCGCGAGCAGGAGCAGGCGCGGCGGGCGTTCGTGGCCACCGCCTCGCACGAGCTGCGCACGCCGGTGGCCTCGCTGCAGGTGATGCTCGACCTGCTGCTGTCCGATCTCGACGCCGACCCGGTCGCCATCGACGATGCCCGCGAGCAGGCGCGCAAGGCCGACGAGCAGGCGGCGCGGTTGTCCCAGCTGGCGGGCGAACTGCTCGACCTCAGTCGCCTCGACGCCGGGCTGGCGCTGCGCTCCGAGCCGGTCGAGCTCTCGGAGGTGCTGCGGTCGGTCGTCGCGGAGATGGACGGGCGGATCGCGGGCGAAGGCCGCAGCCTCGTGGTGGCCGACGGCGCCGACGGGTTGGCCCTCGGCGATCCGGGCAACGTTGCCCGGATCATGCGGATCCTGCTCGACAACGCGCTGCGCCACACGCCGGCGCCCGGCGGGGTGCGCGTCGAGTACGTCGCGCCCGGCGATCTGGTCGGCATTGCGGTCGAGGACGATGGGCCCGGCGTGGCCGCCGAGGACCGCGAGCGGATCTTCGCCCGCTTCACGCGCGGCGCACAGGCGGAGCCCGGCGGCTTCGGCCTCGGTCTCGCGATCGGCCGCGAGATGGCGCGGCGGATGGGCGGGGATCTCGCGCTCGAGAGCACCGCGGCGGGCGCCCGCTTCGTCCTGACGCTGCCGCGAGCGGCGCCGCTGCAGTGAGCGTGCCGGGCTACGGCTTCGGCGCGGTGGTCAACCGGAAGAGCGTGCCCGGCGGCTGCCCGGCCGCCGCGCTCACGTCCTGCGCGTGGGCGATGGCCCATCGGATCGCGTCGGTGCAGCCGTTCGCCGCGCACGCCGTGCGCCCGAGCCACGCGTAGCGCACCTGCCCGGTGGCGACGAGGTGCTCGAGTTGCGCGGCGTCGAGCAGCGGGCGGCCGTACAGGCTCGTGAACATCAGCACCGGGCGCGCGTCGCGGATGATCAGCGGCTCCGCGCGCGCGACGGTCGGGCTCGCGATCTCGTAGCGCGCGCCGCCCTGGTGGGCGATGAGGAAGCGGCTGAGCGCGGTCAGCCGCGGGGAGTTCGTCTGCAGGGGCAGGCCGGCGTCCGAGCGGTGGTGGCGCGCCACGAGCACGGCGGCCGAGGCGGGGACCGCGAGCACGGCGACGAGGCCCAGGACGGCGAGGGCGGTCGTTCGCCGCGGCCACGCCCGCGACGAGGTGATCACCGCGCACGCGGCCACCGCGCCGAGTGCCACGATCGCCGCCCACGTGGGCGGGTGCCCGACCGCGACCGCGGCGACCGTGGCGAGGGCGACGGCGGCGACGAGCGCGAACCCGGAGAGCTCGGCCAGGCCGACGCCGACAACCGCGGCGATCGCCGGCGTCACCGCCTCGAGGTATCGCGGCTGGAAGCGCTGCATGTGGCTCAGCAGCGCGACGCCCGACACGAGCCACGTCCCGAGGAACAGCGCGCCGCCGAGCGTGAGCCGGTTCATCGGCGCGCCGCGCCGCCGTCTGGCGATCGCGATCGCGCTCGCCGCAGCGCCGAGCACGAGCGCGGCGACGAGCATCGTGCCGACCGTCTTGGCGTAGCCATGATCGGCCAGACGCAGGAACCGCAGCGGGCCGGGGGGGTCGGCGGCGAGCGCGGCGGCGCTTGCATGCCCGCTCAGCCGGTCGGTCCCGTTGAAGACGAAGATGACGTTCCAGATGCTCCCGTTGGTCGAGCCGATCGGCCACGGCCGGCCGCTGAGGGGCGTCAGCGACGCGGCGGCGATCCAGCCAAGACTCACGACGACGAACGCGGCGAGACCGCCGCCCAGGGCCAGCACCTTCCGGCGCCACGGGAAGTCGAGCGCGATCAGCGCGAGTAGGACGAGGGCCGGCAGGACGATCAGCGCCTCGAACAGCTTGACGTTGAAGGCCAGGCCGAGTGCGGCGCCGGCCGCGACGACGGGCCAGACCTGGCGCCTCTGCGCACCCACCACGACCAGCCACGCGGCGAGCACGTCGAGCAGCATCATCAGCGAGTCCATCGTGTCGCTGTGCGCAGTGAGGATCGCGGCGGGCAGGACCGCGAGCGCCGCCGCGGCGCCGAGCCCCGCGCGCCGGCCGAACGGGCGGCGGACGAGGTCGTAGAGGAGCGGGATCGCGATGATCCCCGCGACGACCTCGGGCACGCGCAGCGTGGCGAACGAGTAGCCGAACAGCTTCACGCTCGCCACCTGGAGCCAGAGGTCGACGGGCGTCTTGTCGACCGAGACCTGTCCTCCCGGCTCGAACGCCCCGAAGAAGAAGTTGTGCCACGAGAGCGTCATGCTGCGCACGGCGGCGTCGTAGAACGGGTTCGGGCCGACGAGACTGAACGACCACAGCCGCAGCACCGCGCCGGCGGCCGTGATGGCCGCGAGCGGGAGCGCGGCCAGCACCCCGGCGGGCACTCTCGCCCGCGCGGCGACCGGCGGCCGGCCGGTGGTCACGGTCGACGTCGCCACGGCTCAGCCCTTCATGAGGATCGACACCGTGACCGGTTCGTGGTTCCAGGCCATCTCGCGGAACGAGCTGACGTGGTAGAGCCGGCCCGCGATCCTCACCGCGACGATGTTGTTGGTTTGGGCGGGCGAGAACATGGGCGCGAGGGTGCGGGCCCGGCGCTTGCAACCGGGTTGGTCGGGCGTTGACGTTCTGTTAGTCGCGCCGCGCGCTAACGCGATCGCAACCCGGCGCACGCTCCGCCTACGCCTGGACGGGGGCAGGATCGCCGCCATGAGGCACGACGAGCTGCAGGTGATGCTGTCCAGCGACGATCGCCATTGGTGGTACCGGGGCCGGCGGCGCATCCTGCGCGCGGCGCTCGACAGGGTCGTGCTCCTCCCCGGCGCGCGGCTGCTCGACGCGGGGTGCGGCTCGGGACGCACGCTCGACGAGCTCGTGCGCTATGGCCGCGTGGCGGGCGTCGATGCCAGCCCCGATGCGGTGGATCTCGCCCATCGCCGTGGGCATCGCGACGTCCGTGTCGCGCGCGTGGAAGACCTTCCCTTCCGCGCCGAGAGCTTCGACGTCGTGACCTGCCTTGACGTGGTCGAGCACACGCCCGACGACATCGCGACGCTCGCCGAGCTGCGGCGGGTCACGCGCGAGGGCGGCGTGCTGCTCGTGACCGTGCCGGCCTATCAGTCGCTGTGGTCGTGGCACGACGTGGTCAACCTGCACTTCCGCCGCTACGACAGCGCGTCGCTGCGCGCGGTCGCGTGCGCCGCGGGCTGGGAGGTCGTCGGCGACACGCACTTCAACAGCGTGCTGCTGCCCGCCACCGCCGCGGTGCGCGTCGCGCAGCGCCATCGGCGCACGCACGAGCGCTCCGACCTCGAGCTGACGCCCGCGGCGCTCAACGGGGTCCTCGAATGGCCGCTGCGGCTCGAGGCGCGCCTGGTCGCATCCGGCGTGCGCCTTCCGGCCGGCCTCTCGCTGCTCGCGACGCTGCGGCGGCCCGTGGAGCCGGCGCAGCCCGCCGCGGCGCGGGTCGAGGCACTGGCAGCGTGACCGAAAGATTCCTGCTAGCGGCAATGTTCCGCGGCGCGCTTGGTGCCACGCTGGACGAGTGCCGCTCCGCTGTCTCATCGTGGACGACCACGCGTCGTTCGTGAAAGCCGCTGCCAGGATGCTCGAGCGCGAGGGCCTGAGCGTCGTGGGCGTGGCCTCGAACGGCGAGGACGCGTTGACGCGCGCGCGTGAGCTGCACCCAGACGTCGTGCTGCTCGACATCGCGCTCGGCGCCGACAGCGGCTTCGCCGTCGCTCGGCGCCTGGCCGAGGACGGGTCGGACGTCCCGAAGATCATCCTCATCTCGACGCATGCCGAGGCGGACTTCGCCGACCTCATCGACGCGACGCCTGCCGCTGGGTTCGTGCCCAAGGCCGAGCTCTCGGCCACCGCGGTGCAGCGCCTCGCGCTCCGGCCTAACGCGCGTCGAGAAACGTGAGCACGGCGAGCACGCGGCGGTGGCTCTCGTGGGTCTCGGGCAGGCGCAGCTTGGCCAGGATGTGGCGCACGTGCTTTTCCACCGTGCCCTCGGTGACCCACAGCTTGCTCGCGATGCCGTGGTTGGACGCGCCCTCGGCCATCAGCGCGAGCACCTCGCGCTCGCGTGTGGTCAGCCGCTCGAGCCGGTCCTCGCGGTGGCGCACCTCGACGAGCTCCTGTACGAGCCCGGGATCGACCACGGCCCCGCCGTCCAGCACGCGCTCGACCGTGTCCAGGAAGTCCTCGACCCTGGTCACGCGGCTCTTGAGCACGTAGCCGATCCGGCGGCCGC
>DATFRW010000289.1:0-9610 GCA_035262945.1 Solirubrobacteraceae bacterium
AGGAAGTCGAGGTCGCAGCCCTCGTTGGCCTGGAGCACGTGGTCCTCATACAGGCGCCGGTAGCCGCGCTCGTCCTTGCGCGCGGGCGGCGTCCACGCGTCGCGGCGGCGCGCGAGCTCGGCGTCGTCGACCAGCATGTCCAGCGAGCGGGCGGCGACGTCGAGGCGGATGCGGTCGCCCGTCTGGACGAGCGCGAGTGGCCCGCCCACCGCCGACTCGGGCGCCACGTGCAGCACCACCGCGCCGTACGACGTGCCGCTCATCCGCGCGTCGGAGATCCGCAGCAGGTCGGACACGCCCTGGCGCAGCAGCTTGGCCGGGATCGGCAGATGGCCCCACTCGGGCATCCCCGGCGCCCCGACCGGCCCGGCGTTGCGCAGCACCATGACCGAATCGGCGTCGACGTCGAGGTCGGGGTCGTCGACGCGCTCCGCGAGGTCGTGGATGTCCTCGAACGCGATCGCGCGGCCCTCGTGCGCGAGCAGGCGCGGATCGGCCGCCGAGATCTTCATCACGGCGCCGTCGGGGCACAGGTTGCCGCGCAGCACGACGAGCGAGCCGCCCTCGTCGAGCGGGTTCGCGCGCGACCGGATGACGCCGTCGCCGACGATCTCCGTCGGCGTCTCGTCGAGGTTCTCGCCGAGCGTGCGGCCGGTGACGGTCACCGCATCGAGGTGCAGCAGGTCGCGGATCTGGTCGAGCACCGCGGGCAGCCCGCCGGCGTAGAAGAAGTCCTCCATGAGGTGATCGCCCGCCGGCTTGAGGTTCACCAGCCACGGCGTCGTCGCGCACAGCTCGTCGAAGCGCGAGAGCGGCAGGTCGACGCCGACGCGGCCCGCATAGGCGATCAGGTGGATGATCGCGTTCGTCGACCCCGAGATCGCGTGCAGCGCGCGGATCGCGTTCTCGAACGCCGCGGCCGTCAGCACGTCGGTCGGCCGGATGTCGCGCTCGACGAGGTCGACGATCTGCCGCCCGGCCGCCTCGGCCACCCGCGCGCGGCGCGCGTCGACGGCCGGGATCGCCGCGGCGCCCGGGAGCGTGAGCCCGAGCGCCTCGGTGACACACGCCATGGTCGAGGCCGTCCCCATCGTCATGCAGTGCCCGTTCGAGCGCGACATGGCGTTCTCGATCTCGGTGAACTCCTCCTCGGTGATGCGGCCGGCGCGCCGCTCCTCGTTGTAGTGCCAGCAGTCCGAGCAGGAGCCGAGCTCGAGCCCGCGCCAGCGGCCGTTGAGCATCGGCCCGCCGGTGACGACGATCGCGGGGATGTTCGCCGAGCACGCGCCGAGGATCGCGGCCGGGTTCGTCTTGTCGCAGCCGGTGAGCAGGACGACGCCGTCGAGCGGATACGAGCGGATCGACTCCTCGACGTCCATCGCCATGAGGTTGCGATAGAGCATCGTGGTCGGCTTCATGAGCGACTCGCCCAGCGACATGACCGGGAACTCGGCCGGCCAGCCGCCCGCCTGCAGCACGCCGCGCTTGACCGCCTCGGCCAGCCCGCGCAGGTGCACGTTGCAGTTGACGAGCTCCGACCACGAGTTGCAGATGCCGATCACCGGCCGGTCGCGGAAGGCGTGATCGCTCACGCCGGTCGCCTTCAGCCACGAGCGGTGCAGGAACCCGTCGAGGTCGGTGCGATCGAACCATTCCGAGCTGCGGCGGTTGTTCATGTCTCATGCTCCAGGACGATCTTCGCCACGATCCCCCGCCGGTCGTCCATGAGGCGCACGGCCTCCGCGTAGTCGCTCATCGGGAAGCGATGCGTGACGATCGGGTCGAGGTCCAGCACGCGGTCGGCCAACAGGCCGACGACGCGCGACCAGGTCGCGGCCGGGTAGGCGATGCTGCCGATCAGGCTCATGTCCTTGCCGACCAGCAGGTCGGACGGCAGCGTCAGGGTGCGCCCCTCCCCCGCGATGCCGAGCAGGACCGCGCGGCCGCCGGGGCGGACGAGCGCAGTCGCGAGCTCGACGGCGGCCGACGCGCCGGCGGTCTCGACGATGAGGTCGAGCTCGTCCTCGCGCGGCGGGTCCCCGCCGGCCAGCACGACCTCCGAGGCGCCCAACCGCCGCGCGAGCTCGAGCTCCTCCTCGCGCACGCCGAACGCGACGATCCGCGCGGGCGCGTGCAGCCGCAGGAGTGAGACCGCCAGCGCGCCGAGCGTCCCGACGCCGATCACGCCGACGGACTCGCCCGCCTGCGGGCGCACCTTCTCCAGCCCGTGCAGCACCACCGACGCCGGCTCGACGAGCACGCCCGCGTCGAACGACACGTGCTCGGGCAGGCGGTGCACGACTCCCTCGGGCACCGCCACCAGCTCGGCGTAGCCGCCGGGGCGCGTGAAGCCGAGCGCCTCGACGCGCTCGCACCAGTGCGTCTCGCCCCGCCGGCAGGGGCGGCAGCGGTGGCAGACGATGAAGCCCTCGCAGACCACGCGGTCACCGACGCTCACGGAGGCGACGTCCGCCCCGACCTCGACCACCGTGCCCGCCCACTCGTGGCCCGGCACGACCGGGAAGCGCACCCACCGCGGATCTGTGAAGACCCCGGTCATCATCTCGATGTCGGTGCGGCACAGCCCGGCTGCGTGGCTGCGCACGAGCACGTCGCCCGGCCCGACGGCGGGCGGCTGCAGCTCCCGGTAGGCGACCTCGTTGGGCGCCTCGACGACGACCGCCCTCATGCCCGGAAACTATCCTAGGCCGATGGGGACGGCCGAGCTCGCGAGCCGCTTCGCGTCGGTGTACACCGGCGCGCTGACCGACGTCCTCGATCGCCACGGCTACCTGCAGCAGACGCTGCCGCACGAGCTCGCCCCGCTGCGCCCGGGGACGCGGCTCGCCGGCCCCGTCTATCCGGTGCTCGGCCGCCCGCGCCCGGGCCGCGACTACGACGAGTCGATCCGGGTCATCCTCGACATGCTCGGCTCGGTCCCGCCCGGCCACGTCGCCGTCTACCAGACCAACGACAACGTGGCCGCGCACTTCGGCGAGCTCTCCGCGACGTCGCTGGCCGCTCGCGGGTGTGCGGGCGCCGTCATCGACGGCGGCACGCGCGACGCCGAGTACATCCTGCGCGAGGACTTCCCCGTCTTCGCCCGCTACGTGACCCCGGAGGACTGCGTCCCGCGCTGGGAGCTGCTCGACCACGGCGACGTGACGATCGTCGTCGGCGGCGTGCGCGTCGGCCCCGGCGACTGGATCGCCGGCGATCGCGACGGCCTCGTCGTCGTCCCCGGCGACCGCGTCGAGGACATCCTCGCCGAGGCCGAGGCGAAGGTCGCGACCGAGAACGACATCCGCGACTCCGTGCGCGCCGGCGCGCTGCCGCTCGACGCGTATGAGCAGTACGGCACGTTCTGAGCGGCTGCGCGAGCCGCTCAGTCCTCGGTCCGGCGCCGGTAGGCGGCGATCGCCAGCGGCACGGTCACCGCGAGGATCAGCGCGCACCAGATCAGCGAGCTCACGACCGGGTGCTGCAGCGGCCAAGCGGCGTCGGCGGGCGTCGCGGTCGGGTTGCCGAACAGCGTGCGGATCGCGGCGGCCATCGCGCTGACCGGGTTCCACTCGGCGAAGGTCTGCAGGACGCTCGGCAGCGTGCCCGTCGGGACGAACGCGTTGGCCACGAACGTCAGCGGGAAGATCGTGATGAAGACGATCCCGGTGACGGCGTCGGTGGACCGCACGAGCGTCCCCAGGAGCATCCCGACCCACAGCATCGCGAACGCGATGAGCGCGAGCAGCCCGAAGCCGCCGATGGCGTGGGCGACGTCGGTGTGGATGCGCCAGCCCACGATCAGGCCGGACACGGTCATGACCAGCACGCCGAGCATCGACGCCGCGAGCTCGGCGAGGACGTGGCCGACGAGGAACGCCGAGCGCGCCATCGGCAGCGTGCGGAAGCGGTCCAGCACGCCCTCGGTGAGGTCGTTGGCCATCGAGGTGGCCGGGCCCATCACGCCGAAGACGAGCGTCTGGACGAAGATCCCGCCCATCAGGTACTCGTGGTAGTTGCCGCCGGGAACCGCAATCGCCCCGCCGAAGACGTAGGCGAAGAGCAGCACGAACATCAGCGGCTGGACCGTGACGTCGATGAGCTTCTCCGGGATCTGGCGGACGTGGGAGAGGTTGCGCCGGGCGAGGACGAGGCTGTCGCTCAGGCCGAGGCGCGCGGTGGAGGCGAGGGCTGACATCAGGCGGCGATCTCCGTGACGGTGGCGGTCGGTTCGGTGAGCGCGAGGAAGACGTCGTCGAGCGTCGCCTCGCGGCGGTGCAGGTCGGTGGTGGCCACGCCGGCGGCGTCGAGCGCGCGGACGACCTCGGCGAGCGGCACGCCGGCCTCGACCGGCGCGACCACGCGCGAGACGTCCTCCTCGACGGCGGGACGGTCGCTGGCGAAGGCGCCGAGCGCGTCGGCCGCGGCCGCAAGCTCTCCGGCGCTGCCGACCGTGATCTCGAGGCGCTCGCCGCCGATGCGCGACTTCAGCTGCGCGGGCGAGCCCTGGGCGGCGACGCGCCCGCCGTCGAGTACCACGATGTCGTCGGCGAGCCGGTCGGCCTCCTCGAGGTACTGGGTGGTCAGCAGCATCGTGGCGCCGTCGCGGACCAGTTCGCGAAGCAGGCTCCACAGCTCGACGCGGCTGCGCGGGTCCAGGCCCGTGGTCGGCTCGTCGAGGAAGAGGACCGGCGGCGCGGCGACGAGGCTCGCGGCCAGGTCGAGGCGGCGGCGCATGCCGCCCGAGAAGGTGCGGACGAGGCGCTCGGCGGCATCGGTGAGGCCGAAGCGCTCGAGCAGCTCGTCGGCGCGCGCGCGGGCGGCCGCCCGGGGCAGGCGGTACAGGCGCCCGACCATCTCGAGGTTGGCGCGCGCGCTGAGCAGCCCGTCGACGGTGGCCTGCTGGCCGGCGACGCCGATCCTCGTGCGGACGGCGCCCGCGTCGGTGACGACGTCGTGGCCGGCGACCGTCGCGCGGCCCTCGGTCGGGCGCGAGAGCGTGGTGAGGATGCGGACGGCGGTCGTCTTGCCGGCGCCGTTGTGGCCGAGGAGGCCGAGGACGGAGCCGCGCGGGATCGCGAAGCCCACGTCGCGCAGCGCCCACAGGTCGCCGAAGCGCTTGCCGAGGCCCTCGGCGACGACGCCTGCGTCGGTGGTGGTGGATGTCATACGGTGTCCTCGTTCGTACGGTGTACGGTTGTTCGTACGCCGTACGGTAGTAGTACACTGTACGAAATGTCAAGGGAGCCCCGCGAACGACGTGAGCGCGGCCGCGGACGCGGCCGCCGGGAGCAGCCCTACGAGCCGATCTGGACGCGGCCCGAGCCCAGCGGCCGTCGCGCGCCGCGGTCACGCGACGACATCGCCGCGGCGGCCATCGCCGTCGCTGACGCCGAGGGCATCGAGGCCGTGTCGATGCGGCGCGTCGCCACCGAGCTCGGGCTCGGGACGATGAGCCTCTACCACTACCTGCGCGGCAAGGACGAGCTGCTCGACCTCATGAGCGACGGGATCATGGCCGGGCAGATCGTCGACGACGCCGAGCTCCAGCGCGGCTGGCGGGCCGGCCTCACGGCGATCGCCCGCGCCACGCACGCCAACCTCCAGCGCCATCCGTGGATGGGATCCGCGCTGCGCACGCGCGCGGGGACCACACCCGGCCCCAACGCGATCCGCCACGTCGAGCAATCGCTCGCGGCGGTCGCCGACACGGGCGCCGACGTCAGGACTCGGATGGAGCTCATCGCCCTGATCGACGACTACGTCATCGGCCATACGATCCGCACTCAGGCGGTGGCCCAGGCCGCCACGGAAGGGCTCGAGGCGGACCCGGAGTGGGTCGCGACGATCTTCGACTACTTCGAGCGCGAGCTCGAGACCGGCGAGTACCCGACGCTCCAGCGTGAGATCAACGCGTACCGCGCCGGCGGTCGCACGCTGCAGGACTTCACCGAAATGCTCACCACCGAGGACCGCTTCGAGCGCGGCCTCGAACGCCTGCTCGACGGGATCGAGGCGACCCTCCCGTCGGTCAAGAAGCGTCGTGGAAGATGACGCCGAGCGTCGTGCGCTGCCCTGAGCGCACGGTCGCGACGCCGTGGCGCATGTTCGCGCGGTAGTAGCCGCGGGTTCCCCGCACCGGACGGTGGCGGGTGCTGAAGATCAGGAACGCCCCGCGCTGCAACTCGATGACATGCGCGCGCGACTGCGCGCGGGGGCGCTGCTCGAGCAGGACGAACTCCCCGCCCTCGAAGTCGGCGCCCGGGCGGTCGAGCACGGTGACCGCCTGGACCGGGAAGGCGACGTCGCCATAGATGTCCTGGTGCAGTGTGTTGTGGCCGCCCTCGGTGTAGCGCAGGATCAGCGGCGTCGGGCGGCGCTGACCCGCGCGATGGCAGCGCTCGAGGAACGCGTCGAGGTCCGCCGGAAAGTCCGTGGGCTCCCCCAGCCGATGCGCCCATTCGTTGGCGAGCTCGGCCAGCGGCGGGTACAGCGCGTGGCGCGCGCCGTCGATGAGCGCGGGCAGGGGCGCGTCGAAGTACTTGTACTCGCCCTCGCCGAAGCGGTAGCGGCGCATGTCGATCGTCGAGCGAAAGCGCCCGTCGTTGAAGCTCGCGGCCAGCTCGCGGCAGTCGGCGGCGGTGTAGACGGGCGGCGTCTGGGCGAAGCCCTGGTCGTCGAGCTGCGCGGTGAGCGAGGGCCAGTCGAGGTCGGCGATGCGGTCGGCGACGGTCGGCGTCGTGGCGATGGTCATGGACCCTTCAACGTCGCCCGCCGCCCGCGCGTGAGAACGAATCGCCCGATGGCCTATCGTCATTTGACGATGCCCGAGATCAGCTCCTCCGTCGCCGCCAACGGCCTCCCGATTCATCGCGTCGCGCTGGACGGCACGCGCGCCACGACCATCCTCGTCGCCTTCGACGCCGGGGCGCGCACCGAACGCCCGGAGGAGAACGGCATGGCCCATTTCCTCGAGCACCTCGTGTTCAAGGGCGGCCAGATCTACGACGACTACCGCAAGGTCAACGAGACCGCCGAGCGCATGGGCGGCTCGCTGAACGCCTACACCTCGCACGACCTCGTCGCGTTCCACATCACCGTCCGGGCCGAGTCGGCGATGGACGCGATCGACCTGCTCACCGACTTCGTCGGACGGCCGAAGATCGACCCCGCCGAGCTCGACAAGGAGCGCGGCGTGGTGATCCAGGAGATCCAGCGCTACAAGGACCAGCCGGCGGCCGTGGCCGAGGAGCTCATCGACCGCGCGCACTTCGGCGACCACCCGCTCGGCCGCACCGTGCTGGGGCCCGAGGAGCACCTGCGCACGTTCTCGCGCGACGCGATCGTCGCCTTCCGGGAGCGGCGCTGGTCGGGCCCCCGCGGCGGTGCGTTCATCGTCGGCAACATCGATCACGTCCCCGCCAACGGCAAGGTCGACGAGCTGTTCTCGCGCTTCCCGGACCTCCCCGCGCCCGAGCCGTACGAGCCCGCGCCCGCGTTCGAGCCGCGCGTCCTCGTCGAGGAGCGCGACTCCAATCAGTCGCACCTGCGGATGTCGTATCGCCCGAAGATGGCGGTAGGCGATCCGAAGGCCCGCGCGGCGTTCACGATCTACTCGACCCTGCTCGGCGGCTCGATGGGCTCGCGCCTGTTCGACGAGATCCGCGAGCAGCGCGGGCTCGCCTACTCGGTCTACGCGACCGACCACGCGTACGCCGACGTCCCGGTGCTGCAGCTCGGCTCCGGCCTCGAGTCGTCCAAGTGCGCCGAGGCGTACACGCGCATGCGCGAGATTGTCGGCGAGCTGGCCGCCGACGGCCCGAAGCCCGAGGAGGTCGAGCGCGCCCGCGCCTACGCCGCCGGCCGCCGCGTGCTGGCGTTCGAGAACACGAATGCCGTCGCCCGCTACGCCGCCAACCAGACGATCGTCTTCGGCGAGGACATCGACCCCGACGCCGCGATCGCGCTGCTCGACGAGGTGACGTTCGACGAGGTCGCGGAGTCCGCGCGGACCGTCGACCCCGAAGAGCTCGCGGTCGCCGTGGTGGGGCCGCACACCGCCGAAGAGTTTTGATCGCGTAAAGCTTGCTTTCCCGCAGCGGCCTCGTCGTTCAGAATGGGGCCGTGACGGTGGCCGAGGCCCTGAACGAGCGCGAGCTGTCTCGGTACGTCGCGCGCGTCAGCGATCGGTGGCCGCTCGAGCGTGCGCTGCTCGGCGGGGCGCGTGCCGACGACGCGCGCGGGGCCGGCCCCCAGCGCGAACGCGGCCCGGAATACGTCGTCGTGTTCGTGTCCGAGATGTTCGACGGCGTGCCGTGGCTCGAGCGCGTTTACCAGTGCGGCTCGCTCTGGGACGCCGACGAGATGGGCGACCACGCCGACGTGCACTGCTACACGCCCGCTGAGTTCGAGCGCAAACGCCAGTCGCTGCCGCGCGTCGCGCGGGTCGCCGACCAGGGAATCGATCTCCTCGCAGCGTGACGCAATCGCGGTAGCGTTGTCTCTTGGGAGATGACGCCGCTGCTGTCCGCACCGCTGCTGCGCGCGCAGACGGACCGACGGCTGGCCGGGCTCGCGCGCGACGGCCACGACCGCGCCTTCGAGGCGATCGTCGAACGCTACCGGCGGCCGCTGAATCGCTACCTGCGCCGGCTGCTCTCCGAACCGCTGGCCGAGGACGTGCTGCAGGCGACGTTCGTGCGCGCCTGGCAGGCGCTGCGCGCGGGCACCGAGGTCAACGACGTCCGGGCGTGGCTCTACCGGATCGCCCACAACCAGGCCGTCAACGCGCTGCGGATCGCCGGGGCGGCGCTGCCCCACGTGCCGGGCGTGCCGGCGGTCAACCCCGAGGTCGAGGTCGAGCTCCGGGAGGAGCTGCGCGCCACGCTCGACGACATCGACGCGCTCCCCGAACGCCAGCGGGCGGCGATCCTGGCCGTAGCGGTCGCCGACCGGCCGCACGCCGACGTCGCCGCGGAGCTCGGCCTCAGCGACGGCGCCCTGCGCCAGCTCCTGCTCCGCGCGCGGACGACCCTGCGCGCCGCGGCGACCGCGATCACCCCGTACCCGATCGTCGTGTGGCTCGCGGGCGGCCAGGAGGTCAGCGCGGCGCGCGTGGCGGAGATCGCCGCGGGCGCCGGCGGCGCGGGGCTCACGCTGAAGGCCGGCGTGGCGGTCCTCGCGGCGGGCGCGGTCGTTGCGGGCACACCCGGGATGCGCGACGAGCACGCCGCGCGGGTCGCCACGCACGAGCAGTCCTCCACGCCCGTGCACCGCGCCGCGGCGGCGAGGCCGTCGGTCACGCACACCGTGACGACGGCGCAGCGCGCGGTTGCAAAACCGGTCGCCCACGCGGTCCCCGTCGTGCGGCAGGTCAGCACGCGCCACCGCAGCGGCTCGTCGTCCAGCGGGCCCGGCCCGGCGAAGCCCGACGACTCCGAACAGCAGCGTGAGCCCGAGCACCAGAGCAAGCCCGAGCAGCAGCGCGAGCCAGAGCACGAGAGCGCGGGGCCGTCACGCGGGCGCGGCGGAACGACGCACGAGCAGGAGCAGGAGCACGAGCAGGTGCAGCCGACCGCCCCGGCCGTCAGCGATAGCTCGGGGCCGTCCG
>DATFRW010000290.1:0-8908 GCA_035262945.1 Solirubrobacteraceae bacterium
GCCGGTGGACGGTTCCACGCGACCTACCGCTTCCAGCAGCCGGGCGCGGCCCGCTACCGCTTCAGGGCGCTCAGCCTCGCCGAGGCGGCGTACCCGTACCTCGCCGGCGGCTCGAACACCGTGATCGTGCGCAAGCGCTGAGAGCCGGAGAGGGGACTCGAACCCCTGACCTACCGCTTACAAGGCGGTTGCTCTACCAGCTGAGCTACTCCGGCGCGGATGCGGAGCGAGCGTAGCGCTCGGCTACCCCTCCGACGCGCCGACCGCGTGCTCGATGTCCCCGTGCCCGTTCGAAGACACGACGTGCTCGTACGGCAGCACGCGCGTGTCGGTCGACGCGTTGAACCGGCGCTCGAGCTCGCCGAGGACGATCCCGAACAGCAGGTGGCGCCAAGTCGCCTGCGCGAACGCCCGGCGGCTGCCCCACAGCTCGGGCAGGTCGCCGCGCGCGGGGTGCACGCGCTCGACCGCCACGGTCATCGGCCACGTCGAGAGGTGCTCGACCATCGCCACCACCGGCCCCCGAGCCCACGACGGCAGCGGCAGGCGCGGCGCGACGTTTGCATAGGCAGCGCCGAAGGACGCCCCGAACACGAGGTGCATGGCGACGCCGACCACCGGCCAAGCGGGCCCGCGCGTCACCGCCTTGCCGAGCAGCGCGTCGTCCGAGTACGACAGCCCGAAAGCCCGCATGTCAAGGGGCGATTGGGCCGACCAGGTGCCGGCGGCGATAGCTCCCGCGAGGGCTCCCCGTGCGGTCCGTGCGCGATCGATCGGCATCGACGAACTGTAACCAGCGCCACCTGCCCCGCGTATCGGTCGCAATGGACCGCCAGGCCCTGCTGGATCGTGCGCGCGGTCGCGGCGTGAACCCGATCGTCTACTGGCTGTGCCGTGCCTTCGTGCAGCCGGCAGCCCACATCTACTTCCGCCTGAGCCGCATCGGGCGCGAGCACATCCCGGCAACCGGGCCATTCATCCTCGCCTCGAACCACCGATCGTTCCTCGACCCCTTCGTCATTGCGCTCATGGCGCGCCGGCCCATCTACTTCATGACGAAGAAGGAAGCCTTCATCAACCGGCCGGTTGCCTGGATCCTGTCGGCCCTCGGCGCGTACCCGATCGACCGCGGCGCCTCCGACCAGGACGCCATGGCCACGACCAAGGCGATCCTCGAGCGCGGCGAGGGCGTCCTCATCTTCCCCGAGGGCACGCGCACGCGGCCCGGCGCGCTCGGGCGCCCGAAGCGCGGCGTCGGCCGCCTCGCGCTCGAGACCGGCGCGCCGGTCGTGCCCGTCGCCATCATCGGCACCGAGGCGGTCCGCAACGGCTGGCGCTTCCGCCCGCACAAGGTCCGCATCCGCGCCGGGGCGCCGCTCACCTTCCCCAAGGTCGAGAAGCCCAGCGCGGCCCTCGCCGGCGCCGTGACCGACCGCATCTGGCCCTGCGTCGAGCTGCAATGGGAGTGGCTCGGCGGCACCCCGCGCCTGCGTCGCGCCGCCGTCATCGGCGCCGGTGCCTGGGGCACCGCGCTGGCGATCGCGTTCGCGCGCGCGGGGCTCGAGGTCGATCTCGGCACCCGCACCGCCGAGCAGGCGGCAACGCTGCAGAGCGATCGCGTCAACCATCGCTACCTGCCGGGCGAGCGCCTGCACGACGCCATCGCCGTCCACCACGCCACCGACCTCGCCCTCGGCCATCACGACCTCGTCTGCCTCGCCGTCCCGGCCCGCGAGCTGCCCGCGGTCATGGCCGCGCACGGGTCGAGGATCCCCGCCCGCGCCGGGATCCTGGTGCTCTCGAAGGGGCTCGTCGCGCCGCTGGGCACGTTGCCCACCGCCTACGTCGCCGAGCGCACGCACGCGCACGCCGTCGCCTGCCTCGGCGGCCCCGGAGACGCCGCGGACGCCCTCGCGCACGGCGCCTCGCTCGTCGCCGCGAGCATCGACCAGGCCTTCCTCGCCCAGGTCGGCAACGTCCTCGCCGCCGCCCGCTTCGACGTCCAGCGCACGGCCGACGTCACCGGCGTCGAGCTCGCCGGCGCCGCCCGCCACGCCGCCCTGCTCGCCGCCTCAGCCGCCGCTCCCGCCGGACCCAACGCCGCCGGCGCCGCCGCGGGCAAGGTCCTCGCCGAGCTCGACGCCTACGCTCGCCGCCACGGCGGCCGCCCCGGCACGTTCGCCGGGCTCGCCGGCGCCGGCGACGTCGTCGCCACCGTCATGGCCAACGGCGCCGGCGACCAGCGCACCGACGAAGCGCTCGACGCCCTGCCGATGCTCGCCGCGGCACTGCGCGACGACGGCGCCGAGGCGCCGGCGGTGACCGGCCTGGCCGACGTCGTCGCCGGTCGCGTCGAGGCCGAGAAGTGGGCCGCGGCGGTGATGCGGCCAACCCGCACCCGGTCCAGGCCCGCTGCCTGAGTAGGCTCCGATGCGTGGACAAGGCCCAGCTCGATCGGGAGTTCTCGGACCTCTACCGAGCGCACCTGCGGGACGTGTACTCCTACGCGTACTACAGGGTGGGCAATCACCACGACGCCGAGGACCTGACCGAGCAGACCTTCCTCCAGGCGTACCGCCACTACGAGCGGGCCCTGCGGGAGTCGGACGGCCGCCCGCTGCGGCCGTGGCTGATCCGCATCGCGCACAACCTGGCCGCGAACCTCTATCGCGACCGGGCGCGCAAGCCCCAGACGCCGATCGAGGACACGGGCGCGCTGAGCGCGATGCACACGACCGAGGACCTGGTGGAGGGACGCGACGAGCTGGCACGGATCCTCGTCGGGGTCAAGGAACTGCCGGACGACCGCCGCGAAGCGCTCATCATGCGATTCGCGTTGGGTATGGACAACCGGGAGATCGCGCGGGCAATGGGGCGCACCGACGGCGCGACCAAGGTGCTTATACATCGTGCGATCAAACAGCTCGAGGAGATCGTCGCCACACGCGGGGGCGTGAGCTGACGTGAGCGACCACGCTGCCGCGGACATCGAAGGCCTGCTGCGCCAGGCATTCAAGCCGGTCGAGCCGCCGGAGAGCCTCTCCATGCGCCTCGAGACGACGCTGCAGGAGCTCACCGACCTCGCGGCCGAGGAGCTCGAGTCCTGGGAGCTGCGGTCGATGCGCGACCCGCGCAACTGGGTGCGCCCGGTCGCGGCGGCCGCCATCGGTACGGCGGCGGGCGCCGGCCTCGTGGTCGTGCGCGTTCGCAGCCAGCACCGCAAGCAGCGCAAGCACGTGCAAGGCATCGAGCTCGCCGAGCGGACCGTCAAGGCGGCCGCAGACGAAGTCAAACGCCTCGTCGATCGGTTCTGATCCAAAATGACGGCCGGTGCGTAACGCCAACTTAGGATGGCGTTGATGCACCTCGCTGACGAGGACCTCATGCAGCTCGTGCGTCGGGGCGATGCCGAGGCCTTCGCAGTGGTCTACGACCGCCACGCGACCGCGGCGTTCTCGCTGGCGTACCGGATGACCGGCACCCGCAACGCGGCCGAGGACGTCGTGCAGGAGGCCTTCCTGAGCCTCTGGCGCTCGGGCGCGCGCTACGACCGCGCCCGCGGCTCCGTGCGCACCTGGATCCTCGGGATCGTCCACAACCGCGCGATCGACTCCCTGCGCCGCTCGATGGTTCACGACCGCCGCCGCGCCAGCGACGAAGGCATCGAGGAGCGCTTCGAGGCCCAGGAGCGCACCGATGTCGAGGCCGCGCGCCGCGACGAGGCGCGCGAGGTGCGAGAAGCGCTCGGCACGCTGCCGCCCGAGCAATGCAAGGTCATCGAGCTCGCGTACTTCGGCGGCTTCACCCACAGCGAGATCGCGGAAATGCTCTCGACGCCGATCGGTACCGTGAAGGGCAGGATGCGGCTAGGGCTCGAGAAGCTGCGTGGCCAGCTCGGCGGGCTCGCGGAGGTGGTCTCATGATCGGCTGCGCGCGACACGAAGAGGTCGCCTCCTACGTCCTCGGCGCGCTGCCGGAGGAGGAGAACGAGCGCTTCGAGGCGCACCTCGAGACGTGCGACGACTGCATGCGCGAGGTCGCCGAGCTGCAAGTGGCGGCCGATGCGCTGCCGCTGGCCGCGGTCCAGGTCGCGCCGCCCCCGGAGCTGAAGGACCGCTTGATGACGGTGGTCCGCTCGGAGGCACAGCTGCTGCAGGCCGCCGAAGCGCCCGCCCGCGAGGCGGCGCCGCCCCGCGAGAAGCGGCGACGCTGGTGGGGGCTGCGGCCGCTGCCGGCCATCGGGCTCGCGACCGCGGTGCTGGCCGTGGCGGTCGTCGCCGGGGTCCTCGTCACTAGCGGCGACAACGACGCGCACACCGTGCAGGCGAAGGTCACGCTCGTGGCCGCGCCGAACGCCCGCGCGTCGCTCGAGGTCAAGGGCGACCAGGGCACGCTCAACGTGAGCGGCTTCCCTCCGCCGGGCAACAACCGCGTCTACCAGGCATGGCGGATGCGCGGCGGCAAGCCGGTTCCCGCCGGGCTCTTCAGGGTCGGCGGCGACGGCAAGGCCACCCTCGCGATCGAGGAGCCGCTGAAGACCGGCGATCAGGTCCTCGTCACCATCGAGCCGGGCGGTGGCTCGGCGCAGCCGACGAGCAACCCGATCGCCGCCGCCTCACTCGCCTGACGGGGACGCAACACCCCGGTTGATACCGTCAGGCGCCCGAATGGCGACCTGCTACCGGCACCCCTCGCGCGAGACCGGCGTCTCATGCTCCTCGTGCGGGCGGCCGATCTGTCCTGACTGCATGACGCCGACGCCGGTCGGGATGCGCTGCCCCGAGTGCGCCAGGCAGCGCACGCAGGTGCAGACGATGCGCTCCACCACCGCGCGCGGCGAGCCGCGCGTGACCATCGCGATCATCATCGCGTGCGCCGTCCTGTTCATCGGCACGAACGGGTTCAGCGGCGGCTCGGGGAGCCTGTGGAACGACCTCGTCCTGTACGGCCCGGCCATCCACTTCGGCCATGACTATTGGCGCCTGATCAGCGCCGGGTTCCTGCATGCAGGCCCGATCCACATCCTCTTCAACATGTACCTGCTGTGGATCCTCGGGACCATGCTCGAGCCGGTGCTCGGGTCCGGGCGGTTCGCGGCGCTCTACTTCACCGCGCTGCTGTGCGGGTCGTTCGGTGCGCTGCTCGTCGACGACATGTCGGTCACCGTGGGCGCGTCGGGTGCCGTGTTCGGGTTGATGGGCGCGGCCGCCGTCGAGTTGCGATCACGCGGGATCAACCCGTTCAAGACCGACATCGGGCTGCTGATCATCTTCAACCTGGTGCTGTCCTTCGTGCTCAGCCACGTGTCGGTCGGCGGGCACATCGGCGGGCTCATCGGCGGCGTGATCGTGGGCGCGGCCTTCGACGTCGCCGACCGCCAGCGGATGCCCTGGCTGGCCTACGCGTCGTGCCTGGTGCTGTCGGCCGTCGCCGTGTTCGGCGGCATCGCGGCCGCCGGGTAGAGCAGGCGGTCGTAGAGGGCTTGCACGTTCGCGAGCAGGCGCCCGCGGGTGAAGCGCGCGCCGACGTCGCCCGCCGCCGCCGACCCCAGCCGCTCGCGCTGGGGCGGGTCGCCGGCGAGCTCGCCGATCGCCGCCGCGAGGGCGCCCGGGTCGCGCGGCGCGACGAGGCGTCCGGTCTCGCCGTCGCGCAGGATCTCCGGCAGCCCGCCGTGCGCGGCGGCCACGACGCAGCAGCCCGCCGCACCGCCCTCGATCGCGGCGTTCGGTAGGGGATCCGGCTGCTTCGACGGCACCACGACGAGGTCGGCCGCGCCGTAGACGATCCCGGGGTCGGGCTGGAAGCCGACGTCGTGAAGCCGGTCGACCATGCCCAGCCGCGCCGCCAGCGCGTGCAGCTCGCGCCGGTGGCGCTCCTCGCCGCGCCGCGGCTCGCCCGCCACGAGCGCCACGACATCGCCGCGCTCGCGCAGCGGCGACTCGCCGAGCGCCGCCACCAGGACGTCCTGGCCCTTCCACCCCGACACGCGGCCCAGCACGGCCGCCACGAACGCGTCCTTCGGCACCCCGAGCGCTGCCCGCGCCTTGTCTCGCGCAACGCGCACGGGGTCGACGGCGAGGCCGTCGTGGAGCACGAACGCGGCCGGGTGGTCCTCGAACTGCACGCACGCCGCGCGCGAGACGCACGGCAGCGCGTGGGCGCTGAGCAGCAGCCGCCGATAGGCCGGGAACCAGCGCTCGAAGCCCGCATAGATCTCGCGGATGTGCCAGACGTGCGGCACGCCCGCCACCCGCGCGGCCGCGGCGCCGCCGAGGGTCACCGAGGTGTTCGTGTGGACGAGCTCGACCCCGCGCGAGCGCGCGAGGCGCCCGAGGCCGCCGGCATCCGCGGCCCATGCGGCCACGACGCGCCGCACGCCCAGCGGCGACATCACCGATCGCCTCAGCACCGCCAACGGCCGCACGAGCACCTCGACCTCCGCTGCCCGCAGATCGGCCGCGAGCGGGCCCTCCTCGGGGAGCACCACGAGCGGGCGGTACCGGGCCGGGTCGAGCCCCGTGGCGATGCAATGCAGCTGCCTGTCGGCCCCGTAGCGAAGGCTCGACGAGTGCAGGTAGAGAACGGTGCGCGCGGTCAGATGGGAACGTCGAGGATCCGGCCCGCCGGCTCGGGCACGAGGTCGGGGTGCAGGATGTGGCCCATGAGCTCGAGACCGTCGACCAGGCGCGGTCCCGGGCGGGAGAAGTAGGCGGCGGCGTCGACGGCGACGACGCGCTCGGCGCCCAGAGTGCGCAGGGCGTCGGCGTGGGCAAGCGCCTCGTCGTAGGAACGCTGGGCGTCGTAGCCGCAAGGCATGCATACCACCACCCGCGGCTCGGCCGCGGCGACGGTGTCCCAGGTGGTCTGCTCAGAACGCTCCCCCGCGAAACCCAGGACGTCGATCCCGCCGGCGAGCTCGATGATCTGCGGCGTCCAGTGCCCGGCGACGAACACGGGGTCGAACCATTCGATCGCGACGGTCGGGACGCGCTCGGCGCCGCGGACCGCGACGCGCACCGCGTCGACGCGCGCCCGCTGGCGCGCGACCAGCTCGAGCGCGGCGTCGCGCGAGTCGGTGACCTGGGCGATCGTGCGCACGTCGCCGAACGACTCGCCGAGCGTGTGGGGGTCGAGCGCGACGACGCGCGGGTGCGTGGGGATCGTCTCGGCCACGGCGCGGACGTCGTCGTAGCTCACCGCGCAAACGGGGCACAGCTCCTGGGTGACGATGAGGTCGGGCTCCAGCGCGCGCAGGCGATCGGCGTCGAGGTCGTAGATCGCCTCGCCGCGCTCGGTGCGCTTGCGGACCTCGGCGTCGATCTCGGCGGCGCTCAGACCGCCGGGCAGCCGGTCGCGGGTGATGTGGGGTAGCGAAAGCACGGCGTCGGGAAAGTCGCATTCGTGCGTGACGCCGACGACGTCATCGCCGAGGCCGAGCGCGAAGAGCAGCTCGGTGGCGTGGGGGACGAGGCTGACGATGCGCATCGAGGCGAAAGGATGGCACCGACGGCAGGAGGGCGAGACCCGCTGCTAGCCTCTCCGCAGATCGAGCTCGTGCCCGACGACCCTCCTCGAAGTAGCGGCTCACAGGCCGCCCCGCGATGACCGCGCTGCTGCTCGTCGCGCTGCTGCTCCTGGTGCTCCTCAACGGCTTCTTCGTCGCGGGCGAGTTCTCGTTGGTGCGTTCGCGGCGCGCGAAGCTCGTCGAGCTCGCCAAGGAGGACGCGCGCTACCGGCGCGTGCTCAAGCAGGTCGACGACCTGAGCGAGTACCTCTCGGCCTGCCAGTTCGGGATCACGCTCGCTTCGCTCGGCATCGGCTTCCTCGGCGAGCCGGCGCTGGCCGAGCTCATCGAGCCGATCTTCGGCGGGCTGTCGCACGGCATCGCCGTCGCGCTCTCGATCGCCCTCGCCTATGCGATCGCCACGTCGCTGCACATCACCGCCGGCGAGCAGGTGCCGAAGATCTACGCGATCGTCCACGCGGAGCCGATCGCGCGTCGGGTCGCGCGACCGCTCGACTGGTTCAACACGGCGATGCGCCCGTTCATCGCGGCGCTCAACGGCGCGTCGAACTGGATTCTGCGCCACCTGCTGCGCGTCGATCCGGAGGCCGAGTTCGAGGAGGGCCAGAGCCCCTCCGAGCTGCGCTTCCTCATCGCGCAGTCACAGGTGGGCGGGCATCTGGATCCCGGCGAGGCCGGGATGCTGCAGGGCGTCTTCCACCTGCACGAGCAGGAGGCGCGCCAGGTGATGACGCCGACCCCGGCGGTGGTCACCGTCGACATCGCCGAGGACGTCGAGACCGCCCTGCGCCGCTGCATCTCCTCGGGCCACACGCGCCTGCTGGTGACCGAGGACGACAACCGCGACCGCGTGCGGGGCACCGTGCACGTCAGCTCGCTGGCGCGCCAGCTCATGGCCGAGGGCCCCCACGCCTCGATCGAGGGTCTCATCAAGGACGCGCTCATCGTTCCCGAGACCAAGCCGCTCGACGACCTCCTCGCCGATCTGCAGCGCCAGCGCTCCTCGCTGGCCGTCGTGATCGACGAGTACGGCCGCGTCGCGGGCATCGTCACGGTCGAGGACATCGTCGAGGAGGTCGTCGGCGAGATCGACGACGAGACCGATCCGGCGGGCGGCGAGATCCGGCGGCTGGCCAACGGGGACTGGTTCGTGCGTGGCCACGTCGCGGTCACCGACCTGCTCGACTACGGCCTCGAGCTCCCGGTCGACACCGACGCCTACAACTCGGTCGGCGGC
Organism: Solirubrobacteraceae bacterium; assembly: GCA_035262945.1. GTDB lineage: Bacteria > Actinomycetota > Thermoleophilia > Solirubrobacterales > Solirubrobacteraceae > JAOPZW01. Next base: position 8,763 of record DATFRW010000290.1, read on the forward strand.
TTCGTGTTCGCCGAGCTCGGCCGGCTGCCCAAGCGCGGCGACGCGATCGCCGTCGACGGCTACTCGCTGCGGGTCGAGTCGGTGCACGACAACCGGATCGAGGCGATCCGGATCCGTGAGCGCCGGCCCGCCGGCGCCACGCCCCG
>DATFRW010000291.1:0-4220 GCA_035262945.1 Solirubrobacteraceae bacterium
GGGAACTCGAGCTCGGGGAAATAGCGGCTCAGCGGCTTGCCGTTGCGCGACTGCAGGTAGGTCTCGTCGCCGTCCACGAAGGCGATGGCGCGGAAGCCGTCGTACTTGGGCTCGTATGCCCAGCCGTCGCCGTCAGGCAGGTTGGCTCGCGAGCGTGCGAGCTGTGGCAGCAGCGGGGGCGTGAGAGGCAGCGACACGCTGTCGCACCTTAGCCGCCAGCAGGATCACGGCGCCCAGCACCAGCGCGCCGCCCGCGAGCTGCACGCCGCCGAGGCGCTCGCCGAAGACGACCATCGCGAGGCCGACGGTGACGAGGGGCTCGACGGTGGAGACGATCGAGGCGGTGGCGGGGCCGACCTCGCCGAGGCCGATCAGGAACGCGCTGACGGCGACGACGGTCGAGACGAGCCCGAGCGCGGCGATCCACCCGTAGCCGGCCGGCTCGAAGGTGAGACGCAGGCTGCCGCTGGCGAGCCCGACGACGGCGAGCGTGACCGCCGCGCCGGTGGTGACCAGCGCGCTGAGCAGGAAGGCGTCGATGCGGCCGACGACGCGGTCGGCGACGAGGATGTAGGTCGCGTAGGCGATGGCGGCGCCGAGGGCGAGCGCGACGCCGAGCGGGTCGAGGGCGCCCGCGCCCCCGCCCGCGAGCACGAGGGCGGCGCCGCCGGTGGCGAGGGCCAGCGCGGCGACGCGGCGCCGGTCGGCGCGCTCGCGGCGCAGTGCGACCGCGGCGGCGAACACGATCGCGGGGTAGGTGTACGTGAGCAGCGAGGTCAGCGAAGCGTCGATGCGCGTGAGCGCGCCGAAGTAGCCCCCCGCCTGCGCGGCGTAGCCGGCGCCGAGCGCGAGGCCACCGAGCGCCATGGCGCGCGGCGGCCTGTTGCCGCGCGGGCGCAGGGCGACGATCGCCCAGAAGGCGCCCGCCGCGAGCGCGAAGCGCAGCGTGAGCAGCGTGACGACGTCGACGCCACTGCCGTAGGCCTCCTTGGCGAAGATCGCCATGAGGCCGAAGCCGACGGCCGACGCGACGCAGAGCGCGAGGCCGCGCGCGTGATGCTTAGAGGTTGCGCTCGTCACGACGGCTGTCGGCGCCATAGCGAAGAGCCAGGACGTCGACCGCACCGAGGACGGCGACGAAGGAGAGGAGAAGGATCACGTCTTCATGATCGGACGTATGTTCCCTTTCCTCTAGCCTTGGTTACCTTCGATTTCCCAAGGTTGCGCCTTGACCTTGCAACAGCTCCAATATTTCCTCGCCGCGTTCCAGCACGGGTCGTTCTCGGCCGCTGCCGAGGAGCTGCATCTCGCCCAGCCGTCGCTGTCCGAGCAGGTGCGCCGGCTCGAGGCCGAGCTGGGCGTGCCGCTGTTCCAGCGCGTCGGGCGCGGGCTGACGCCGACCCAGGCCGGGCTGGCGCTGCGCCCGCATGCCGAGCGCGTGCTCGATGCCGCCGAGGCCGCGCGCGAGTCGGTGGTCGCGGTGCGCGAACTGCGTGGCGGGACGGCGACGTTCGGTACCTGGGGGACGGCGCGCTACTACCCGGGCGTGGACATCGTCACCGAGTTCCGTCGCCGTCACCCGAACGTGCGCGTGCGGGTGGTGGGCCAGAACTCGTCGGAGGTCGTCGACGCGGTCCGCGAGGGCGAGCTCGAGGCCGGGATGGTCGCCCTGCCGATCGACGATCGCGGCCTCGACGTGCAGCCGATCATGCGCGACGAGATCGTGTACGTGTCGAGCGAGCCGTCGCGCCTGCGGCGGCCGGTCACGATCGAGGCGATGGCGGAGGCGCCGATCATCCTGCCCGACGCGAGCTGGGGCACCGAGGACCCGACGCGCCGCCAGCTCGCCGAGCTCGCGCAGCGGGTCGGGACGTCGATCCAGCCGCAGATCGACGTCGAGGACGTCGAGGCGGCGATCGAGCTCGCCGCCCGTGGGCTGGGCGACACGATCGTCGCGCGCGGGATCCTGCTCGCGCTCGGCCGGCGGGTGCCCAAGCGACTGGGGTGGGTGCCGTTCGACGAGCCGCTCTACGACACGTTCGCCTTCATCGCGCGATCTGGGACGCCCCTGTCGCCGGCCTCGCGCGAGTTCCTGGCATTGGCGCGGGAGCGGCTGAGCGAGCTGGCCGTGCGGCTGCAGACCGACCCGCCGCGCAAGCGGATGCCGGGCTAGCGGCGGGGCGCGGCGCTGTTGCCGCGCAGCCGGCGCAGGAGCGCGTCGCCGACCGCCGGATTGACGCCGTGGGCGATGCCGAGCGCTCGGACGAGCGGCGGGAAGTAGACGGCGCGCTCGTCCTGCTCAACGGCGGCGATGATGCGTTTCGCGAGCTCGTCGGCCGACGCGGCTTGGTCGCCGCCGCGGTACCAGGCCGGCATGCGGTCCTTCTCGTGGTCGTGGATGGTCGTGTCGATCTCCCCGGGATAGGCGACGGTGACGCTGACCCCGGTGCCCGCCAGCTCGTGACGCAGGGCTTCGGCGAACATCCGCTGGGCGGCTTTGGTTGCGCCGTAGACGGCGGCGTCGGGGAAGGAACGCAGGCCGGCGCCGCTCGAGACGACGACAATGTGGCCGCGGCCTTGTTTGAGCAGGTGGGGGAGGCCGAAGTGGACGGTGTGGAGGGTGCCGTGCCAGTTGACGCGGGTCATTTCGAGTGCGTTGTCGAGCGGCTGGTCCTTGAACGGGCCGTAGTGGGTGATGCCCGCATTGGCGATGAGGAGGTCCAGGCCGCCGGTGGTGTCGGCGAAGGCGTCGATCGCCTGCTGGGTGGAGGCGCTGTCGGTGACGTCGCACTCGAGGGCGTGGTGGATGCCGGGCAGCTCCTCTGCGAGCTGCTCGAGCTCCTGCTGCGATCTCGCTGCAAGACCCAGCGTGGCCCCACGCGCCGCCAGTTCGGCTGCAAGGGCGCGTCCGATCCCGCGCGACGCGCCGGTGACGAACACGCGCGTCCCTGCCGTGACCTGCATCTGGCGGAGCCTATTACGATGGATCGCATGTCCACGGACCACGCGACCGTCGCCGAGGAGGAGTACCTGCAGGTCCTGTTCTGGCTGCAGGAGGCCGGCCTGCCGATGACGGGCGCCAACGTCGCCCGGGCGATGCAGCTCTCGCCGCCGACCGTGCACGAGATGATCGGGCGGCTCGAGCGCGACGGCTACATCACGCGCGCGGGAGACAAGACGATCTCGTTCACCGACGAGGGCGCGCAGCACGCGGAGGGCATCGTGCGCCGCCACCGCCTGATCGAACGCTTCCTCACGGACGTGCTCGGCATCCCCTGGGACGAGGTCCACGAGGAGGCCGAGCGCCTCGAGCACGCGATGTCGCCGGTGCTCGAGGAGCGGATGCTCGCCGCGATCGGCGATGCGAAGACCTGCCCGCACGGCCACCCGATCGTCGCGGGCAACCGGGTCGCCGGCGTTCCCTTGGCGGACGTCGCCGAGGGCGCGTCGGTCAAGGTGCTGCGGCTGGAGAACGAGGCCGAAGACCTCCTGCACTACCTGAAGGACGCCGGTCTCGAGCCCGGGATGGAGGCGACCGTCGCCGGCGACGACGGCGACGAGGTCGTGCTCGACGCGGGCGACCACGAGGTCCGCGTGCTTCGCACCGTCGCCGAGACGGTCTCGGTCGTCGCCGAGCCCTCGCCGCCGCCGCGGGTCGCGCTGCCCGAGCAGCTGGTGCTGGCGCGGGATCGTTACGGGCGCTAGGCAGAGTCGTCACAAACGCGTGGTTGTGCCGGCGCAGCAGGCGCGCCGACGATGCCCGCATGCCCGAACTGCCCGGAATCAGCCGCGGAAACCGCGGCCAAACCCAGGCAGTTCGCGCATTGGCGGCGAAGCAAAGCGGGGTGGTGGCGCGTGGCCAGTTGCTCGCTGGTGGCGTGAGCCGGTGGGCGATCGACCGCGCCATCCGGGCCGGCCGCCTTCACCGCCTCCATCCAGGCGTCTACTCACTCCCGGCGCCCGAGCTGCTCTCCGAAGACGCCCACCTCACCGCCGCCCTGCTCGCCGCCGGCCACGGAGCGATCCTCGCGCGCGGCACCGCCGCGTGGCGCTGGGAACTCATCCCCGCGCCACCACTGACCATCGAGCTCCTCACACGAAGCGCGTGCCGCCTGCGCCCCGACGACGCCACCCACGACGGCCGCTTCCCGATCACCACCGTCCCCCGCACCCTGCTCGACCTCGCCACCCACTACCACCACCGCGCACTCCTGCGCGCC
>DATFRW010000292.1:0-3253 GCA_035262945.1 Solirubrobacteraceae bacterium
AAGCTCGTCTCCGCCGCCCACGAGGTCCCGCTCTTCGTCGTGGTGTCCCGCGCGGCGCGGCGGTCCAACGCGCAGGCGCTCGAGAACGCCGGCGCGCAGGTCGTCGTCGCCACCGGCGAGCACGAGCCCGCGCGCGTGCGCTCGGCGCTCGATCAGCTTGGCGCGCTGGACCCGCCGGTGACCTCCGTCCTGCTCGAGGGCGGCCCCCACCTGGCGGGCGCCTTCCTCGACGCCGGCGAGATCGACGAGGTGCGGCTCTTCATCGCGCCGCTGCTGCTCGGCGGGCGCTCGGCGCGCGACCCGCTCGAGGGCGAGGGCGTCGACTCGATCTCGGACGCGCTGCGGGCCCTGACGCTCGAGTGCGAGACCGTGGCCGGGGACGTGCTCCTCTCGGCGCGCCTGCGAGAGTGGTAGCTGCATGTTCACCGGTCTGGTCGCCGACCTGGGAACGGTCGCCGAGGTGCATTCCACCGACGATGGAGTGCGGCTGGCGATCGCATCCGCGCTCGCGCGCGAGCTGACCGAGGGCGACTCGATCAACGTCAACGGCGTGTGCCTGACCGCGGTCGGGCCTTCGGACGACCGCTTCGGCGCCGACGTCATGAACGAGACGCTGCGGCGCTCCTCGCTGGCCGAGGTGCGGCCGGGGTCGGAGGTCAACCTCGAGCTCCCGCTGGAGGCCCACGGGCGCCTCGGGGGGCACATCGTGCAGGGTCACGTCGACGGCGTCGGCGCGATCGCGGCGGCCCGCGAGGACGGCTTTTCCCGCGTGCTCACGATCTCCGCCGACCCCGACCTGCTGCGCTACGTCGTCGAGAAGGGCTCGATCGCCGTCGACGGCGTCTCGCTCACCGTCAGCCGCGTCGACGACGGCTCGTTCGACGTCTCGCTCATCCCCGAGACGCTCGAACGCACCAATCTCGGGAAGGCAATGGTTGGCTCGCCTGTCAATGTAGAGGTGGACATCCTGGCCAAGTACGTGGAGAAGCTGGTGGGCCGTTGAGTACTCAGACCATGCCGTTCGCCACTGTCGAAGAGGCGCTCGAGGACATCGCCGAGGGCAAGATGGTCGTCGTCGTCGACGACGAGGACCGCGAGAACGAGGGCGACCTCGTCATGGCGGCCGAGTTCGTCTCGGCGGACGACATCAACTTCATGGCCACGCACGCGCGCGGCTGGATCTGCCTGGCGCTGACGCAGGAGCGCTGCGACGAGCTCGGCCTCGAGCTCATGGCGCTGAAGAACGAGACCGCGCACCAGACGCCGTTCACGGTGACGATCGAGGCGCGTGAGGGCGTGACCACCGGTATCAGCGCCGCCGACCGCGCGCACACCATCCGCGTCGCGGTCTCGCCGGAGAAGGGTCCGGAGGACATCGTCAAGGGCGGCCACGTCAACCCGCTCAAGGCGCGGCCCGGCGGCGTGCTCGAGCGCACCGGCCACACCGAGGCGTCGGTCGACCTCGCCCGCCTCGCCGGCTGCGTTCCGGCCGGCGTGATCTGCGAGGTCATGAACGAGGACGGGTCAATGGCCCGCGTCGGCGACCTGCAGGCCTACTGCTTCAAGCACGGCCTGCGGATGATCACCATCGCCGACCTCATCGCCTACCGGCGCCGCCACGACAAGCTCATCGAGCGCGTCGCGACCGCGCGCCTGCCCACGACGTTCGGCGAGTTCGAGGTCGTCGGCTACCGCTCGCTCACGGACAACAAGCACCACGTCGCGCTGGTCAAGGGCGACGTCGCGGGGGTCGAGGACGTGCTGGTGCGCATGCACTCCGAGTGCCTGACCGGCGACGTCTTCCACTCGCTGCGCTGCGACTGCGGCGAGCAGCTGGAATCGGCGCTGGCGATGATCGAGCGCGAGGGCCGCGGCGTGCTCGTCTACCTCGCCCAGGAGGGCCGCGGCATCGGGCTGCTCAACAAGCTCAAGGCGTACAAGCTCCAGGAGCAGGGTCTGGACACGGTCGACGCCAACCTCGAGCTCGGCCTGCCCGCCGACCTGCGCGAGTACGGCATCGGCGCGCAGATCCTCTCCGACCTGGGCCTCAGCTCGATCCGGATCCTCACCAACAACCCGAAGAAGATCCACGGCCTGCAGGGCTACGGGCTGAGCGTCAGCGAGCAGGTGCCGATCGTGCACACGCCCAACCCGCACAACGAGGCCTACCTGCGCGCGAAGGCCGAGCGGATGGGCCACGCGCTGCACCACCAGGGGACGAACCTCGACGAGGAAATGCTGCACGGGCAGGACCGCCTGGGCTGGGAGAGCGGCTGGGGCCAGGGCTGGCGTTGAGCTACGCGATCGTCGTCGCGCGGTTCTACGAGCACCTCGCCGATCGCCTGGTCGGCGGCGCGCAGACAGCGCTCGCCGAGGCCGGCGGCGGGGAAGCCGACGTCTACGAGGTCCCGGGCGCGTTCGAGCTGCCGCTCGCCGCGCGTTACGCCGCCCAGAGCGGGCGCTACGACGGCGTCATCTGCCTCGGCGCGGTGATTCGCGGCGAGACCGACCACTACGACTACGTCTGCGCCGAGGCCGCCCGCGGCATCCAGGACGTCCAGCTCTCGACCGGCGTGCCGTGCGCGTTCGGCGTCCTGACCGTCGACACGATGGAGCAGGCGCTCGAGCGCTCCGGCGGCGGCAAGCGCGACACGGGCCGCCACGCCGCCGAGGCCGTGATGGCGCTCTCGCGGCTGCGCGACCAATTGAGCTCCTAAGGCCTGTAGCGCGGCGCCCGATGGGGGTACGCTTCCTGTCGTGACGAAGGAGGTGCTGGCCCTCGCGCTCACGGTGCTGGTGCACGTGATTGGCATGGCCGCCCTGGTCTGGGCGCTCCTTCTCGACGACGACAACCGGCCCGACTGGCGTGGCTGGTGGCCCGGCGGCGACGACGAGCCACCCGCGCCTCCGCCCGGCCCGCGCGACGGACTGCCGATGCGCGACGCCGAGCCGAGCCGGGTCCGCATGCGCGAGCCCGGCCGGCTGGCCGACGCGCACGTGCGCCCTGCCCGTCGCCCGGCGCACGCGCCGGAGCGCACGCCGGCGAAGGATCCGTCCTAGGCGGGCTTCCCTGCGGCGGGCGAGGCGGCGGCGACCGTCTTGTGGGCCGATCCGCGCTTCGTTTCGTTGACCTTCGGCGTAACCATGATGTGCGTCCTTACGCACTGGACGGTCGGACGGATGCGCGGGCGCGGCCACCGCCCACCCGTGGGGTGCGGCGGATGATTCGCCACTCATCCGATCGTAGGAGCCC
>DATFRW010000293.1:0-10490 GCA_035262945.1 Solirubrobacteraceae bacterium
CCGCCGCTGCTGCTGGCCGACGAGCCCACCGGCAACCTCGACCCCGAGACGTCGATCGGGATCATGCAGCTGCTCTACCGCATCAACCGCACCGGCACGACCGTCATCGTCGCCACGCACGACTCCGCGATGGTCGACCGCATGCGCCGGCGCGTCATCGAGCTCCACCAGGGCCGCATCGTGCGCGACGAGGTCTCGGGCCTGTACGCGCCGCGCGAGCTGTCGACGGCGGAGTTCGGCGCACTCCTGCGCGAGCCGGCACCGGAGCCCAAGCGCGTCCGCGATCCCGGCGACGAGTTCGACGAGGCCTTCCGGGACTAGATGGGCGTCTCATGAGGATCGGCTTCTTCCTGCGTGAGGCGCTGCGGTCGATGTCGCGCAACGCGGTGCCCAGCTTCGCGGCGATGGCGTCGGTGCTCGTGACCGTGCTCGTGCTCGGGGTGTTCATCCCGGTCGTGCAGGCGACGACCGGCGCGGCCAACGACGTCCGCAGCCGCGTGCTCGTCAACGTGTACCTCAAGACCAACGCCAAGCCCGAGGACGTCGCGCGCGTCAAGAACCTGCTCGACACGAAGGTCGCGCACGTCGGGAAGGTGCAGTACCTGTCGAAGGCAGAGGCGCTCAGGGAGCAGAAGGCGCGCTATCCCGAGGCCTATGAGCTGCTGGGCTCCAACCCGCTGCCCGACACCTTCCGGGTGACGCCCGACAAGCCCGACAACGCGTTGAAGCTGCGCGACGCGCTCTCGCCGATCGCGCCGGGCGGGGGGCGCACGACGATCGACCCGTCGATCGACACGGTCAAGAACTCCAAGGACGACACCCAGAAGATCCTCGTCGCGACGCGCGTGGTGAAGCTGACCACCGGCCTGCTCGCGATCCTGCTCATCGTGGCCAGCGTGCTGCTGGTCTCGAACACCATCCGCCTGTCGCTCTTCTCGCGGCGGCGCGAGGTCGAGGTGATGAAGCTCGTCGGCGCCACCGACTGGTTCATCCGCTGGCCGTTCGTCATCGAAGGGATCGTGCTCGGCGCCCTGGGCGGCCTGCTCGCCATCCTGCTCCTGCTCATCGGCAAGATCGCCCTGCTCGATCCGCTCATCAGCCAGTTCGCGCTGCTCGCGGCGCCGAAGACGATCCACATGGGCCTGCTCGTCGTCGTCCTGCTCGGGGCGTCGATCGCCGTGTCCGCGGTCGGGTCGGGACTCTCGCTGCGGCGCTTCCTGCGGGTCTGAGGACGTCAGTCGGCGTCGAGCCGGCTGACGTGGTCGACGCCTATGTCGTACATGTCGCGCAGGAAGCGCGCGATGACGGCGCGTTCGGCCGCGCTGTAGCGCCTCGTCTTGGCGCGCGTGTCGCGTTCGAGCGCTTCGTAGAGGGCGGCGACGCGCGCAGCGCCCGCCGAGACGGCGACGAGGACGCGGCGCCGGTCCACGGGATCTGACCGGCGCTCGGCGACGCCGGCGCGCTCGAGGCGGTCGATCAGCCCGGTGACGGCGGCGGGGCTGAGCCCCGTGACGCCCGCGAGCTCGCCCGCGGTCATCGGACCGTGCTGTTCGATCACGCCGAGGATCTCGAGGTCGGCGGAGCGCAGGCCGGCGCGACGCGCGATCGCCTCGCTGAGCAGCAGGTTCTGGCCGCTCATCTGGCGGATGAGGTCGATGACGTCCTGCACGGTTGACGCGTCGCTCGCCATACATTACGGTATGCCGAAATATTCTGCACACCGAATCTTATGGAGTACGGAAACATTGTCGCACTTCTGCGCGCGCTGGTGGCGCTGGCAGACGAGTTGCACTTCGGTCGTGCCGCGCAGCGCCTCTATCTCTCGCAGCCGGCCATGAGCCGCCGCATCGCGGCGCTCGAGCGCGTGGTCGGGTGCCAACTGGTTCGGCGTTCGACGCACGGCGTTGAGCTCACGCGCGCCGGCGATGCGCTGGCCCAGCGCGCGCGTCCCGCGCTGGCAGCGCTCGCCGACGCGGTGGCCGCCGCGCGCTCGGCTACGAACGCACCTTCGTGAGCCCGATGAGGTGGCCCTCGGGATCGGTGAACTGGCCGATCTCGAAGTCGGTGCCCGGCACCTTGGCCGGCCCGATGACCCGTTCGCCGCCGAGGCTCGCAGCCTTCGCGAGGGCGGCCTCGACGTCGGGCACCTCGACATAGAAGGTGACGTGACCGGCGTAATCGGGGAGCGACGCCACGCCGCCGGCGATGCCGGCGCCCGCCGCGTTCGTGTTGCCGTCGCGGGCGACGTTGCCGTAGTTGAGCGGGTTGTCGGCGTCGATCTCCCAGCCGAACAGCTCCGCGTAGTACCGCTGCAGCTTGGCTGCGTCCTTGCCGATGACCTCGAAATGCACGACCGGCTGTCCCATGCTGTCTCCTTTCGGGGTGTAGAGGACGCGGCGATGGTGACCGGCCGCGGGCGGCAACGGAAAGACCAATGGCGCATGACGGCTGTGCGCAACGCGCATCACCGGGTGCCCTGAGGCGCTCCATACTGCGGCCGATGGACGAACCGCCAAACGTGGTCGCCATCCAGGCGCCGGATGGCGTCGAGGTGCGCCACCTGCGCGCCTTCGTCGCCGTGGCCGAGGAGCTCAACTTCAGCCGTGCCGCCGAGCGCCTCTACCTGTCGCAGCCCGCGCTCAGCCGCCAGATCCGGATGCTCGAGCGGCTCGTCGGCTGCGAGCTGCTGCGCCGCTCAACGCATCGGGTCGAGCTCACCGTCGCTGGCGAGGCGCTGCTCGACCGCGCGCGTGCCGTCCTCGCGGCGCTCGATGAAGCGATCGCCGCGGCGCAGTCGGTGGGCGGCGAGCACGCCGCGCGTGTCATGCGCCTCTGGGCTCCCGTGCTGGCGGTCGCCACGCGCGAGACGTCGCTGCACGCGATGCGCGACGCGTTCGAGGCGTTCCTCGCTGAGGTCCCGGTGCCGGCCGACGTCACCGTCCGCCCCGTGACCGCGGGCGGCGTGCCGGCGCTCGCGATCGGCGCGGATCCCGCGGTGCTCTACCTGCACGGCGGCGGCTACGTCCTCGGCTCGGCCTACGGCTACCGCGCGCTGGTCGCGGCGCTCGTCGAGACCGACGACCTCGGCGCGCTCATCCCGGACTACCGGCTGGCGCCGGAGCACCCGTTCCCCGCCGCGCTCGACGACGCGCTCGCCGCCTATCGCTGGCTCGTGCAGCGGCGCGGCGACGCTTCACGCGTCGTGCTCGCGGGCGACTCCACGGGAGCGGGACTCGCGCTCGCATGCCTGCTCGCCCTCAAGCGCGCGGGCGACCCGATGCCGGCGGGCGCGGTGCTGCTGTGTCCGAATGTGGACCTCACCGGCGCGCTCCAGGCACCGAGCGAATGGCCCCACCTCATGGACGAGATGACGCCCACCACGGAGTCCTACCTCGACGGGCACCCGGTCGACGATCCGCTCGTCAGCCCCCTGGGCGCCGACCTCGGCGGGCTCCCGCCGCTGCTCATCCAGGCCGCGACCGGCGACCGCGCAGAGCCCGAGGCGACCGCGCTCGCCGACCGCGCCCGCGAGCACGGCGTCGACGTCCGCCTCGAGCTCTACCCGACCGACGCGCACGTGTTCCACGTCTTCTGGTCCTTCCTGCCCGAGGCGGTCGACGCGCTTGCGCAGGCGCGGCGGTTCGCGCTCGACGCCGTCGCGGGCGGCGAAGCGGCCGCCGCCGGTTCCTGACTCCCGCCTGACACGCGCCCTCGTACCCTTGGGCCTCGTGCGCCGCTCCTCCGTGCCCAGATTCGTCCCCATCGTGGCCGCCGTCGTGGCGCTGCTCGTGGTCGGCCTATGGGTCGGCGGGCGCCACTCGGACTGGCTTCCAGGCCCGGTGCGCTCGACGCTGGTGGGCGACAGCGACACGAAGGTGGTGCAGGAGGCCATCGACCGCATCCACAACACCTATTACCGCAAGATCCCGAAGTCGGTGCTCGCCGACAACGCGATCGCGGGCGTGATCAGCAAGCTCGACGACCGCTTCTCGAATTACTTCGACCCGGCCGAGTACAAGCGCTTCAAGCAGTCGCAGAACTCGGAGTTCTCCGGGGTCGGCCTGCAGGTCGCCCAGCATCCGAAGGGGCTGCGCGTCGAGGCGGTCTACGACGGGTCGCCGGCCAAGCGCGCCGGCCTGCGCCCGGGTGACGTCATCGTCGCCGCCGACGGGCGCGACCTCGCCGGGATGTCGCAGGACGAGTCGGTGTCGCTGGTCAAGGGTCCGCCCGGGAGCGACGTCAAGCTGACGTGGATCGACGACGGCAAGCGCCACACGAAGAACGTCACGCGGGCCACGGTCACCGTGCCGGTGGTCGCGTCGCAATTGCTGACCGAGCACGGCTGCAAGACCGGCGTCGTGCGCCTGTCGCAGTTCAGCTCGGGCGCCCACGCCGAGGTGTACGCCGCGCTGCGCCGGCTCAAGAAGCGCGGAGCCCAGACCTACGTGCTCGACCTGCGCGACAACGGCGGCGGCCTTGTCTCCGAGGCTCAGCTCGTCGCGTCGGCGTTCCTCAGCGACGGCCCGATCGTCACCACCCGCGGGCGCTCGGTGAGGGAGCAGACCCTGCGCGCCACCGGCGACCCGATCGTGCCGAAGGCGCCGCTCGCCGTGCTCGTCGACGGCGGGACGGCCTCGGCGTCGGAGATCGTCACGGGCGCGCTGCAGGACCGCGGCCGCGCCAAGGTGGTAGGGACCGAGACGTTCGGCAAGGGCGTCTTCCAGGAGGTCATCGAGCTCTCCAACGGCGGCGCGCTCGACATCACGGCGGGGCAGTACTTCACGCCGAAGGGCCGCAACCTCGGCGGCAAGGGCGTTCAGACCGGCAAGGGCATCATTCCGGACGTGAAGGCCAAGGACGACCCGAAGACAAGCAAGGACGAAGGGCTCGACCGCGCGGCTGCCGTCGTCGACGCCAAGTGCCCCTCGTAAGCGCTGGGCCACCCCGCGTGGTGCTGCTCGAGCAGCGGGGGCGGTTCCTCGTCGGCGAGCCCTTCTTCGACCGCGGCAAGCGGGTGACGGTCGAGCGCTCGCGCGACGCGCGGCCGGGGCGGCTGGCGGTGCTGCGCGCTCAGGCCCGCGGCGGGCGCTTCAAGGTCGAGCGCGTGCTCGGCCGGCCGGACGTCGCGCGCGACGTCATCGAGGCGCTCATGGTCGACCGGGGCCTACGGCGCTCGTTCCCGCCCGGCGTCGAGCGCGCGGCGCGCGAGGCGCCGGTCGCCGACGTCCCGCGCCGCGACCTCACCGATCTGCCGACGTTCACGATCGACCCGGTCACCGCGCGCGACTTCGACGACGCGATCTCGTGCGAGGCGCTCGGCGACGACCGGTGGCGCGTGTGGGTGCACATCGCCGACGTGTCGGCGTACGCGCGGCCGGGCGGCGCCGTCGACCGCGAGGCCTATCGCCGCGCCACCTCGGTCTACGTTCCCGGCGCCGTCGAGCCGATGCTGCCGGAGGCGCTCTCGAACGACGCGTGCTCGCTGCGGCCGGGCGTCGACCGCCTGGCGGTCACCGTCGAGCTCGAGCTGCGCGGCGCCGAGACCGTCAAGGCCGCCTTCCACCGCTCGCTCATCCGCTCCGACGAGCGCCTGGACTACGACCGCGTCGACCGGCTCTTCGCCGGCGAGGAGCCGGCGCTCGAGCCGTGGGCGGAGCCGCTGGCCGCGGCGCGCGCCGCGGCGGCCGCGCTGCAGGCGCGGCGCGAGCGGCGCGGCGCGCTGGCGATCGAGTCGGTCGAGCCGGAGTTCGCCTTCGACCGCCGCGGCCACGTGCTGGAGGCGCGGCCGAGCGAGCAGAGCGAGTCGCACCGGCTCATCGAGCACCTCATGATCGCGGCCAACGAGGCGGTCGCGACGCTGCTCTCGGAGCGATCGATCCCGACCCTCTACCGCGTGCACGAGCGCCCCGAGCCGCAGGCCGTGCTGCGCCTCGTCGACCAACTCGAATCGCTCGACGTGGCCACGCCACCGGTGCCGGAGCCGCTCGCGCCGTCGCAGGCCGCGGAGATCGTCGCGCGGTGCTCGGTGCTCGTCGACCGGCACGTGCGCCGCACCGGCCACGGCCGCCGCGCGCTCACCGCGCTCGTCCTGCGTTCGCTCAAGCAGGCGCACTACTCGCCGGACAACCTCGGCCACGCCGGCCTGCGCTCGCCGCGCTACTGCCACTTCACGTCCCCGATCCGCCGCTACCCCGACCTCGTCTGCCACCGCGCGCTGCTCAGCGCGGTCGGGGGCGGCGAGGACGCGCCGCGCGCGAGCACGCTCGAGGAGGCGGGGGAGTGGACCTCGGCGCGCGAGCGCGACGCCATGGTCATCGAGCGCGACGCCGACGACGTCGCCCGCTGCTTCCTGCTCGAGTCAGAGCTCTACGAGGAGGGCTGGAGCACGGTCTACGACGGCGAGGTCACCGGCCTCATCGGTGCGGGCGCGTTCGTGACGTTCGGCGAGAACGGTCACCAGGGCCTGCTGCCCGTACGCCGGCTGCGCGGCGACTGGTGGGAGCTCAACGAGCAGGGGACGATGCTCGTCGGCACGCGCGCCGGCGGCGCGATCCGCCTTGGCGACCCGGTGACCGTCGCGGTGCGCTCGGTCGACGCGCCGCGGGGGCGGGTCGACCTGGATCTGGTGGGTATCCCGGACTCATAGGATCGGGGCCGTGACCACGGTCGACGAGGACATGCTGGCCGAGACCCGAGCGTTCAACGTCGCGCTCGAGCGCGCCGCCGCAGCCGCCCCGCCGCGCCACACCGTGCCGCTCGACGAGCGGCGCCGCGCCAGGCGCGAGGGGACCGACGCGTTCCCGCCGCCCGTGTTCCTCACCGACCGCGCGCGCGACCTGACGATCCCAGGGCGCGCCGGCGACATCGGGTTGCGGGCGATCGCGCCGCGCCGAGAGGCCGTCGGCGCCTACCTGTACATCCACGGCGGCGGCTGGGCGCTGGGCGCGGCCGACCTGCAGGACGCGATGCTGGCCGAGCTGGCCGACGAGACCGGCCTCTGCGCGGTCAGCATTGAGTACCGCCTGGCGCCCGAGCACCCCTACCCCGCCTGCGCCGACGACTGCGAGGACGCCGCGCTGTGGCTCGCGCGCGACGGGTTCGACGTGCTCAGCGTCCCGCCGGTGGCCACCATCGGCGGGGACTCGGCCGGCGGCCACCTCTCCGCGGTGACCCTGCTGCGCCTGCGCGACCGCCACGGGACGGCCGACCCGTTCGTCGCCGCCAACCTGATCTACGGCGTCTTCGATCTCTCGCTGACGCCGAGCGTGCGCGCGTGGGGCGATCGTCCGCTCATCCTGACGACGCCGATGATGCGCCTGTACGGCGAATGGCTGCTGCCGGGAACCGACGCCGAGGCCAAGCGCGACCCGGGCGCGTCCCCGCTCTACGCGGACCTGCACGACCTGCCGCCGGCGCTGTTCACGATCGGCACGCTCGACCCGCTGCTCGACGACTCGCTGTTCATGGAGGCGCGCTGGCGGGCGGCCGGCGGCCAGACCGAGCTGCGGGTCTGGCCCGAGGCGATCCACGGCTTCAACCTCTTCCCGCTGAAGATGACGGCGGACGCGCGGGCCGCGCAGTACGCGTTTCTGCGCGCGCGGCTACCCTCGGCCGTGGATGGCCAAGGGTAAGAAACGCAAGGCGGCGCCTGGCGACGTCGCCACCAACCGGCAGGCGGGCTACCGCTTCGAGCTGCTCGACCGGCTCGAGACCGGCATCGTCCTCCAGGGCACGGAGGTCAAGTCGCTGCGCAACGGCGCCGCGCAGCTCAAGGACGGCTACGCCCAGATCCGCGATGGGGAGCTATGGCTCTACAACGTCCATATCCCGCCCTATGGGCCGGCGAGCCGCGAGAACCACGACCCAGAGCGCCCGCGCAAGCTCCTGGCCCACAAGCGCGAGATCGAACGGCTTGTGGGCAAGATCCAGGAGCGCGGCCTGACGCTCGTGCCCACCCGCATCTACTTCTCCGGCCCGCGCGCCAAGGTCGAGGTGGCCCTGGCGCGCGGGAAGGATCGCTTCGACAAGCGCGAGTCGATCAAGGCGCGCGAGCAGCGGCGCGACATGGACCGCGCCATGCACGAGCGCTACTGACCGCCCGCGGTTCGCACCGGCACGTTCCAGCCGCCGACGGTCACCGTCGGTCTCGCGCCCCGCAGGTCCGAGCGCCGGTAGCGCGCGGTCAGTGTCTGGCTCTGACCGGCGAACAGCGTGACGTCGTTGTCGGTCCACCGGATCGGCAGCACCTGGTTGTCGCCCGCCAGCGGCGTGCCGTCCGGCCCGCCGCGGCGCACGTCAGCGCGCGCCATGAACGCCGGCGGCCCGCCGCGGTGCCCGGTGTTCGTGATCGTCACCGCCGTCACCTCGTCGTCGCCGTCGCGCCAGCTGCGCGCCCGCACGCCCAGCGATGCCGGCTTGAGCGACTGCAGCCCGGTCAGATCGGCGTAGCCGTCCGGCTGGAACACGGCTCCGAACCCCTGGTCGATCGTCTGGCTGAAATCGACCTGGTCGGGCTTCGTCGAGAGCCAGTAGACGTTGCGGCTCACCACGTGCGAGCCGCGGCTCAGCGTCAGCTCCAGGAAGTACGTGGTCGAGATGCCGACGGGCGCCTTGGGCGTGAGCACCGTCTCGACGTCCTGGCTTGCGAGGTTCGGGACCTTCGCGCTGCTCGAGCCCCGCTCCGTGCCGTCGACGTCGAGGAACCGCGCCGTCGCGCGCAGTCCGTGCTGGGTCTGGTTGGTCAGGTTCACTGCCTTGATCGAGCCGTCGTCGTACGCGTACATCACGTGCACCGGCTCGCCCGACTTCTTCGCGCCGAAGAAGACGCCGGCCTGGTCGAGGTCGTAGCCGTACAGCTCCCACTGCAGCGACGGCCACGCCTTGTTCATCTGCCAATAGATGAGCCCGGTGCTCGGGTTCGCCGGGTCCTTGAAGTGACCGAGGTACGCCTCGAACTCGGCGCGTGTCACCTCATAGCCGCCGGCCTGCGCCTCGCGCTGGTAGGACGCCATGTCCGACCAGTGGCCGTAGCGGTTCCAGAGCGGCGTGTTGTACTGGCCGAGACGGCCGACAGTGGTGTAGTCGCCGTACGGGCTCGTGTGGAAGATGTCCGGGCCCGTCCCGGCTCCGTTCGTCGAGCTCGTGTCCCACACCTGACCCTGGTCGGCAGGCGTCTGGAACCGATCGAGCGAGTCGATCGTCGGGATCGTGTTGCCGGCGCTCGTCTCGGTGTCGAACGCGAAGGCGCCGCCCGCGTTGGTGAACGCGTCCTCCTCGTTCTGCATCTCCGGGCCGTTGTCCCACCAGTAGCTCGGCGGCACGTAGTTGTACGGCCCCTCCTTCGCGCCCGACGGGCCCAGCTGCGCGGAGGATTTGTACTCGGCCGACGCCACCTGCGGCGTCTGCCAGTCGGCGGCCGCGAAGGCGTTCAGGTAGATCGCCTCCTTGGCCGCGTCGGGCTCGTTGTCCGAGCCCTGGAAGAACGTGAACACGCTCGGGTGGTTGCGCAGCTCCTGCGCGACGTGCAGCGCCTGGTTCGCGGCGCTGGCCTTGATCTCGTCGCTCCAGCGGCTCGAGCGCTGCTCCCATTTGTTGCAGCACTGCCAGCCGGGCATCGCGAGCACGCCCTCGCGGTCCATCTGGCTGAACATGTCCTCGGGCGGGAAGTTGCCCTCGAAGCGGAGCGCGTTCAGCCCCATATTCTTGATGTACGAGAGCTGGTCGTGGATGTTCTGCGGCGAGTAGCGCAGGAAGAGGTCCTGCGACCAGCCGCCGCCGCGCACGACGAACGGCACGCCGTTGATCTCGAACTGGCGGTAGCCCTCGGACCCGAGCGTCACGCCCGGGGTGGCCGGCGTCAGGTGCGAGGTCACCGTGCGGATGCCGAAGTCCTCGGCCGCGGAGTCGCTCACCGCGCCGCCCGTCCTGGCGGTCGCGGCCAGGTGGTAGAGCGGCTGGTCGCCCATCTGGTAGGGCCACCAGGCCGCGGGGTGGCGGATGTGGAGCCCTGGGACGTCGCTCGGCGCGAGCGTGACGGTCTGCGTCGAGTTCGCCGCCACCGTCACGGTCGTGCTGAACGGGATCGACGCATGCGGGCCGGTGATCGTCCCCGCGAACGTCGTCGTCTGGTCGGCAGCCGTGTTGTTGCGCAGGTCGGCCTTCACGGTGACGTCGGAGCTGCTCAGGTCGGCCGCGTTGTCCTCCAGCACGTGCGCGTTGCGCACCGAGATCGCGCCGTCCTGCTGCAGCTGGGGCGCGAACTGCAATCCGGTCCACTCATCGGGCGACTCGGGATTCCAGTCGACCATGTTCAGGGTCAGGTAGCCGCTGTTGTCGGAGTTGTTCTTGAAGACGTCGAGCGCGATCGCGTTGTCGCCGTCGCGCGCGTACGGGGTGATGTCGAACTCCAGCCGCGAGTACGAGCCCTGCAGCTGCGACTGGTCTGCGACCTTCGTGCCGTTCACCCAGAGGTTCGCCCGCGACGCGACGCC
>DATFRW010000294.1:0-10198 GCA_035262945.1 Solirubrobacteraceae bacterium
GAGCACGGCCGCACCAACGTGCTCGGCGGCGCCGAGACGCTGCGCAGCATCGGCGCGCGCGTCGGTGCGAGCAACCTCCCGGAAGGGCGCGGCGGCGTCCTGCAGCGGGTCGAGTACGAGCACGGCGGGCTGCCGACGCTCGCGACGGTCACCGCCGGCCTGCTCGGCCGGCCGGCGCCGCGCTCGGACTTCGCGGACGGCGGCGCGTGGATCGCCTTCCACGGCCCACCGGGGGCGATCAACACGGTGTCCTTCTCGGACCTGCTCGACGGGCGCGTGAACCCGGCCCGCGTCCGGGGCCGGGTCGTCGTCGTCGGGGCGGCCTCGCCGACGCTCCAGGACGTCCATCCGACGCCGACGAGCGACAAGCTCATGTCCGGCCCGGAGATCGAGGCCAACGCCATCGACACCGTGCTGCGCGGCTTCCCGCTGCACGGCACGCCGACCTGGGTCAATCTGGTCATCGTCCTCGCGCTCGGCTTCCTGCCCGCCCTCGTGAGCCTGCGGCTGCGCGCGATCGCGGCGGCGCTGGCCGCACCGCTCATCGCGATCGGCTACCTCCTCGCCGCCCAGTTCGCCTTCAACCGCGGGCACATCCTGCCCGTCGCGGTGCCGCTCTTCGCGCTGTCGCTCGGGACCGTGAGCACGATCTCCGCCGGGTACGTCGCCGAGCGTCGTCAGCGGGGCTTCGTCACCCGGCGCAACGCCGAGTTGGAGGAGGCGGTTCGCGAGCGGACCGCCGAGCTGCGCAGCACGCAGCTCGAGGTGATCCACCGGCTCGCCCACGCGACCGAGTCGCGCGACCAGGAGACCGGGATGCACCTCGAGCGCATCAGCCGGCTCTGCGAGCAGCTCGGCCTCGCGATGGGCATGACGCCGACCGAGGCCGAGACGTTGCGCAACGCCAGCCTGCTCCACGACGTGGGCAAGATCGGCGTGCCCGACGCGATCCTGCTGCAACCCGGCGGGCTGTCGGACGAGGACCGCGAGGTCATGCGCCGCCACACGACGGTCGGCGCCAAGATCGTGTCCGGCTCGAACTCGCCGGTGATGCAGATGGCCGAGCAGATCGCGCTGACCCATCACGAGCGGTGGGACGGGCGCGGCTACCCGAACGGCCTCGCGGGCGAGGAGATCCCGTTGCCGGGCCGTATCTGCGCGGTCTGCGACGTCTTCGACGCGCTGCTCTCCGAACGGCCGTACAAGGAGCCGTGGCCCTACCAGGACGCGCTCGCCGAGCTGCGCCGCGAGCGCGGCCACCACTTCGATCCCGCCATCGTCGACGCCTTCCTGGGCATCGTCGACGACCTTGACCCGGCGCTGCTCGCGTCGGTCAGGGCGCCCGCACGGCCCGGTGCGGTGCCGTAGACAGGCCCCGGCGCGAGGGCGAGACTTGTGGTCGTGATGAGCGGGCGGCGCTTGGTGCGCGATGCCGTCGGCGGGGCGTCGGCAGGACGGAGCGGGGCTTCGACCCGCCCGTTCGTGGGCCGCAGGACCGAACTGCGGCTCTTGCACGACGCGATGCAGGAGGCAGCGTCGGGGCGCGGCGGGGTGCTCCTCGTCACCGGCGAGGCCGGGATCGGCAAGACGCGGCTCATGCAGGAGGTCGCCGGGTGGGCAGCGGAGGAGGGGTGGCGCGTTCTGGTCGGCCGCTGCTGGGAGGAAGGCGGCGCGCCCGCCTACTGGCCGTGGATCCAGGTGGTGCGAGAGGCGGGCGGCGACTTCGAGCAGCTTCCCGGTACCGCGGGCACGCCGGTCTCGGTCGACCCCGAGGGCCGGCGCTTCGCGCTCTTCGACTCCGCGACGCGCTTCCTGATCGACGGCGCCCGACGGCAGCCGTTGCTGCTCCAACTCGACGATCTCCATGCCGCCGACGCCCCGTCGCTCCTCCTGCTGCGCTTCCTCGGGGAAGCGATCGCGGACGCTCCGATCCTCGTCGTCGGCTCCTACCGCGAGGGTGAGCGACGCGTCCGGGAGCTTGCGGACTCCTTCGCGGGCCTCGCCCGCGTCGCGCGCCGGGTCTCGCTGCGCGGACTGAACGCCGAGGAGGTCGAGGCGTACCTCGAGGGCTTAGGGGGATCGCCAGCGGCCGCGGCGAGGCTCCACGCGATCACCGGCGGCAATCCGTTCTTCCTCGGCGAGATCGTCGGGCTCCTCGAACGCGACGGATCGCTGGACGAGCACGACGCGCCGACGCTGCGCGTCCCCGAGGAGGTCCGTGCGCTGATTCGGCGCCGTGTGTCCCAGATGTCGCCCGAGGCGACCGACGTCCTTCGCCTCGCCGCCGTGATTGGGCGCAGCTTCGACCTTCGCACCCTCGAACTTGCCGGCGATCTTGGGCCGCGCGGGCTCCTGGACCTGCTTGCGGAGGGCATCGACGCCGGGGCGCTTGCCGACCAGCGGCCGCTCGCGGGGCAGTTCACCTTCGTCCACGAACTCGTGCGCGAGACGCTCTACGAGGACCTTCCACCGGGGCGGCGCCTCGAGATCCACCTTCGGATCGCCCGGGCGATCGAGGAGCAGCATCGCGGCGACCCCGATCCGCGCCTCGAGGAGATCGCTCATCACCTCGCGCTGGCAGCCCCGCTCGGGGAAACGCTCGAGGCCGTGGACTACCTCACGCGCGCGGGCGACCGCGCGTCCGCCCTGCTCGCCTACGAGGAGGCGGCGACACACTACGAGCGCGCGCTACGGCTCCTGGCGACGGTGGCGCAGGCGCCCGCCGACCGGCGCTGCGCGCTGCTGCTGCGCAGCGGCGACGCCTTGTGGCGCGCGGGAGAACTCCGGCGCGCGAGCGCGAGCTTCGATGAGGCCATCACGGCGGCCCGGCTGCTCCAGGCGCCGGAGACTTTCGCCGAGGCCGCGCTCGGCTACGTGATCGCGTCGGGCGGCTTCCTGCTCGCTGCTCGCGTCGCCGCGGGCGCAAGGGGGATCGGGCTGCTGGAGGAGGCGCTGGCCGCGCTACCGCGCAGCGACAGCCGGCTGCGCGCCAACGTGCTCGCCCACCTGGTGATGGAGATGGTGTTCTCGCACGACGTCGACCGCCGCCTCGCGCTGAGCCGCGAAGCGATCGAGATGGCGCGGCGCCTGGGTGACGCGGAGGCGCTCGTGACGGCGTTTCACTGCAGCCACTGGGCCGTCGGTGCGCCCGACATGATCGACGACCGGCTGGCGAACACGCGCGAGATGCTCGAGCTCGCGATGCAGTCCGGCGACGACGGGATCGCCTTCCTCGCCCACAACGCGCGTTTTCACTGCTTCATGGAGCTGGGCGACGCGCAGCAGATGGCCCGCGAGACCGAGGCGATGTCGCAGCTCGCCGAACGCTCGCGCCAGCCCGTCTACCGGTGGCACGTTGACTGCGTTCGCGTGGTCCGCGCGACGCTGGACGGCCGCTTCGACGAGGCCGAGCGCTTCGCCGACAGCGCGCTCGGGCACGGGATGGTGAGGCACAACGAGTACGCCGACTTCATCTTCCGCTTCGCGCAGATGGTCGCAATCCGGTGGGCTCAGGGCCGCTTCGACGAGGTGAGCGAGGCCGTCCGGGAGCACGTCGCGCGCTTTCCGTGGATCCCGCATTGGCGGCAGGCGCTGGCCGCGGCTGAGCTGGGCGACACCAGGACGGCGCGCATGGAGCTCGAACGCTGCGCCCGCCGCGACTTCGCCGAGCTTCCGCGCGACGGGCTGTGGATCCTTCACCTCTGTTCGCTCGCCGAGGCGTGCACGCTGCTCGCCGATGCCCCACGCGCCGAGCGCCTCTACGAGCTGCTGTTCCCCTTCGCCGATCGCCACGCCGTGTCCGTGACGCAGCAACCGTTTGGGCCCGTCGCCCTCCGGCTCGGGATGCTCGCGACGACGCTCGAGCGCTGGGACGAGGCGGAGCGGCACTTCGCGGCCGCGCTCGAGCAATGCTCCGACGTGGGCGCCCGGGCAGTGAGCGCCCGTGTCCTGTACGAGCATGCCAAGATGCTCGTTGCGCGTGGCGGTGACGACGCTCGGGCGAGCGCTCTCCTCGATGCCGCGGCGGGCCTCTGTGACGAGCTCGGGATTCGCGCCGTCAGCGAGCGCGTCACGGCTCTCGCCCGGGTCGTCGGGAAGACATCGCTGCCGGACGCCGCGTTTCGCCGTGAGGGGGACATCTGGACGATCGCCTTCGCCGGCGAGACGGTTCGGATGCGCGACGCCAAGGGCCTGCGTTACATCGCCATGCTGCTCGCGGCGCCCGGTTCGGAGATCCACGCGGGCGATCTCGTCGGCGCCGTGGAGGGCGTGGGGCCCGCACCCTCGGCGCGCGAGCCGGTGCTCGATGCGGCCGCCAAGGACGCCTACCGGCGGCGGCTCCAGGACCTGGGCGAGGATCTCGAGCAGGCGCGCGACTGGGGAGACCCCGAGCGCGTCGTGCGCATCGAGCTCGAGATCGAGGCCCTCACCGGCGAGCTGGCGCGGGCGGCCGGACTCGGTGGGCGCGACCGCGAGCTGGCGTCCCCTGCCGAGCGCGCGCGGGTGAGCGTGACCAAGGCGATCAGGACGACGATCAGGGCGATCGACAACCACTGCCCGCCCCTCGGCGCCCACCTGGCCGCCTCGATCCATACCGGGCGCTTCTGCTCGTACGCCCCGCCCGGCGAGGCGCCGCCCCACTGGGCGCTCTGACGTCACAACTGTGGCGCGCCGCGT
This sequence comes from Solirubrobacteraceae bacterium, assembly GCA_035262945.1. Classification (GTDB taxonomy): domain Bacteria; phylum Actinomycetota; class Thermoleophilia; order Solirubrobacterales; family Solirubrobacteraceae; genus JAOPZW01. The sequence goes on from DATFRW010000294.1 coordinate 4,678, forward strand.
CACGCCTCTTGGTCAAAGGCAACGATCAGGAGGTTCGCAGTGAGCGCAGTCACGGACACGTTTCGCAACGGCGTGGACACGGAGAAGATGTTCGCCACGCTCGACTTGATCAAGGAGCAGCCGCAGCTCGCAAGGTTCCAGTTCCGCGCGACGAACCGCTGGATCGACGGCGCGCACAACCGTTCGGCGATCAAGGACTTCTACGCCGCCGGTGGCGAGGACGAGAGCCGGGGCGAGGCGTTCCGGCTCGACGCCGGCGAGCCGGCGATCCTGCTCGGCAGCGACACCGGCCCCAACCCGGCCGAATACCTGCTCCACGCGCTGGCGGCGTGCCTCACGACGTCGATCGTCTATGTGGCCGCGGCGCGGAAGGTGCGCCTGAAGTCGGTGGAGTCGACGCTGACCGGCGACATGGACGTGCGCGGGGCGCTGGGCGTCGATCCCGAGCCGCGCAACGGGTTCGAGCGCATCGGTGTCGCGTTCCGGCTGACGGGCGACGCGCCGCCCGAGAAGCTGCGCGAGGTCGTCGAGCGGGCCAAGGCGCGCTCGGCGGTGTACGACATGGTCACCAACGGCGTGCCGGTTGATCTGGAGGTGACGGCGGGTTGATCGAGCTCGCCGCGCACACCGGCTCGGGGGTGCGTCTCGTGGCGATCGCCGAACAGCTCGCCGAGGAGCTGGCGGCGCGCGCGGCCGAGCATGACCGCGACGGCACGTATCCGTTCGAGGCGATCGACGCGTTGAGGGGCGCCGGGTACTTCGCCGCGCCGATCCCCGTCGAGCTCGGAGGGCTCGGCGTGGGGTCGGCGCATGACCTCGTCGTGGCGTCGAGCCGCCTCGCGCGCGGCGACGCCTCGGTGGCGATCGGCGTGAACATGCACCTCGTGGCGGTGCTCAACATGGAGCGCCGCCGCCGGGTCGCGGTCGCCGCGGGCGCAGACCGCCGCGCCCGTGCCTTCGCGGCATCGCTGGAGCGGATCGTCCGGGAGGGCGTCGTCCTCGCGGCGGCGATCAGTGAACCCGGCCAGGACCTCACGCAGCCCGCCACGTGCGCGACCCGCACCGCGACCGGGTGGCGGATCGACGGCCGCAAGATGTTCTGCACGATGTCTCCCGCGGCCACCGAGCTCTACGTCGCCGTCACCTGCGTCGACGATGATCGCTACGCCTACGCGATGGTGCCGGCCGACACGCAAGGGCTCGTCATCCACGACGACTGGGACGCGCTGGGCATGCGCGCCTCGGGCAGCAACTCGATCTCCTTCGACGGCGTCGAGCTGCCCGAGTCCGCGGTGCGCGGGGGCTTCCGGGCCGGCGACCCGGTGCCGTTCATGGAGCGCAATCTGGTGGCCGGGCTGTTTCACGCCTCGGCCTCGCTCGGCATCGCCGAGTCGGCCGACGCCGTCGCCCGGCGCGGCCGCATCAACGGCGACGCGCGCCAGCGCATGCAGGTGGCCGACAGCGCGGTCGACCTCGCCGCCGCGCGCGGCGTCCTGTCGCGCGCCGCCGCGCTGATCGACAGGCACTACGACGCCAACCCCGCGTCGGATGGCAGTGCCGCCGAGATCCGCGCGGTGTTTGCCGAGGCCCAGGCGGCGAAGGCCTTCGTCAACGAAGCGGCCGCGCGGATCGTCGACCGTGCGCTCGCGCTGTCGGGCGGCGCCGGCTATCTCAACGGCAGCCCGCTCGCGCGTGCGTACCGCGACGTCAAGGCCGGCTCGTTCATGCATCCGCTCGGTGCCAACCGGGCGTACGACCATCTCGCAGACGTCGCGCTCGGCGAGCAGGCCTCGCTGCACTGATGCTTCAGTGCAGGGCGCGCGCGAGCCGGTAGGCCAGCGCCTCGAGCAGAAGCTCCTCGGTGGGATTGACGATGAGCATCTCGCGCGCCTGGTCGACGAGCTCGACTGCGGTGCGCAGGCGATGCGGGTCGGCGCCCGCCGCGTCGCTCTCCAGCGCGTCGAGCCGGTCGACCGCGTAGACGACCTCCGCGGCGCCGTCGCCGACCGCGGCGACGTCGCGGTACCAGAGGCCGGTGAGCTGGAGCGCCTGATCGAGCGCGCTCGTCCGCGCGCGGCGGCCCGCGCGCTTGGCCGCCTCGGCGCCCTCGCGCTGCGCGCGCTTGCGATCGCGCGCGGGGAGGTACTCGAGCTCGTCGGCGATGCGCGCCTCGACGGCGGCGTAGGACTCGTCGCCGAGCGCGCGCGCCCGCTCGAGGACCTCGAGCCATGGTCGCGCGCCGAGGTCGTCGTGCAGCGCGGCGCGGGCGAACGCCTCGGCGCCGGCGCGCAGCTTCGGGCCGTCGCCGAAGGCCAGCCTTGCGGCGCGCTCGGCGTCGCCGAGGCCGAGACGCGCGCAGGCCTGTGCGGTGGTCGGGTCGATGCCGCGCAGGCGCTTGGCGATCTCCTCGGCGGAGGGGGCGTCGAAGCGCACGTGCTGGCAGCGCGAGGCGATCGTGGGCAGGATCTCGCCCGGGCGATCGGTGAGGAGCACGAGGTGTGCGAAGGCCGCGGGCTCCTCGAGCGTCTTGAGCATCCGGTTGGCCGCCTGGTCGTTCATCGTCTCGGCGCGCTCGATGACGAAGACGCGGCGCCGCGCCTCGAACGGGGTCCGCGCGGCGGCCGCGACCACGGGCTCGTCGATGTCGGACACGAGCATCTCCGCGGCGCCGCTGGGGGTGACCCAGGTCAGGTCCGGATGGACGCCGTGCTCCACGCGCGCGCGAGCGGACTCCGGGTCGGGGGCGCCCTCGCTCAGCAGCGCGGCGGCGAACGCACGCGCGACGGTCGCCTTGCCCGAGCCGGCGGGCCCGTGGAAGAGGTAGGCGTGGCTGGGGCGCCCGTCGGGCGGCAGCGCGCCGCCGAGGACGGCGCGGACGTGGGGATGGCGTTCGGTGCCGGGGAGCACGCTTCCAAGCCTACGGCGCGGCGTGTCGAACATCGTCGGCAAGTGTGTCGTTCCCCCCTACAAGGGGTAGGGGACAGCTCATGAGGAGCGTGCTGCTGGTCCTGGCCACGGCGATCGTCGGTGTGGGCGCGTTGAGCGCGGTTGCGTCGGCCGCCGAACCGCCGCCAGGAGCGGCGATCTCGGATTCGCTCGAGTACGTCGGCCGGGTGCCCGACTCGGCGAACATCGTGGAGGGCAAGTTCGATCGTGTCCGCGGGCGCGACGTGCTCGTGACGACCGGCCGCTACGGCTTCCGCACCTACGACGTGAGCGACCCGACGCAGCCCAAGCTGCTGGGCAGCTTCCAGCCGCCCGAGGTCCTCGGCCCCAACGGCTACTGGCAGGACGAGGACATGGATCTCGACGTCAAGCGCAACCTCATCATCGGTGCGCTCGACCCGCGCCACGACGACGTCGACCAGGCGAGCTGTCCGGGCATAGGGACGCTCGGCGCCAAGAACCGCAATCCGAAATGCCGCTCGGGCTTCTACGTCATCTCCTACGACGATCCCGAGCACCTCCGGCAGGTCGGCGACTTCGTCGAGCTGCCGGCCGGGCACACGACGAGCTGCGTCGACGACTGCAAGTACGTGTGGACGGGCGGCCCCGCGCGCCGCGACGACCTCGCGGGCCTCGGGCCGTTCACGCCGGGCGGGCGCGGCGACGGGCGTCCGATCTGGGTCACCGACCTGCGCGATGCCAAGCGTCCGAAGGTCTTCTCGAACCCGATCGACCTGGGCCGCAACGACGGTCTGACCGACTACTCGCACGACGTCGACGTCGACGACGACGGCTTCGCGTGGATCAGCGGCCGCGGCGGCCTGACCGGCTACGCGACGGCCGGCAAGTGGCGCGACCCCAAGACGGACACTGTGCGCCGTGCGAGGCCATGGGACCCGGTGCTCGTGGCGGGCGGCGGACTGCCCGGCGGCGATGCCGGCGTCGCCCAGCCGCAGACCGACTTCATCCACAACTCGGCGCGCCCGTTGAACGGCAAGGTGCACGCGGCGGGCGTGCCGGAGGGCAACGTCGCGCTGATGACCGAGGAGGACTTCACCGAGCCGTGCAACCAGGGCGGGCGCATCGTCGCGGCGGACATCACGAGCTCGCTCGGCGGCGAGGGCGCAACGGGCTCGACGCCCGAGCAGCCGTTCCGCATGACCGCGCTCGACTCGTTCCATCCCGCGCGCAACGCCGGCGACACGTCGGCGCCGATCACCTCGTGCTCCGCGCACTACTTCGAGGTGTCGGGATCGACACTGGCGGCCGGGTGGTACGGCGAGGGGCTCAGGCTGATCGACGCCTCCGACGCGCGCAACCTGCGCCAAGTCGGCTACTACTACGTGACGGGGACCGACCCGGCGGCCAACCCGAGCTCGCTGTCGTGGGACACCGCCTGGCGCGGCGACCTGGTCTACCTGTTCGACATGGCTCGAGGCATTGAGGTCCTGCGGCTGAAGGGCGGCCCGGCGCGGTCGGCGCGGCTTGCGACCGTCCGCGAACCGGCGCGGCGGGCCGATCGCTTGGCTGCGGTGCCGGTGCGGGGGTCGACGAACAACGGCGGCGCGCTGGTCTGCCCGCTGTTCACGAATCCCAGCTGAGCGCCGCCCCACGCAGCGCGCATGGAAGGCTACGTCCATGCGCGGGCGGCTCATCACGATCGAGGGGCTCGACGGCGCGGGCAAGACGACGCTCGCCGAGGGCCTCGTGCGCGCGCTGCGCGACTCGGGCGTTGCGGTCGAGCTGCTGCGCGAGCCGGGCGGGGTCGAGCTGTCCGAGCGGATCCGCGCGCTGGTGAAGGACCCGGCGCTGACGGTCGACCCGCGCGCGGAGGCGCTGCTCTACGCCGCCGCGCGGGCGCAGCTGGTGGCCGAGCGCGTGGAGCCGCTGCTGACCGCGGGGACGTGGGTCGTGCTCGATCGCTTCGTGGATTCGTCGCTGGCCTACCAGGGGGCGGGGCGGTCGCTCGGGATCGACGCCGTGCGTGCGATCAACGCCTTCGCGACGGGCAGCCTGGCGCCCGACCGGACGCTGCTGCTGCGCGCCGACGCCGTCACGCGCGCGGCGCGCCAGGACGTGCGCGGGGAGGCGCCGGATCGGCTCGAGCGCGAGGGCGGCGGGTTCTTCGACGCGATCGCAGGTGCCTACGACCGGCTCGCCGCCGCGGAGCCGGAGCGGTTCCGCGTGCTCGATGCGGCGGCGGAGCCGGATGCGGTGCTCGCGGCCGCGGTCGCCGCTCTCGGCGACCTCCCTCGCTAGCATCGCCGCGATGCTCGTCATCGCGCTCGCCCGCGAGACCCTGGTCGCCCTCGTCGTCGTGGGCGCGCTCGCGCTCGCTTTGCTGTGCGCCTGGGGCTTCGCGCGGTGGTGGGCGTGGGAGCCCGCCTGGCTCGTGCGCTGGCGCCACGCGACCGCCGAGGCGGGGTGGCGGGCGAGCGCGGCGTGGGCCGAGTTCACCGACTGGCTGCGTCTCGGGCGCTAGTGGGCTGATGGCGGTCCGGCTCGTCCCGCTCGACGAGACGCATCTCGCGGGCGTCGAGGGCCTGCTCGACGACCCCGACACGCTGCGGTTCAC
>DATFRW010000295.1:0-10991 GCA_035262945.1 Solirubrobacteraceae bacterium
GGGTTGCGCGGCGTCGTGCGGCTCGGGCAGCCGACGAGCGGCCGCGCGAGCGTGAGCGCTTCGGGCACCTACTCCTCCTCGAGAGACGGGGGCCAACTGCGGCGGGTCGATCCTTTCGATGCGCCCGCCGCTGATCTGTGCGTCAGCGCACGGCGCCTCAGTGCAGGCGCGCACAGAGCGCCCGGCGAGTCAGGCCAGGAAGTCCCGCAGCGACGCCAGGAGCTGCTCGGGCTACGGAGCCTGCGTCGTCACCGTTCCCCGCCCGCTGGTCCCCGGCTTGGCCTTGTCGTCGAACCAGCCGGCGACGGCGGCGATGACGATGATGGCCGCGACGAGAACGACGGCCAGGATCGCCCTGACCGGCATCAGCCCGAGGTCTCCAGGTAGGCCTTGACCAGCCGCTTGGGCGCCTGGGCCATCCAGGCCTCGACGATCACCTCTTCGAGGTCGTCGGGCGCGATCTCGTCGAGGCGCACGAGGACCGCGGGGTAGCCGTCGAAGTGCGGGGTGGTGAAGAAGACGCCCGAGTCGTCCGCGAGCATCGCCTCCTTGGCGACGAGGTGCTCGACGCGCGCGCCGAGGATCGGGCCGTCGGGGGCGGCGTCGCCCAGCGCCTCGTGGTCGGAGCGGCGCAGCGGGCGCTCCCAGACGAAGAGCTTGTCCTTGACCCGCCACTGGCACAGATCGCGCCCGACCCGCTCGCTCGTGTCGGGTAGCGCGAGGGCGATGCGACGGACGTCGTCCCAGGTGGCCACGGCGGCGATCGAAGCCTACAGCCCGTTGACGGCCCGATTCGCGGGGAGTACCGTGGCCGATCGATTTGCGCACATCTGTGCGCGATGCGAACAGCGGGAGGAGAACACCGTGAGGCACGTTGTAGCCGTGTCGTTGCTGGTGGGGGCAATCGCTGGGGTCGCGGCCTGCGGAAGCAGCTCCGGGGGCGATCAGGGCTCGACCACGGGGGCGGCGTCGGGCGACGCGAACAAGCACGTCAACATCGCGCACTTCGTCGCGATCCAGGCCAACCCGGTCGAGCAGGTGATCATCAAGAGCGCCAAGGCGACCGCGGCCGCGAACAACGCGTCGGTGACGACGTTCGACTCGAACAACGACGTCCAGCGCGAGCTCGCCAACTGCCAGGACGCCATCGCGTCCAAGAAGTACGACGCGTTCGTCCTCAAGGCCGTGTCCGGCCCGCCGCTCATCCCGTGCGCGCGCCAGGCCATGGACGCCGGCATCCCCGTAGTGGTGCAGGGCACCGCACTCGGTCCCAAGCAGACGACCGAGCCGCAGGTGCCGGGCATCGTCGGCACGGCGGTCACGCTGTCGACGACCAACGGCGTCGCGATCGCCGACCTCACGAACCGCGCATGCCAGAAGGCGGGCGCGAACCCGTGCAAGATCATCTACCTGTTCGGGCCGGTCGCCTTCGACTATGCCTCGATCACGCGCAAGACGTTCAAGGACACCGTCAAGGCCAAGTACCCGAACATCAAGGTCGTCGCCGAGGCCGCGGCGAACTTCGATCCCGACACCGGTGCCCAGCAGGCGCGCCAGCTCCTGCAGGTCCATCCGGACATCAACGTCGTCGTCAACGACTCCGACCCCGTGGCGATCGCGACCGAGAAGGTCGTCGCCGACCTCCACAAGAACAACATCATCACCGTGGGCGCGGGCGGCAGCGCCGTCGGCGTCGACGCGATCAAGGCCGGCAAGCAGTTCGGCGACACGGTGATCCTGCCCGCGACCGAGGCGAAGGCCGCGATGCTCATGGCGATCAAGGCCGCGCGCAAGCAGAACGTCGGCGACACCACGATCGACGTGACCAAGGACCTCAGTCCGATCGGCACCATCGTCGACGCGGAGAACGTCGACAAGTACAAGCCGGAGTGGTGAAAGCCGGCGCCGCGTGCGCGGTACGCGGCATCCACAAGCGCTACGGCGCCGCGGTCGCACTCGACGGCGTGAGCATCGACGTCGCGGCCGGTGAGATCCACGCGCTCGTCGGCGAGAACGGCGCGGGCAAGTCCACGCTCGGCAAGATCGTCGCGGGCGCCGTGGCGCCCGACGCGGGCGAGATCGTCGTCGACGGCGAGCGGGTCACCTACCGCTCGCCGCGCGACGCGATCCGCTACGGCATCGGGCTCATCGAGCAGGAGTTCGCGCTCGCGCCCGACCTGTCCGTGCTCGACAACGTGTTCCTCGGCGTCGAGCTCGGCGGCCGCGGCCTCGTCGATCGGGCGCGACAGCGCGAGCGCTTCGCCGAGCTCGCCGAGCGCATCGGCTTTCGCGAGCGCTCGTCGGTCCCGGTGCGCACGTTGCGCACCGCCGACCAGCAGAAGGTCGAGATCCTGCGCGCACTCGTGCGCGAGACGCGGCTGATCGTCATGGACGAGCCGACCGCGGCGCTCACGCGCGACGAGGCCGACCGGCTGCTCGAGATCACCCGCGAGCTGCGCGACGACGGCGTGACGGTCATCTACGTCTCGCACGTCCTCGGCGACGTGCTCGCGCTCGCCGACACGGTGACCGTGCTCAAGGACGGCCGCCACGTGAAGACCGCGCCCGCTCGCGAGGAGACCACCGACAGCCTGGTCACCGCCATGCTCGGCCGGTCGCTCGACGTCGCCTTCCCCGAGCGCACGCCACCGCCACCGGATGCGCCGGTGGTGCTGTCGGTGCGCGGGCTGAGCCGGCCGCCGGCGTTCGACGACGTCTCGTTCGAGGTGCGCGCCGGGGAGATCGTGGGCTTGGCCGGGCTCGTGGGCAGCGGCCGCACCGAGATCGCGCGGGCGATCTTCGGCGCCGACCCGGCCGCGGGCGAGGTCGCGATCGAAGGCCGCGAGCTGCGCGGCCGCTCGCCGCGCGGCAGCATCCGCTCCGGGCTCGCGCTGCTGCCCGAGAGTCGCAAGGACCAAGGGCTCGTCATGGTGCGGCCGCTCAGCGAGAACGTGACGATGGCCCACCTCGGCGTCGTGTCGCGCCGCGGCGTGCTGCAGCGCCGCCGCGAGCAGCGCGTCGTCCGCGACACGCTGCGCAGCGTCGACGCGCGCCACGCATCGCAGTCGCAGCCGGTGTCGTCGCTTTCCGGCGGCAACCAGCAGAAGGCGGCGCTGGCGAAGTGGCTCGTGCGCACGCCCAGGCTGCTGCTCGCAGACGAGCCGACGCGCGGGATCGACGTCGGCGCCAAGCGTGCGATCTACGACCTCATTCGCAACCTCGCGGCCGACGGGCTCGGCGTGCTGCTGATCTCGAGCGAGCTCGGCGAGGTGCTCGGGCTCTCGCACCGCGTCATCGCGCTGCGGGCGGGGCGCGTGGCCGGCGAGTACGACGGCGAGACAGTCGACGAGGAGACGGTGATGCGGGCGGTGTTCGGCAGTGGCTGACGGGCGCGTCGCGACAGTCCGCGGCAGGGTCGCGGCCGGCCCGCTGGCCTCGGTCTCCGGCGGCCTCGACTTCCTGCGCGAGTACATGATCGTCGTGTGCGTCCTGGCCCTGTTCCTGGTCCTGACGTTCACGAGCGACACGTTCCTGACCACGACGAACCTGCTCAACGTGCTCCAGCAGGTCGCGCCGGTCGGCCTCGTGGCCTTCGCGCTGACCTTCCTGCTCATCGTGGGGGAGTTCGACCTGTCGAGCGGCGCGCTGTTCGTGCTCACCGGCGTGCTGGCCGCAAAGCTCCAGCCGCACCTCGGCACCTGGCCGGCGCTCCTGATCGCGGCGACTGCGGCGCTCGCGGGCGGCGTGATCAATGGCCTGCTCGTGGCCTACGCGCGCATCAACTCGTTCGTCTGCACGCTGGCGACGAGCCTCATGGTCGCCGGGCTGAGCAACGTCATCACCAAGGGCTTCCTGGTCACCGTCAACGCGCCCGGGTTCTTCGCCCTCGGAAGCAACGAGCTGCTGGGGGTGAAGTACTCGATCTGGATCCTTGTCGTGGCCGCGCTGCTGTGCGGCTTCGTCCTGTCGCGCACGAAGTTCGGCCGCTGGCTCTACGCCGTGGGCGGGAACCCCGAGGCCGCGCGCCTGTCGGGCATCAACGTGCGCGCGATGAAGGTGTGGGCGTTCGCGTTCTCCGGGCTTGCGGCCGGGATCGGCGGCGCGATCGTGGTGTCACGCACCGCGACGGGTCAGGCGGGCAACGGCATCGACATCGTGTTCGGCGCGTTCGCCGCGGTCGTCGTCGGCGGGACGAGCGTGATGGGCGGCCGCGGGGCGATCTGGCGCACCATGCTCGGGATCATCTTCCTGGCGCTGATCACCAACGGCTTCAACCTGCTCCAGGTCGAGCCGGTCTACCAGTCCATCATCCAGGGAGCCATCATCCTGACGGCGGTAGCGATCGACTCTCTGTCGCGGCGGGCGAGTTAGCCTCGCGCGCGTCGCGCGCGAGGAGCCGGGGGCTGTCGGTCACCAGCCCGCGCTTGCGCAGACCCGTCAGGCCGCGACCGGTGGCGGCGAACGACACGAGCACGAACTTGTGCGGGTGCAGGGTGAGGTCGAAGCTCAGGCCGTCGAGCATGCGATCGTGTCCGTCGATCTCGATGTCATAACCGGCGAAGCCGGGGGTGAGGGCGACGGTGACGGTGGCGTCGGCCGCGACGACGAGCGGCGGAGCGCTGCCCCCATGCATGGCCAGGGGCGTGCACACCAGCGCCGGCGTCCCGCCTGCGACGATCGGGCCGCCGGCCGCCATCGAGTACGCGCTCGAGCCGATCGGGGTCGCGACGACGAGCCCGTCGCCGGCCATGCGCGCGTAGCGCTCTCCGTCGACCAACAGCTCGACGACGAGCTGCCCCGGGCCGCGCCGCACCACCACGAAGTCGTTCACCGCCCACTCGGCGTGGCGGCCGGCGGCGTGCACCGCCAGTGCCGAGATCACGCGCGGCGACCACTTGCCCGCGAACACGCGTTCCAGCGCCCGCCCGAGCTGCTCGGCCGGCACTGCGCTGAGCGCGCCGAGGCTCCCGCACGCGACGCCCATGACCGGCGCGTCACGGGCGGCCGCGATGCGCAGCGCCGCGAGCACCGTGCCGTCGCCGCCGAGCGCGACCACGAGGTCGTCGGGCCCGAGCGTCCCCGACGGCGCCATCTGGCGGTCGGGGTAGTCGGCGACGTCGAGCTGGACCACCTCGACGCCGTGCGCGCCGGCCCAGGTCGTCAGGCCCGCCATCGCCGTGTCGACGGCGCGGCTGGGGTGGACGACGAGCGCGACGCGGCTCGGGGCGGGAGCGGCCACTCCCGGCACCCTAACCGCGCCGCTCGCCGTTTGAACCTCTTACGCGCCTTCCTCGAACGCGGGCTCGAGCGGGCGTTGCGGCTCGGGCGCCGACGGCCGTTCGATCGCGATGTTCGGCAGGCGCCGCTCGAGCCAGCCGGGCAGCGCCCAGGTGGTCCGCCCGAGCAGGTGCAGCACCGCGGGCAGGAGCAGGCTGCGCACGACGAACGCGTCGAGGAAGACCGCGGTCGCCAGGCTGAAGCCGAACAGCTTGATCGCGCGGTCGTCGCCGAGGACGAACGACAGGAAGACGCAGATCATGATCGTCGCAGCGGCGGTGATCACGCGCCCGGTGAGCGCCAGGCCCTCGCGGACAGCCGCGTGGGCATCGCGCCGTTTCGTCCACTCCTCGTGGATACGGGAGACGAGGAACACCTCGTAGTCCATGGACAGGCCGAAGACGATCGCGAACAACATGACCGGCAGCCACGGTTCGATCGGCCCCTCCTGGACGCCGAGGACGCCGGCCAGCCAGCCCTGCTGGAAGACCAGGACAGTGACGCCGAGCGACGCGCCGATGCTCAGCAGGTTCATCACCGCGCCCTGCACCGGGATGACCAGCGAGCGGAAGACGACGAGCAGCAGCAGCGCCGACAGCCCGACGACGATCGCGATGAACAGCGGCAGCTTGTTCGCGAGTACCTGGCTGAAGTCGATCGACGTCGCGGTCGCGCCGCCTACGAGCAGCGTCGTGTGCGTCGCCCGCTCGACCGCGGGGAGCTGGTCGTCGCGCAGTGACTTGACGAGGTCGTTCGTCTTGGTGTCCTGCGGCGACGTGCGCGGGTAGACGCTGAACGTCGCGGTGTCGCCCGACGGGCTCACGCGGGCGGGCGCGACCGACGCGACGCCGGGCGTGCTCTTCAGGCTCTGGCCGATGCGGTCGAGCGCGCCCGTGTCGCCCTGCCGGGGCAGCTGGGCAACGACAAGCAGCGGCCCGTTGAAGCCCTTGCCGAAGCCCTCGCTGAGCAGGTCGTAGGCGCGGCGGGTCGTGTTCGACGTCGGGTCGTTGCCCTGGTCGCCCGTGCCCATGTGCATCGACAGGGCGGGGGCGGCCAGGACGACCATGATCGCGACGCCCGCGATCGCGGCAGGCCACGGGCGGCGCTCGACGATGCCCGACCAGCGCCGCCAGAACCCGCCGGTTGGCGCCGCAGGCGCGGCGCGGCGCCGCCGGCGCGGCCGCGCGAGCCGTTCGCCGAAGCGCGAGAGCAGGGCGGGCAGCACGGTCAGCGAGGCCAGCATCACGAGCGCGACGGCGATCGCCGCGCCGATCGCCACGCCATAGAGGAAGTTCACGCCGAGCGCGAACATGCCGAGCAGCGCGATGATCACGGTCGCGCCCGCGAACAGCACTGCGCGCCCCGCCGAGTCCATCGTGCTGATCACCGCGTCACGTACCGAGCTCCCGTTGCCGTGCTCCTCGCGGAAGCGGGTGACGATGAACAAGGCGTAGTCGATGCCGACGCCGAGGCCGATCATCGTGGCGAGCTCGGTCGAGAAGTCCGCCATGTCGACGAGATGCGACGCCATACCCAGCAGCGCGATGCCCGTGCCGAGGCCCAGCAGCGCGGTGATGATCGGCAGGCCCATCGCGAGCGCCGAGCCGAAGGTGATGAGCAGGACGATGATCGCCGCGGCAAGGCCGACGACCGTCACGAAGCCCAGCGAGACCTGCTGCGCCTGCTCGATCGCCTGGCCGCCGAGCTCCACCTGCAGCGTCGACGAGCGCGCCGTGGTGGCGGTGTCGATCACGCGCTGGATGTCGGCCTTGTCGAGGTCGTTGGCGCGCTGGTCGAACGTCACGGTCGCGAACGCGATGCGTCCGTCCTTGGCGACCTGGGCCGCGCCGGCCTTGTCGAACGGGCTGGTGACGCCCGTGACGTGGGGAAGCCGCTCGATCTTGTCGAGCACGGGTTGCACGCGGTCGCGGACGGCGGCGCTGGTCACCTTGCCGTCCTTTGCGCGCAGGACGATCGTGTCCTGGTCGCCCGCTTGGGCGGCGAATTCGCGCTTGAGGAGGTCGGTCGCCCGCTGCGACTCGGTGCCGCCGAGCGAGAAGTTGTTGCTGTACTTGGTGCCGAGGGCGCTCGAGAGGCCGAGCGTGACGACGAGCGTCACGATCCAGCCGACGAACACGAGGCGGCGGTGATCAGCGGACCAGCGCGCGATGCGCGCTACGGTGCCACGGCCCTCCGACGGGCTCTGGCTGTCCGGACGGTCAGGTGGAGTTGAGGGCATATGTGAGGAGAGAGTAGGATTGAAGTTGCAATAGTATTGAGTTCAATCGCTTTGGACTTCTAACCTTTTAGACCATCTTCCGATGGCTGTCAACCGGGTCACCAATGGGCGCGAGGCCGCGCCGGGCGCTGTAAGCGACGATGTCCGTGCCGACATCGGCGACTTCTTGCAGCTGTTCGTCAGCCTGGTGACGGGGCTCAAGCGTGGCCGACACGAGGTTCCCGACACGCTGCGTGAGCACTTCGAGGGCGGCGGACTCGGCCCGCGCCATGTGCCCGTGCTCACCACGGTCGCGTTCGGCGGGCCGCTCAGCGTCGGCGAGATCGCCGAGCGCATCGGGCTCAGCCTCGCGACGACCAGCCTGATGGTCGGTGAGCTCGACCGCCACGGCGTCGTGGTGCGCGCGGAGGACCCGCACGATCGCCGTCGCACGATCGTGCGGCTGCATGACGATCACCGCGCGATGGTCGATGCGTGGACCCAGGAGCGCTTCTCGCCGATCGCCCGGGGCTTCACGCAGATGTCGCCGACGGTCCGCAAGCACTTCATGGAGGGCATGCGGACCCTCGTCGACGAGGCGCAGGCGGGCGCCCGGGAGGACTGACTCAGGTCGCCTGGCGCGCGGGGGCGGGGGCGGTCGCGCCGCTGACGCCGAGCGCGCCGCCGGCCGCGCCGAGCAGGGCGCCGAAGAGCAGGAAGAGGCCGAAGACCGAGCCGCCGTCGGCGTCGCCGTGGAACAGCCCGCCGGCCAGCGCGATCGCGATCGACATCGCGATGGCCCACACCGGGCCGGTGATGGCGCCCCACGCGGCGCCGATCGGCGTCGTGGTCGCCGCGGCCGCGCGGGCGGCGGCGAAGCCCGCGTAGAGCGCGGCGAGGACGAGCAGGCCCATGAGCAGGATCAGTGCGGGCAGGAGCACGTACGCGGGCATGGCGTCCGAGTAGGAGAAGACGCGGAAGCCGCCGTCGCGGCCGGGAACGTCGGCGGGCTGGTTGACGGGGAACGGGAGCCCCAGCGCGCTCGGCGCGTCGGCGGTGAAGCGCGCGCCGGCGCCGAGCGCGGCGAGGTGCACGCCGTGTTCGCCGGCGAACAGCGCCTCCTCGATGAGCGCGGTGGCGGTCGAGCGGCCGGAGCGGACGTTGTCGACGTCGGCGCCGACCTGCACCACCCAGCCGACGAGCCCGATCGCGGCGCAAAGGATGAGGAGCGCGGCCAGCGGGCGGAGGGTCGCGCCGGCGGCGGTGAGGATGCGGTGGGCGACGGGCGGGAGCCTGCTGGTCTCGTTGCCGAGTGGGAGCGTCGTTGCGGCGCCGATGATGCCGCCGATCACGCCCCAGAGCAGCCCGAGCCCGAACGCGCCACCGGCCGACGGCGAGACGTTGGTGGCGTCGCTGCTGCCGCCGATCACGGCGACGGCGAGCATGAGCAGGCCGAACGGGAGCCCGACCGCGGCGGCCCAGGCGAGGCGGGTGAGCGGCTTCGCGCCCTCGGTTCGCGGGAGCTGCCAGCGCGTCGCGAACGCGACCGCGGCGATGGGGATAACGGCGAAGACCATCGGCGCGATCCGCCCGGACGACGCGCCGAGCGGCCCGGTGTCGATGACGGGCGCGAGCAGCGTGTTGACGGCCTGCCGGAAGGTCTCGGTGAGGATGCCGCCGTCGCGGCCGACGACGCCGAGGATCGACGCGTCGGGCGTGACGAGCGCGATGACGAAGGCTGCGAGCAGCACGCCGCCGGTGGCGGCGAGCGCCGCGAGGCAGGCGGCGATGACGCCGGGCACGGCGAGCTGGCCCATGAGCAGCTGCGACAGCTCGCCGGCCTGGGGGTCGACCCGGCCGATGCGGTCGCGCAGTGGCTCGGAGCGGGGTGGAGGGGGCGCGGCGGGTGGTGGCTCGCGCTCGAAGCGGGGCGGCTCCGGCTCGGCGCGCGGCGGCTCCGGCTGGGCGCGCGGCTCCGCCGCGGGCGCGGGCGGCTCCGGCTCGGCGCGCGGCTCCGCCGCGACCGCGTAGTCCTCCTGCCGCGCGCCGCACGACGCGCAGAACCGCGAGCGCACGCTGATGCGCTCGCCGCAATTCGGGCAGTACCTCGTCTCCGTCCCCGCCATTGCATCTCCCGCGGTGGGACTTCCTGCGGGATATGGGTATCAATTCTGGGCGATGGACGGCGGGGGAGCGAAGCGTTGGCTTGCGGTCGTCGCGACCGCGGTTGCGGCCGCGGCGGTCACGGCCGCGCCGGCGGGCGCGCAGAACCCTCCCGCCGGCCCGCCGAAGATCCTCCTCGCGTTCGACGCCTCGCAGTCGATGGAGGCCGACGACGGAGCGGGGACGCCGAAGATCAAGGCGGCGCAGGACGCCGCCGTCGACCTGCTCGACTCGCTCCCGCCGTCGACGCAGGTCGGCCTCAGGGTGTTCGGCGGCACCAAGCCGTCGCGGCCGATCGGTCCCGCCTGCCGCGACTCGAGCCTCGTCCTGCCGATCGGGTCGCTCGACCGCAGCCAGGCCGAGGCCCGCATCCGCTCGTTCAGGGCCAAGGGCCGCACGCCGATCGCCTTCGCCCTCGCGCGCGCCGCGGAGGACCTCGGCAGCTCGGGGCCGCGGACGATCGTCCTCGTCTCCGACGGCCAGGACACCTGCCAGCCGCCCTCGCCGTGCGAGGTCGCCCAGCGCATCGCGCGCGGCGGCATCGAGATGCGCATCCAGGCGATCGGCTTCAACGTCAACGGCGACGCCAGGCGCGAGCTGCAGTGCATCGCGCGCGCGGGCGGCGGCGTCTACGCCGACGCGAACGACGCGGACTCGCTGCGCGAGCAGCTGCGCGTCCTCTCCACCCGCGCGCTGCGCGAGTACATCCCGAAGGGCAAGCCCGTCCGCGGCGGCCCCGACGCGCGCCACGCGACGCCGCTCGTCCCGGGCAACTACGTCGACGGCATGCTCCCCGACTCGCAGCGCTGGTACGCGGTCGACCTGCGCCGCGGAGAGACGCTCGAGGCGAGCGTGTCCTTCATCCCGCCCCGCCGCGACGTCGCCGACACCGGCAACCTTGCCCGCGGCGGCATGGACATCGTCACGCCGTCGTTCCAGATCCCGAACCGCCAGAACTCGTCGTCGATCGGCTTCCCCTTCGACAACCGCGGGTTCGTGAAGGGCTTCGGCGTCGTCACGCGGCCGATCGGCGTCGGCGCCCAGGCCCCGGCCGACCAGCCGTTCTCGCAACCGGGCCGCTACTACCTGAAGGTCTCCCTCAACGACACCGCCGACAAGGCGCTCTTCAACGCCACCGGCGGCCAGGCCTATCCGGTCGAGCTGTCCGTCACCGTCCTCGGGCGCCACGGCGGCAACCCGTCGCCGTCGAAGGGGCCGCAGCCGGGCGGCCAACAGGGCCCGACCCCCGCGGCCGCCGTCTCGCCCAACGAACCGCCCTCGACCGCGCTGCTCGTCCTCGTCGCGGTCGCCCTCGCGGCCCTCGGCTTCGCGG
>DATFRW010000296.1:0-7042 GCA_035262945.1 Solirubrobacteraceae bacterium
AGCGCTACCTGCGCGTGTCGCTCGCCTCGTCGCTCGTGCAGGTGACGCTCGGCGGCATCGTGGTCGCCGCCGTCGGCGTCATCGTCGGGCACGCCTAGCGGGTGCCGAGCACGGCCACGTGGCCGTGGCGAGGCGGGTCCCGCTTTCGGTGTCCTTACCGGACGAAGCGGCCGTTCTCCTGGACGACCGCGCCGTCGGCGGTGAGCCGCCCGCCCGCGCGCAGGTCGCAGATGAGGTCCCAGTGCAGGGCCGATCGGTTCTTGCCGCCGGTCTCCGGATACGACCGCCCGAGCGCGAGGTGCACGGTGCCGCCGATCTTCTCGTCGAAGAGGATCGTGCCGGTCGGCTGCGCGATGCCGAAGTTCGTGCCGATCCCGATCTCGCCGAGGAAGCGCGCGCCCTCGTCCATGGCCAGCGCACGCTGCAGGTAGTCGTCGCCGACCTGCGCCCGCGCGGCGACCACCTCGCCGTCGCGCAGCTCGAGCTCGACGCCGTCGACGTCGACGCCCGCAGGGGCCGAGCGCACGCTGAAGCGCACGTGGCCGCTCGCGCTGTTCTCGTGCGGGCCGGTGAAGACCTCGCCGCTGGGCATGTTGCGCTTGCCGTCGGAGTTGACCCACGTGCGCCCCGCGACGCTCAGCGTCAGGTCGGTCCCCTCGGCCTCGATGCGCAGCTCGCGCGCGCCCGAAAGGCGGGCGATGAGCTGCTCCTGGAACGCGCGCAGGCCGCCCCACGCCCTCACCGGGTCGGCCTGGTCGAGGAAGAGCGCGCCGCGCACGAAGCGCGCGAACTCCGCGGTCTCCATGCCCGCCTGCTCGGCGAGCGCGGCGGTCGGCCACAGCGTCGAGCACCAGCGCTTCTTCATCGTCGCCTCGCGGATCGGCCGGCGCGCACGCGCGTAGCGCGCGATCCGCTCGGGATCGACGCCGATGAGCTCGCGGGTGTCGCCCGGCGCCTGGATGCCGAGCAGCGCGTCGATCCGCTTGGCCTCGGTGAGCGCGAGGTCGGGGTAGTCGTCGAGGTGGCGGTCGCGCGCGTGCTCGTAGAAGCCGCGCGTCTGGCCCGGCAGCTCGACGCGCAGCAGCAGCCACGCGTCGCGCTCGAGCAGCGCGCGCTGGACCTCCAGCAGCAGCGGCTCGGCGAGCGAGGTCGAGCGCACGAGCACGACGTCGCCGGGCCCGATTTCGAGGCAGT
Organism: Solirubrobacteraceae bacterium; assembly: GCA_035262945.1. Lineage (GTDB taxonomy): Bacteria > Actinomycetota > Thermoleophilia > Solirubrobacterales > Solirubrobacteraceae > JAOPZW01. The sequence goes on from DATFRW010000296.1 coordinate 1,195, forward strand.
AGCCGCTGAGGAGGTCCGCAAAGGCGGCCGGGTCGAGCTCGCTCGTCGTCACCCAACGGACCGTACTGCGCACCGGCATGGATCCGGCCGTCGATGGGTATGAGGGACGCGCGCTTCGGCGCGCCGCTCCCCACGACGCCGAACGGAGGACCTCATGCACCGCTTCATGACGTGGCCCGCGCTGGTCGTCGCGCTGGGAGCGGTTGCTGCTGCACCGCCCGCGGTTGCGGCCGAGGGCGCGAAGCTCTCGGTGTCGAGGGTCAGCTCGCCGCCCGCGCACGCCGCGGCCGGCCACGCGTACGTGCTGCACGGCGTCGTCGCCAACCGCGGCACGCGCGCCGCGCGCGGCCCGCTGCGAGTGCTGCTCCTGCGCCCGGGCCACCGGCCGCGCGTCGCCGCCACGACTTCGGTGCGTGTGGGCGCGAACCGCTCGACCTCCTATCGCGTGCGGCTCGCCGTGCCGGCGGATCTCGGCCCGGGCGCCTACTCGGTCGTCGCCTGCGTCGCCCGCCGCGGCCACGGGGGCCCGCTGGGCTGCGCGACCGCCGAGCGCGGCATCGCCCTCGCGACTGCGGCCATCCGCGCGCAGGGTCCCAAGCAGCCCAAGCCGCCACACGGCTGCGGCTCGGGCGCACACACGCTCTCGCAGTTCGGCGATCACGTCTACCCGGAGGCTGGCAACGGCGGGTACACGAGCGTGCACACCGACGTCCACCTGGTCTACGACGCGCCGTCGAACCGCTTCCTGGCCGGAACCCACGTCGATCTGACCGACCAGGCGACGCAGTGCCTCAAGGACTTCAGCCTCGACTTCGAGCGCACGTCGATCAACGCGGTCGATGGCCCGGACATGACGGTCGACTCGGTCGCCGTCGACGGCCGCCCCGCTCAGTTCGAGTTCGTCCAGCCGACTTACCCCGGCGACCCCAAGGGCCAGGACGACCGCGACCCGCGCGCCCACCAGGCCGCGCAGAACAACCCCGTCGGCGGCCCCGAGAACAACCCGCTCCCGCCGGCCTGCTCGCCCGCGCTGCCCGACACCGACACCGACGCGGACGCGCTCGACGGGACGCCGTGCCCGGCCAACAAGCTCGTCATCACGCCGGCGCACAAGATCAAATCGGGCGAGACGTTCACGGTGACCGTCAACTACTCCGGCAGGCCCGGCGTCCACAACGACGGCGACGGCACGACCGACGGCTGGTTCCTTTCGGACAACCCGCCCGGGGACGGCAGCTTCGTGACGACCGAGCCGATGGGCTCGGAGGACTGGATGCCGCTCAACAACCATCCCAGCGCGAAGCCCACGTACGACTTCTTCGACACCGTCAACGCCGGCAAGACCGCGATCGGCAACGGCGAGCTCGTCGCGCGCGAGGACAACCCCGCCGACACACGCTTCCCCGGTGGCTCGACGATGTGGCACTGGCACTCGCCCGAGCCGATCGCCAACTACCTCGTCGAGAACAGCATCGCGTCGTTCGACCTGTCCGAGCGGATCGCCGACAACGGCATCCAGTTCTACGAGGCGCAGGGCAGCACGATCGACCCGGCGCGCAAGGCGACCAACAAGGCCGTGATGGACCAGCAGGAGGACATCACCAACTTCCAGAGCCTCTTCAACGGCGCCTTCCCCTTCACGACCGACGGCGTGATCGTCGCCATCCCGTCCGCCAGCTTCGAAGAGGAGATGCAGACGAAGATCACCTTCAACGGCGGGCGCATCGGGCTGCAGACGTTCAACCACGAGAACATGCACCAGTGGTGGGGCGACAACGTCAGCGAGGGCAACTTCAACCTGACCTTCTTCAAGGAGGGCATGGCCACCATCGGCGAGTACCTCTTCGCGGCCCGCAACGCCGAGACCGCGGCCGGCGGCCCGACCTCGCCTGCCGGGCAGGCCGCCTTCCAGCAGAGCCTCGTCGATCGCTTCAACCGCAACTACGCGAACAGCGGCAGCCTCTGGACCGCCGCGCCGTCGAACCCGACCTCGTACACGCTCTTCAACACGCCGACGACCTACACGCGCCCGGGGACGACCTACCTCGCGCTGCGCCAGATCCTCGGGTCGGGCAACTGGACGCGGATGCTGCAGCAGACCCAGCGCGACTTCGGCGGGTCGAGCATCACCGAGCAGCAGCTCGAGGCCGAGTTCCACCGCTTCATGCCCAACCAGAGCGCGGCGTGCTCGGCACGGCTCGACCAGTTCTTCGGCCAGTGGTTCGACACGGTCTTCGCGCCCGGCGGGGGCGCGAACCGCCCGCAGATCACCGGCCCGGGACTGAACGGGCCGGGGTTCTATGACGCGAGCGGTGGCTGCGACGGCCCGCCCGCGGACGGCACGGGAGCGCCCGCGACGGCGTCCGCCGCGAGCCCGCTGAGCGCCGGCCTCGAGATCGGCGACGGCCGCCTACAGCGCGCCGGCTGAGCGTCCAGCGTAGGATCCTCCGCCCAAGTACGAGTAGTGCCGCCCGGAGGGAGGGACGGCGGCCACCGAGGAGGAAGTGCATGACAACGAAGTTCGCCCGGCGCATGGCAGGGCTGGCGCTGGCACTGGCTGCGATCGTCGCCGTGGGCTGCGGCAGCAGCGACAACGGCGGCGGTACCACCGCTGCGCAGCAACCCGCGAGCACGACGGCGGCGAAGGTCGTCCCCGGCGTGCCCGCCGCGATCAAGTCCAAGGGCACGCTGACGGTGGCGGCCGACGCGTCGTACGCGCCCAACGAGTTCATCGGCAAGGACGGCAAGACCGTCGAGGGGATGGACGCCGACCTGGCCAAGGCGCTGGCGGCGGCGATGGGCCTCAAGGCCAACGTCGTCAACGCGACGTTCGACAGCATCATCCCCGGCCTGGCGTCGCATAAGTACGACCTCGGGATGTCGTCGTTCACCGACACCAAGGAGCGCGAGAAGACCGTCGACTTCGTGACGTACTTCTCGGCCGGCACGTCGTTCTACTCCAAGGCGCAGGGCGCGCCGCCCGTCACTGGGCTCGACAGCCTCTGCGGGTTTACCGTCGCCGTGGAGAAGGGGACGACGCAGCAGGACGACTCGACGGCGCAGAGCAAGAAGTGCACGGACGCCGGCAAGAAGCCGGTGAAGGTGCTCACTTTCCCCGACCAGAACGGCGCGAACCTCGCCATCACCAGCGGGCGCGCGCAGATCGGGATGGCCGATTCGCCGGTCGCCGAGTACCAGGTCAAGCAGTCGGGCGGCCAGTTCAAGACGCTCGGTGAGTCGTACGGAACCGCGCCGTATGGCATCGCGGTGCCGAAGGACATCGGGCTGACGCAGCCGCTCCTGGCGGCGGTCAAGCAGGTGATGGCCGACGGCCAGTACAAGAAGATCCTCGACAAGTGGGGCATCGCCGCCGGGGCGATTACCGATCCACAGATCAACGGCGCGATCGACTAGCGTCGGCACCCTGAGTTCCGAACCAGCCACCAGCGACGTCGTCGGGCCGCCCGTTCGGCCCGACGACATCAAGGCCGTACCGGTGCGTCACGTCGGCCGCTGGATCGCGGCCGCGATCGTCCTGCTGCTCGCGGCCATCGTCATCCATTCGGTGGCCACGAACCCGCGCTTCGAGTGGGACATCGTCGGCAACTACCTGTTCGACGCCCGCGTCCTGCGCGGCGTACGGGTGACGCTCGAGCTCACCGTCATCTCGATGGCCATCGGGATCACGATCGGCGTCGTCCTCGCGGTGATGCGGCTCTCGCCCAACCCGCTCGTGTCGGGCGGCGCGTGGGTCTACATCTGGTTCTTCCGCGGGACGCCGGTGCTCGTCCAGATCCTGTTCTGGGGCTTCGTGTCGGCGCTCTACCCGAAGATCTCGATCGGGATCCCGTTCGGCGGCCCGGAGTTCGCCGGCGCGGACGCCAACCACGTGATCAAGCCGTTCGTGGCGGCGATCCTCGGCCTCGGGCTCAACGAGGGCGCGTACATGGCCGAGATCGTGCGCGCGGGCATGCTCTCGGTCGACGAGGGCCAGTCGGAGGCAGCGCACTCGCTGGGGATGACGCGCATGCAGACCCTGCGGCGGATCGTCCTGCCGCAGGCGATGCGGGTGATCATCCCGCCGACCGGCAACGAGACGATCTCGATGCTCAAGACGAGCTCGCTGGTCAGCGTGATCGCCTACGCCGAGTTGCTCTACTCCGTGCAGCTCATCTACTCGGTGAACTTCAAGACGATCCCGCTCCTGCTGGTCGCGGCGATCTGGTACCTGTTCTTCACCACGATCCTCTCGATCGGCCAGTACTACCTCGAGCGCCACTACGGTCGCGGTTTGGCGCGCGAGCTGCCGCCGACGCCGTTGCAGAAGTTGCGCGCCCGGCTGTTCCCCGAGCGCCGGCAGGAGGAACCGCTCGTATGAGCGAGCCGATGGTCAAGGCCGAGGCCGTCCACAAGAGCTTCGGACGCCTCGAGGTGCTGCGCGGCATCTCGCTCGAGGTCGCGCCGGGCGAGGTGATGTGCGTGCTCGGCCCGTCGGGCTCTGGAAAGTCGACGTTCCTGCGCTGCATCAACCACCTCGAGAAGATCGACGCCGGGCGGCTCTGGGTAGACGGCTCGCTGGTCGGCTACCGCCAGGATGGCGACAAGCTCTACGAGCTGCGCGAGCGCGAGGTGGCCCGCGAGCGGGCGCAGATCGGGATGGTCTTCCAGCGCTTCAACCTGTTCCCGCACATGACGGCGCTGCAGAACGTCATCGAGGCGCCGACGCGGGTCAAGAACGTCCCGCGCGAGCCCGCGCTGGCGAGCGCGCGTGCGCTGTTGGAGCGCGTCGGTCTCGCGGACAAGGCGGACGCGTACCCCGCGCAGCTGTCGGGCGGCCAGCAGCAGCGGGTGGCGATCGCGCGCGCCCTGGCCATGGAGCCCAAGCTCATGCTCTTCGACGAGCCGACGTCCGCGCTCGACCCCGAGCTCGTCGGCGACGTCCTCGACGCGATGCGCCAGCTCTGCCGCGACGGGATGACGATGGTCGTCGTCACGCATGAGATCGGCTTCGCTCGCGAGGTCGGCGACACGCTGGTCTTCATCGACGAGGGCATCGTCGTGGAGGCCGGCCGCCCGCGCGACGTGCTCGACAACCCGCGCGAGGAGCGCACGAGGGCGTTCCTCTCGAAGGTGTTGGCCTAGGGCGCCTCGACGTCGGGGAAGTGCTCGGTGACGTGCTCGCGCAGCACGTCGCGGATCCAGTGCCGCTCGTCCTGGGTGGCGACCCGGAAGCGCATGAGCAGCTCGCGCTGGCCCTCGGTCGGCACGTCGGACACCACCCAGCGCACGGCGAGGCGCTCGAAGAGAAGCTCGACGGCGCGCTGCCAGGCGTCCTCCTGCGAGAGCACGTTGCCGTGTAGCACGTCGTGGTACGCGGTGCGCGTCTTCGCGGTCAGCGCTCCGCGCAGCACGAGCACCTCGCCGTCCGGCGACACGTACTCGCTCTCAGGCGCTGCGAGCTTCTCGGCTTTGCCGCGGGCGCGGCTGCGCTTGCCCATCCGCTACGTGGTAGCAGCCGCCTGCTCGAGCTGTCCGCGCACGTCGCCGGTCACCGGCTCGGCGTGGCCCGGCCACGCCGCCGCCGGCTCCATCGCCGCGAGCTTGCGGATCGACGCCCGGGCCTGCTCGGTGTCGAAGTTGAACGCGGGGTGCGGAACCCTCGGCGCCCCGTGGCGGAAGGTCTCGGGGTCGATGGTGTAGAAGCAGTCGCTGGTCAGCGCGAGGCGGTCCGACGCGCGCCACAGCCCGATCAGCCCCGGCGCGTGACCCGGCAGATGCACGACCTCGAACCCCGCGACGTCGTCGCCCTCGGACACCGTCCCGGCGATCTTCACCGGCCCGCCGTCCA
>DATFRW010000297.1:0-43414 GCA_035262945.1 Solirubrobacteraceae bacterium
GACGTTCGGCACGATGACGCGCACCTTGTCTGTCTCGAGGCCGAGCGACCCGGCGACGATGTCGCGCGCGGTGTGCGGCGCCTGGACCGGCGCCCACAGCGTCACGCCGCCGGTCTCTTCGTTGGGCTGGGCGACCGCGCCGGCGGGCTCCATCGGCACCGCCGACAGCCGCTGGTTGACGTAGCGGCTCGACACGACCACGTCGGCGCCCTCGAGCACGTCGTCGGTCCCATCTCCGCCCATTACCATCGCGACGTTCGAGCCCTTGTCCGGGAACAGCAGGGTGGCGTCGTCGGCCAGCGCGCCCTCGGGATCGATGACGACGTCGAGCGGCTCGAAGTCGACCTCCACGAGCTCGGCGGCGTCGACCGCCTGCTCGCGCGTCTCGGCCACCACGACGGCAATCGCCTCGCCCTGGAAGCGCACGCGATCGGACGCGAGGATCGGCCGCAGCATGTCGTCGGGCGCCATCGGGCCGGGCGGCAGCGCAGCGAGCTCGAGGTCCGCCGCGCTGAAGGCGCCGACCACGCCGGGCGCCTCGGCAGCAGCCGACGTATCGACGCGCGTGAGCGTCGCGTGGGCGACCTCCGCGCGCACGAACGCCGCGTGCAGCGCGTTGGGCGGAGCGATGTCGTCCGTGTACGTCCCGGCGCCCTTGATGAGCGGTGGATCCTCCACACGACGGACCGCCGTGCCGTACTCGCCGTTGACGGGACCGTTAGCGCCGGGCATGGTCGGGCAAGCTATCGCACGGCGGTTGGAAGGTTCCCTGATATCGCGGAGAGGAGACGCCATGGCTGCCAACGGGACGATCGAGCTACATCTGCCCCAGGACCTGCTCATCGGGGGCGGCACGTCGGACGGCCTTCCGGAGCACGTCGCGCGCATAGGAATCACCCGGCCCCTGGTGGTCTCGGACCGCTTCCTGCTCGACCAGGGGCCGGCCGGGCCACTCGTCGAGCGGCTCGAGTCCTCAGGCGCCGCGGTGGCGACGTTCGGCGACGTGCAGCCCGACCCGACGCTCGAGAACGTCCACGGCGCGGTGCAGGCGCTGCGCGACCACGAGGCCGACGGCGTCGTCGCCATCGGCGGCGGCAGTCCCATGGACACCGCCAAGGCCGCCGCGGCCGCGTTCGCCAACGAGGGCGACGTGCGCGACTACGCGGGCTACAACCAGGTCCCCGGGCCGGGGCTGCCGCTCGTGGCGGTGCCGACCACCGCCGGCACGGGGAGCGAGGTCACCCGCGTGGCGGTCATCACGGACACCGACCGCGACGTGAAGATGATGATGCTCGACGGCAACCTCATGGCGCGCGTCGCGATCTCGGACTACAAGCTGACGATCTCGACGCCGCCGTCCCTGACGTCGTGGGTCGGCGTCGACTCGCTCACGCACGCCATCGAGGCCTTCGTCTCGACACGCGCGACCGTGCTCACCGACATGCTCGCGCTGCAGGCGGCGCGGCTGATCGGGGCGCACCTGCGCCGCGCGGTGAGCACGCCCGACGACGAGCAGGCGCGCGAGGCGATGATGCTCGGCGCCACGCTCGCCGGCGCCGCGTTCTCGAACTCCTCGGTCGCGCTCGTGCACGGCATGAGCCGCCCGATCGGCGCACATTTCCACCTCGCCCATGGCCTGAGCAACGCGCTCCTGCTGCCGACGGTGACCCGCTTCAGCGTGTCGGGGTCGCCCGACCGCTACGCGACCGTCGCTCGCGAGATGAGCCTGGCCGGCGCCGACGACAGCGCCGAGACGGCGTGCGAGCGGCTCGTCGACGAGCTCGAGGCGCTCAACGCCGACCTCGAGATCCCCTCGCTCTCGGCGGCGGGCGTGGAGCGCGACCACTTCGACCGCGTCGTCGAGGACATGGCGCAGGCGGCGCTCGACAGCGGCAGCCCGGGCTTCAATCCACGGCCGTCGACGAAGGAGGAGATCGTCGCGCTGTACAACGACGCGTATTAAGGGGTCAGACCCCTTGAGTCTGCTCGACTCAAGGGGTCTGACCCCGTGTGCGCTTTGCGCACACCTGTGCGATGGGAGTACAGTGCTCGCGCCATGGGCGAGGGGCGCCCCCAGTCGCTGCAATCGCTGGAGCGCGGCATCGCGGTCATCCAGGTGTTCTCGCGTGAGCGCCCGGCGCTGACGCTCAGCGAGGTCGCGCGGCTCACCGGCATCACGCGCGCAACCGCGCGACGGATCCTGCTCACACTCGAGGAGGTCGGGCACGTGCGCTCAGACGGTCGCCTGTTCTCGCTCACGCCGCGCGTGCTGTCGCTCGGCTGGGCCTACCTCTCGTCGCTGAACCTGTGGGAGACCGCGCAGCCGATGATGGAGGACCTCGCGCAGCGCACGAACGAGTCGTGCTCGGCGGCGACCCTCGACCTGCCCGACGTGGTCTACGTCGCCCGCGTGCCGACGCGGCGGATCATGACCATCTCGCTCGGCGTCGGGACGCGGCTACCCGCGTACTGCACGTCGATGGGTCGCGTGCTCCTGGCCGGCCTGCCCGACGCCGAGGTCGCGGCGTTCCTCGCGAGCGCGCGCCTCGAGCGCCAGACCGACCGCACGATCACCGATCCGCGACGGCTGCGCGCGGCGGTGGACGAGGTGCGCGAGCGCGGCTGGGCGCTGGTCGACCAGGAGCTCGAGCTCGGGCTGCGCTCGATGGCCGCGCCGCTGCGCGCGGGCGGGCAGACGGTCGCCGCCCTGAACGTCGCGGTGGCAGCTCCGCGCGTCGGTCTGGGCGAGCTGCGCGACATCATCCTGCCGGAACTGCTGGCGGCCGCTGCGCGCGTCTCGGAGGCGCTTGACCGAGGCCCGCAATCGGCCGCCGCGAGCGTCGACGGACACGGATCTCCGGTTTCCTGAGATCCTATTTGACGGGTTCCGGTACCAGGGGTACGGTGCTGGACAGGTTGCGCACACGTGTGCGCATCGCGCACGGCAGGAGGAGAGCGACGCGATGAAGGACCTGAACGACGAGGTCTCGGCCAGCGGCGCCGGCCCGTGAGCACTCCGGCGCTCGCACCGGCGGCACCCGCCGTCACACGCCGCTCAAGGCGCGTGACCGGATCGCCCGCCCTGCGCCTCATCGGCAAGCGCCTGGCGACCGCTATCCCGGTGCTGTGGGGCGTCACCTTCCTGACGTTCGTCGTCATCAACCGCCTGCCGACCGACGCCGCACAGCAGCTGCTCGGCGTCAACGCCACCCCGCAGCAGATCGAGGAACTGCGGCAGAAGCTCAACCTCGACGAGCCGCTCTTCAGCCGCTACTTCAGCTGGCTGGGAGACGTGCTCAGCGGGAACCTCGGCCGCTCCTTCGCGAGCGACCAGACGGTCACCTCGATCCTGTCCGAGCGCCTCCCGGTGACGTTGGAGCTGCTGGCCTACGCGCTCATCGTCTCGCTGCTGTTCACCGTTCCCGTGGCGGTGCTGGCGGCGCGCCGGCCCAACGGCGTCGTGGACCGGATCACGATGACGCTGAGCATGCTCGGGCTGTCGATGGCCAACTACGTGCTCGCGCTCATCCTCGTCTACATCTTCGCGGTCAAGCTCGAGTGGCTTCCGGCGATCGGGTACGTCAACCCCAGCGACGGGATCTGGCCTTTCATCAAGTCGCTCACGCTGCCCGCGATCTCGATCGGGTTCCCGCTGTTCTGCTTCTACACGCGATTACTGCGCGCCGACATCCTCGAGCAGATGCAGGGAGAGGACTACGTCGTCACGGCGGCCGCGAAGGGCGCCGGGCCGTGGCGGGTGCTCATCCGCCATGCCCTGCCGAACTCGCTCTTCGGGCTGCTCACGGTCGTGGCCGTCAACATCGGCACGCTCGTCGGCGTCACGGTGATCATCGAGTCGATCTTCGCGCTGCCGGGTATCGGCGGAGCGCTGCTGGAAGCGATCAACAACCGCGACATCCTCGTCGTCCAGGGCATCGTGCTCGTGCTCGCGACCGTGGTGGTGGTCGCCAACCTCGTCACCGACCTGCTCTACGCGGTGCTCGATCCAAGGATCCGCTATGGCCGCCCAGCTTCCTGAGGCCGACGCACAGGTCCCGTCACTCGCGCTCGCGCCCGCAGGCGCCGAGCTCGAGCGCCCGCGCGGCGGCTGGCTGCGTCAGCTCGACGTGCTCGTCCCCGGGACGATCCTCGTGTTCCTCCTCTTCCTGTTCTTCGTCTGGCCGGTCATCGGCCCGGTCGGCAAGCCCACCGGCGGCAACATCCTCAACGCGAACATCGAGCCCTGGAGCGCCGGGCACATCTTCGGCACCGACCCCGTCGGCAACGACATCTGGTCGCGGATCCTCTACGGCGGGCGCAACTCGATCGAGATCGCGTTCTCCGTCCAGTTCGTCGGGCTCGTGCTCGGCGGGGCGGTCGGCGCGATCGCCGCCTACTGGGGCGGCGCCGTCGACATGGTCCTCATGCGCGTGCTCGATGTGCTCATCGCGTTCCCCGCGCTGGTGCTCGCGCTGGCGATCGCCGAGAGCCTCGGGCCGAGCAAGTCCCACACCATCCTCGCGCTGTGCTTCTTCAGCGTCCCGGCGTTCGCGCGGGTGTCGCGCGCGGCGACGCTGCGGCTGCGCGAGCGCCCGTTCATGCTCGCCGCGCGCCTGTCCGGGACGGGGACAGGGCGCATCCTGCTGCGCCACATCACGCCGAACGTCCTCCCTCAGCTCGTGACGTTCGCCCTGCTCGGGATGGGCATCATCATCATCCTCGAGGGCGCGCTGAGCTTCTTCGGCCTCGGCGTCCCGCCGCCCAACCCGAGCTGGGGCAACATGATCTTCGAGGGTCAGGGCATCCTCTCGGCAGAGCCGCGGCTCGTGCTCGTGCCCAGCGCCTTCCTCTTCATCACCGTCCTGACCTTCAACCTCCTCGGCGACGCGCTGAGATCGCGATGGAGCTCGGTATGACCGACCACACCGCGTCCGTCGAGACGGAGCCGCAGGCCGGCGACCGAGCCCCCGGCGCGCCGCTGCTCGAGCTGCGCGACGTGCGCGTCGCGTTCCGCCACGGCGGCCGCCGGCTCGTCGCGGTCGACGGCCTGAGCTACACGGTCGCGCCGGGCCGAACGCTCGCGCTGATCGGCGAGTCGGGCTCGGGCAAGACCGTCAGCTCGCGGGCCGTGCTCGGCCTGCTCCCGCCGACGGCGACGGTCAGCGGCTCGATCCGCTTCGAGGGCGAGGAGCTCGTCGGGCTGTCCGAGCGGCAGATGCGACGCCACCGCGGCGCGAGCATCGCGATGGTCTTCCAGGACCCGACGCGCTCGCTGAACCCGACGATGCGGATCGGCGCGCAGATCACCGAGGCGATCCGCGTGCACCAGAAGCTCGACGGCAAGGCCGCGAAGGCCCGCGCGATCGAGCTGCTCAAGCTGGTGCGGCTACCGGCCGCCGAGCAGCGCTTCGTCGAGTACCCGCACCAGCTCTCCGGCGGCATGCGCCAGCGCGTGGTCATCGCGATCGCGCTCGCCGCCAGCCCCAAGCTGCTCATCGCCGACGAGGCGACGACCGCCCTCGACGTCACGACGCAGGCGCAGATCATGGAGCTGCTGCGCGACCTGCAGCGCAAGCTCGGGATGGCGATGGTGATGATCAGCCACGACCTCGGGCTGGCGGCGAGCTTCGCCGACGAGGTCGTTGTCATGTACGCGGGTCGCGCCGTCGAGCAGGCGCCGACGCGCACGCTCTTCGCCAACGTGCGCATGCCCTACACGAAGGCGCTGCTCGAGGCGATCCCGCGCATCGAGCGCCCGCCCCACCAGCCGCTGCCGGTGGTGCCGGGGCGGCCGCCCGACCTCGCCGCGCTGCCCGCGGGCTGCCCGTTCGCGCCGCGCTGCCCGAGCGCGCGCGACCTCTGCCGCGAGAGCGCGCCGCCGTTCGGCGAGGGCGAGCCCGGGCACCGCTGGGCGTGCTGGTACCCGTGCGGCAGCGACGGAGCCGCGCCGGCATGAGCAGCAACGGATCGCAGCCGCTGCTCGAGGCGCGCAACGTCGTGCAGGAGTTCGTGGTGCGCGGGCGCGGCGGCGTGAAGGGCGGCGTCGTGCAGGCGGTGTCCGACGTCTCGCTGAAGGTCATGCCCGGCGAGACGCTGGGGATCGTCGGCGAGACCGGCTCGGGCAAGTCGACGCTCGCGCGCTCGCTGCTGCAGGCGCCCAAGCCGAAGTCGGGCCAGGTCCTGCTGCGCGGGACCGACCTCACCGGCCTGAAGGGCCGCGACCTGCTCGACGCGCGCCGCTCGATGCAGATGGTCTTCCAGGACCCGTTCGGGTCGCTGGACCCGAAGTGGCGCGTGGAGGACCTGGTCGAGGAACCGCTGATCGCGTACGGCGTCGGCTCGCGCACCGAGCGCCGGCGCAAGGTGCGCGAGGTGCTCGACCTCGTCGGCCTGGACCCGAGCGTCTACGGGCGCCGGCGGCCGCGCCAGCTCTCCGGCGGGCAGGCCCAGCGCGTTGCGATCGCCCGCGCATTGGCGCTCGATCCCGCGCTCATCATCTGCGACGAGGCCGTCTCGTCGCTCGACGTGCTCATCCAGGCCCAGGTGCTCAACCTCTTCGAGCGCCTGCGGGCCGAGCTCGGCCTGTCCTACCTCTTCATCGCGCACGACCTCGCGCTCGTCAAGCAGGTGTCCGACCGCGTCGCGGTCATGTACCTCGGCAAGCTCGCCGAGCTCGGCCCCGCCGAGGCGCTGTACCGCGAGCCGCTGCACCCGTACACCGTGGCGCTGCTGCGCTCGGTGCCCAGCCCCGACCCCGAGGCGCCGAAGGCCGCGGCCGAAGAGGCCATCAGCGGCGACCCGCCCTCGCCGATCGATCCGCCCAGCGGCTGCCGCTTCCGCACCCGCTGCCCGCACGCCCAGGAGCGTTGCGCGGTGGAGGTGCCCGAGCTCCGCGAGCTCGGGACGCAGCACGCAGTGGCGTGCCACTTCCCGGTCGTCCAAAGGAGTGCCAATGGCCGCTGACGTCCGCCGTATCGCCACCGAGGAGGCGTTCGCCATCCCGGAGCAGTTCGACGGCTATCGCGCACTCGGCCACAGCACCTGGTCGAACCCCGACGTCGTCTTCTGGAACCGCGTGCTCAGCAACGCGGACACGCGTCTCGTCGACGGGCTGCTCGACCTCGACGGCGCGCGGATCGCCGACATGGACGCCAACGACGTCGACGTGCAGCTGCTGCTGCTCACCTCGCCGGGCGTGCAGATCTTCGACGCGGACACGGCGTGCGAGATGGCCGAGCTTGCCAATGACCGCCTCGCCGAGGCGATCGCGCGCCACCCCGACCGCTATGCCGGCCTCGCCGCGTTCGCCCCGCAGGCGCCCGAGCGCGCAGCGCGCGAGATGGAGCGCGCGGTCAACGAGCTGCACCTCAACGGCTTCGTGGTCAACTCGCACACCAACGGCGAGTACCTCGACCAGGAAAAGTTCTGGCCGATCCTCGAGGCCGCCGAGGCGCTCGACGCGCCGATCTACATCCACCCGCGCCCGCTCCCCGAGCCGGCGATCGGCCCTTACCTCGAGCAGGAGCTGTGGGCGGGCATCTGGGGCTACGCCGCCGAGACCGGCCTGCACGGCCTGCGCCTCATCACGAGCGGTGTGTTCGATCGCTTCCCCAAGCTCAAGATCGTCCTGGGGCACATGGGCGAGGGCCTGCCGTTCTTCGTCTACCGCATCGACTACATGTCGCGGCTGCTGCGCCAGATCGGCTCGCAGAAGCGCTACGAGCTCGACCCCAGCGAGTACCTGCGGCGCAACTTCCTCATCACGACGAGCGGCATGAACCATGCCCCGCCGCTCGAGCTGTGCCTGAAGGTCCTCGGCCCCGAGAACATCATGTGGGCGATCGACTACCCCTACCAGCACTCGCCGGACGCCGTGGAGTTCATGGACGAGGCGCCGGTGAGCGACGACGTGCGCGAGCAGATCTACGCGCGCAACGCCGAGCGGGTCTTCGGCATCGGCGCGCGGGCGGCCGCCGCCGGGTCCCCGTGACGCTCTCCGACTACCGCGTCGACGACCAAGCCCTGCGCAGCCTCCCGCGCGACGAGCTCACCGCACTCCAGGACGAGCGCGTTCGCGCGCTGGCCGACTACGCGCGCGCGACGTCGGGGTTCTGGCGGCGGCGGCTCGACGCGGCCGGCGAGGTGCGCGGCGTGGCCGACCTGCGCAGGATGCCGCTCACCTCGCGCACCGACCTCGACGCCGAGCAGGCCGCCCACCCGCCGTTCGGCGACTACACCTGCAGCCCGCGCGAGAGCTGGATGGGGATGTTCACGACGTCGGGCACCTCGGGGCGCAAGCTCAAGCGCGTCGTCTCCTGGCGCGACTGGCGGCTGATGATCGCCTTCCTGCACCGCAACGCGCCGCCCCCGCCGCCCGGCGACATCTTCATGCTGCTCGGCCCGATCGACGGCCTGCTCGGCCCGTCGGTCGGCGTGGAGGCCGCGCGGCAGCGCGGGGCCATCCCGGTGCTCGCCGGGATGTGGGATACGCGGACGAAGGTGCAGGCGATCGCCGAGTTGCGCCCGGGCGTCATCGCCGGTGCGGCGTCCTACATCGTCCACCTCTCCGAGGTCGCCGCCGAGATGGGCGTCGACCTCGCCGGCTGTGGGCTGCGCACGGTGACGTCGTTCGGCGAGCCCGGCGCGGCCATCGAGGCGACGCACGCGACGATCCGCGACCGCTATGGCGTCGAGCAGATCGTCGACGGCTACGGCCTGACCGAGGTCTGGCCGTTGGGCGGCAACTGCCCGCAGTCGCGCGCGCTGCACATCCCCGAGGACATCGTCGCCGTCGAGTGCATCGACCCCGACACCGGCGAGCCCGTGCCCGAGGGCGAGCCCGGCGAGATCGTGCTCACGACGCTCGTCGGCGACACCCACCCGCTGCTGCGCTATCGCACCCGCGACGTCGGGCGGCTGTTGTACTCGGAGCCGTGCGCGTGCGGGTCGACGTTCGCGCGCATCGAGCGCATCGAGGGCCGCACCGACGACATGATCTGGTACCGCGGCGCGAACTTCTTCCCCTCGGCGGTCGAGGAGATCGTGCGCCGCCAAGACGGCCTGTCGCCCGAGTACCGGATCGTCCTCGACGATGGCCCCCGCGGCCTGCCGGTCGTGACGATCCAGGTCGAAGGAGACCATAGCGCGCACAGCCGCGTGCGCGAGAGCCTGCGCGGCGGCCTCGGCGTCAACCCCGAGCTCGAGGTCCTGCCGGTCGGCACGCTGCCGCGCGCCGAGCAGACGAAGGCCAAGCGAGTGCTCGACCGAAGGAGGCATCCATGAAAGCCGGCCGGTTCGTTGTCGACACCCACGTCCATGCGCAGCGCTTCGCCGCGGGCAAGGGGATCTCCGAGCGCCCGCCCGAGACCACCGGCGGCAGCCAGTGGGGCACGCTCGGCAAGACGATGTCGGGCCTCGAGCCCTACGACAACACGCCGCGCCTGGAGTACGACATGGAGTGCTACGGCGTCGACATGTGCGTCCTGCTGCCGGCGTTCGGGATGACCGACGAGCTCAACCTCGAGATGGTCGAGCGCTCGCCCGACAAGTACGTCGCCGCGTGCGGGTGCACCGACTACATCCAGCGCTGCCGCGCGGGCGAGGAGCAGTGGAGCATCGACGGGGTGTGCGACGAGCTCGACCGCCTGCTCGGCACGGGGCGTTTCGTCGCGATCGGCGAGTCGCTGCCGTACATGCCCTATCCGTGGGACCAGAGCGCGCTCGTCAGCCGCGTGGACGCGGTGGCGAACATCCTGCGCATCGTCGAGGTCGCCCAGCGCCACGGCGTGGCCGCGCGCATCCACACCGGGATCCCGTTCGGCTACACCGCCGCGTACTCGTACGGCTACATCGGCCCGGCGAACGTCAACCCGCTCTGGCTGCTCGACATCGCCGCGGCCTACCCCGACGTGCCGCTGATCTTCGACCACGGCGGGATGCAGGCGGGCTGGTGGGAGCACTTCTACGAGCAGTGCCTGCAGGTCGTCGCGTCGGCGGACAACGTCTACGTCGAGACCGGGCTGTGGTGGCGCGAGCTCTACGAGCGCCCGCTCATCGACCCGAACATCGGGCCGTCGAAGCTGCTGTGGGGGACCGACTGGGGCGCGAGCATGCAGATCTACTCCCAACTCGGGCGCACGCCTCCCAGCTACGCCGTGCAGCTGCGCGAGGAGGGCATCCCGCACTACCAGGTCGACTACTGGGGCTGGAGCCTGCGCGAGCTCACGTCGCTTCGCATCTCACAAGACGATATGAACCTCATCCTGGGCGGCAACGCGGCGCGGATCTTCGATCTCGACGTCCCGTTCACTCGCCTCTTCAAGCCGCCGTCCGACCAGGTCGGGCGCAGCTCAAAAAATCATCCAGATTCAACCGCACTGCATCCGTGCAAAAAGCCCGCCGCGGCTCAGACTCGCTGATAGAGTGGCGGTTGGCGTACAAGTGTTCGCAGAGCGCACATTTCGCTCGAGGAGAGGAGCCTCATGCCAAATACGGGAACCATCCGCGGTACCCACCATCTGACCTTCTGCGTCGGTGGGGCGCAGGAGGACTATGACTTCCATGTTCGGCTGCTCGGCCTGAAGAGCGTCAAGAAGACGGTCCTCTTCGACGGCGAGATCCCGATCTACCACCTCTACTACGGCAACAAGGTCGGCGACGCGAGCACGCTGCTCACCTCGTTCCCGTACCGGCAGGCCGGCTGGATGGGCAAGCGCGGCACGAACCAGCTCAAGTCGATCCTGCTCTCGGTCCCCGCGGATGCGATCGGGTTCTGGAGCGACCGCTTCAACGAGAAGGGCGTCGACCACGAGGTGCTGACGCGCTTCGGCAAGGAGCGCGTGACGTTCGAGCACCCGTGCGGCATCCCGTACGAGCTCGTCGGCGTCAGCGACAACGACCCGCGCGAGCCGTTCGAGTCGCCCCACGGCGTCGGCGCCGACGTCGCCATCCGCGGCGCTTACGGCACCACGTGCTCGGTCCGCGAGCCCGAGCTGCACGCGGCCTTCATCACCGAGGGCATGCGCGGCGAGCAGACCGGCTCCGAGGGCCCGCACCACGAGTTCCGCATCGGCACCGACGAAGGCTACGGCCGCATCATGGAGATCGTCGAGGAGCCCGATCTCCATCAGGGCTCGTGGACGTTCGGCGAGGGCACCATCCACCACCAGGCGTTCGACGTGATGGACTCCGAGAACCAGCAGACGGTCAAGGACTGGCTGGTCGGCCTCGGCTACACCGACGTCTCTGAGGCCAAGGACCGCGGTTACTTCTTCTCGATGTACATGCGCAGCCCCGGCGGCGCGCTGTGCGAGCTGGCCTGGTCGCACGAGGCCGGCTTCACCATCGACGAGGCGATCGACGAGCTCGGCACCCACATGTGCATCCCGCCGCACTGGGAGGAGCGCCGCTCCGAGATCTCGATGCTCGAGCCGATCGAGGCTGACGAGGTCGTGCAGACGGGCGCCTAGCCCGCCCGTCAGAGGCTCCGCTCGGCGGGCCGGGGGCTTCGGCGCCCGGCCCGCCACTCCGCTCCGCCCGAGGCGAGTGTCGACTTCGTCGCGTGGAAGCCGACGAACCCGACACTCGGCGGCGATCAGCGGATGTAGACGCCCGAGATCGCGCGCGAGATCACGAGCCGCTGGATCTCCGAGGTCCCCTCGAAGATCGTGTAGATCTTCGCGTCCCGGTGCCAGCGCTCGACCGGGTACTCCCGCGTGTAGCCGTTGCCGCCGAGGATGTGCATCGCGCGCTCGGTGGCCCAGAGCGCGACCTCGCCGGCCTTGAGCTTGCTCATCGAGCCCTCGGCGTTCTCGAATCGGATGCCGTTGCGGCCCATCCACGACGCCCGCCACACGAGCAGGCGGGCGGCGTCGATCTCCAGCTTCATGTCGGCCAGCGCGAAGGCGATGGCCTGGTTCTCGATGATCTTCCTGCCGAACTGCTCGCGCTCGCGCGCGTAGTCGAGCGCGTACTCGTACGCCGCCCGCGCGATGCCGAGGGCCTGGGCGCCGACCGACGGCCGCGTCGCCTCGAAGGTCTGCATGGCCGCCTGGCCGCGACCGGTGCCGTTGCCTTCGCGCGCACGGGCGAGGCGCTCGTCGAGCTTCTCCTTGCCGCCGAGCAGGCACGAGCCGGGAATGCGGCAGTCGTCGAGGTGGACGTCGGCGGTGTGCGAGGCGCGCAGCCCGTGCTTGGAGACCTTCGCGCCCTGCTCGAGGCCCCTCGTCCCCGGCGGCACGACGAACGCGGCGTGGCCGCGCGAGCCGAGATCGCGGTCGACCGTCGCGATGATCACGTGCACGCCGGCGATGCCGCCGTTGGTCGCCCACGCCTTCTGGCCGTTGAGCACCCACTCGTCGGTCGCCTCGTCGTAGCGGGCGATGGTGCGGATGGCGGCGACGTCCGAGCCGGCGTCGGGCTCAGAGGCGCAGAACGCGGCGACCTTCGGCTCGTCGACGGTGCCGAAGCACTGCGGGATCCACTCGCCGATCTGCTCGCCGGTGCCCTGACCGAAGATGGCCGCGACGGCCAGCGACGTGCCCATGATCGCCATGCCGATGCCGGCGTCGCCCCAGAACAGTTCCTCGTTGACGAGCGGCAGCGTGAGCCCGGATTCGTCAGCCCAGAACTGGGCGAGGGCCTCGTACCCGTAGAGCCCGATCTTCGCGGCCTCCTGGATGATCGGCCACGGGGTCTCCTCGCGCTCGTCCCACTCGTGGGCCGCGGGGCGCACCACGCTCTCGGCGAACCCGTGGACCCAGTCACGGATGTCCTTCTGATCCTGGTTGAGCTGGAGGGAGAAGATCGCTTCGGTCTGCTGCGCAGTCGCGGCCATAGACGGAACGTTACCGTTCAGACGAGACGGCTGCGCCGACGGCGGGCTCCGTGATCTTCTGCGGCTCGGCGCGCGGATGGGGCACGCGCACGAGCAGGGCGGCGGCGACGCCCGCGCCCGCGAGCGCGATGAGCGCGCCGACGAGGAAGGCGCGGTGGAAGCCGCCGGTCAGCGCGGCCGCGTCGACCCCGCCGGGGCCGGCCAGCGCGTTGGTGCGCTCGGTGGCCACGGTGGCCAGCACGGCCAGGCCGAGCGAGCCGCCGACCTGGCGCGCGGTGTTGACCAGTCCGCCGGCGAGCCCCGCGTCGCTGCGCGCCACGCCCGCGACCGCGGTGATCGTCGCCGGCACGAACGCCAGCCCGATCCCGGTCGTGGTGATGACGCCCGGCACCAGCACGTCGGTCGCGTACGACCCGGTCGGGGAGATGCGGGTGAAGAGCAGCATCCCGATTCCGATGAAGGTCATCCCGACCGCCAGCAGCCGCCCGGGCCCGAGCCGCGCGGCGAGGCGGCCGGCGAACGTGGACGACACGATGATGGCGCCGGTCATCGGCACGAAGCTCAGGCCGGCCTGGATCGGCGAGAAGCCGAGCACCTGCTGGAGGTAGAGCGAGACGAAGTACCACATGGCGAACACCGAGGCACCGAGCGTGAAGACGACGGTGTTCGCGGCCGTGAGGGTGCGCGAGCGGAAGATCCGCAGCGGCACGAGCGGGCGCCGCGCGTGGCGTTCGATGAAGACGAAGACGACGAGCAGCGCGAGCCCCGCGGCGGCCACGACCAGCGTTTCCGGCGAACCCCAGCCGTTGACGTCGGTGCGGACGATGGCGAAGGTCAGGAGGATGAGGCCGGCGGTGACCGACAGCGCGCCGGCCACGTCGAAGTGGCGCTCGCCCGGAGCGGTGACGGTGCTGCGCGGGATGAAGTGCAGGGCGCCGAGCGCGCCGAAGACGCCGACCGGGATGTTGATGAAGAGGATCCACTGCCACCCGAGCAGCTCCGTGAGCACGCCGCCGAGCAGCACGCCGGTCGAGCCGCCGACGGCCCCCATCGCGCCCCAGTAGGCCAGCGCGCGGTTGCGGTCCTGGCCCTCGGCGAAGGTCGTGGCGATGATCGCGAGCGTCGCGGGCGCGACGACGGCGCCGCCGACGCCCTGGACCGCCCGCGCCGCGATGAGCATGCCCTGGCTGTTCGACAGGCCGCCGACCAGCGACGCGGCGGCGAAGAGCACGAGCCCGGCGACGAAGACCTGCTGGCGCCCGAGGAGGTCGGCCGCGCGACCGCCGAGCAGCAGGAAGCCCGCGAAGGTCAGCGTGTACGCGTTGACGATCCACTGCAGGTCGACGGCCGAGAAGCCCAGGTCGGTGCGGATCGACGGCAGGGCGACGTTCACGACCGAGACGTCGAGGATGACCATGAACTGGGCGAGGCACGTGAGCCCGAGGATCCAGCCCTTGCGGAGCGGTGTCGGTGGTGATTGCACCTGCAACGACCCTAGCAACATGTCGGGGGAGGGAGAATGCCGGTTCGATGTCCACCGACCCCCTCGCGATCCGAGAGATCCTCGCGCACCGCGCCGGCGAGGCGATGGCGCTCAACGATCGCCACCTCAACCCGCAGCTCGGTCGCATCGTGCGCACGCTGGGGTTCGACCGGACGTGGGTCGCCGGCGAGGGCGCGTACCTCGTCGACGACACCGGCGCGCGCTACCTCGACCTGCTCTGCGGCTACGGCGTCTTCGCGGTCGGACGCAACCATCCCGACGTCATCGCCGCGCTCGAGGAGGTCATGGAGGCCCGCACGGCGAACCTGCCGCAGCTCGGGGTGACGGTGCTGACCGGCGTGCTCGGCGAGCAGCTGCTCGCGCGGGCGCCCGCAAGCGTCGACGCGATGGTGACGGCCAACAGCGGCACCGAGGCGGTCGAGGCGGCGATGAAGCTCTCGCGCGCGGCGACTGGCCGCCGCCGGATCCTGTACGCCGAGCACGCCTTCCACGGCCTGACGCTCGGCTCGCTGTCCCTCAACGGCAATGCCGAGTTCCGCGACGGCTTCGGCCCGTTCGTGGAGGGCTGCACGCCGGTGCCGTTCGGCGACCTCGACGCGCTCGAGCGCGAGCTTGCGCGGGGCGACGTCGCGGCGTTCATCGTCGAGCCGGTGCAGGGCAAGGGCGTCAACGTGCCGCCGCCGGACTACCTGCCCGGCGCGCAGGAGCGCTGCCGCGCCGCGGGCGCGCTGTTCGTGTGCGACGAGGTGCAGACCGGCCTGGGCCGCACCGGCCGCTTCTTCGCGCTCGAGCACTGGGGCCTGCAGCCCGACATCGTCTGCGTGGCGAAGGCGCTGTCGGGCGGGTTCGTGCCGGTCGGCGCGGTGCTGGTCTCCCGGGCGGTCATGGACCGGGTGTTCGACGCCATGGAGCGCGGCGTCCGCCACGGCTCGACGTTCGGCGGCAACGATCTCGCGGCGGCGGCGGGCATCGCGACGTTGCGCGTCCTCGAGCGGGAGGGACTCGTCGAGCGCGCCGACCGCCTCGGCGCGCTGCTGCTCGAGCTCACGCGCCCACTCGTCGACCGCTACGAGGTCGCGCGCGACGTGCGCGGCCTCGGGCTCATGTGGGCGATCGAGCTCGGCCCGCCGTCCGGCGCGGTGAACCGCTCGATGTTCGGCGCGGTCGAGCGCGCCCAGCCGGGGCTGTTCGCGCAGCTCGTCACCGTGCCGCTGTTCCACGACCACCGCATCCTGTGCCAGGTCGCGGGCCACGGGATGAACGTCGTCAAGGCGCTGCCGGCGCTCGTCGTGTCCGAGGACGAGATCCGCCGTTTCGCCGCGGCGCTCGAGGAGGTCGTCGCGGCGGCGGAGCGCATGCCGTCGGCGATGGCGCGCTTCGGGTTGCGGATGGCGCGCGGCGTGCGCCGCAAGTCCGCGGCGTGAAGGCGCTCGTGACGGGGGCGGCGGGATTCATCGGCGGGCACGTCGTCGCGGCGCTCACCGAGGCCGGCGTGGAGGTGCGGGCGTTCGATCGTCGGCCCGTCGAGGGCGCCGACTCGGTGGTCGGCGACATCCTCGACCCCGATGCCGTGCGTCGCGCTGTCGCCGGCTGCGGCGCGGTCTTCCACCTCGCCGCGCTCTACAGCTACGCCCGCGCCGACGCGCGCGCGATGCAGGCCGTCAACGTCGACGGCACGCGGATCGTGCTCGACGCGGCCGCGCGCAACGGCGCGCGCCGGATCGTCCACACGAGCTCGTGCGCGACGTGCGGACCGGTGCCCGGCCGCGCCGCCACCGAGGCCGACGGCCCGCCCGCGTGGGAGCTCTCGGTCGCGTACAAGCGCACGAAGCTCGAAGGGGAGCTGCTGGCGCTGCGCGCGGCGCGCGAGGGCCTCGACGTGGTGGTCGTCAACCCGACGACGCCGGTCGGGCCCGGCGACGAGCGCCCGACCCCCACCGGCAAGATGATCGCCGACGTCGCGCGCGGGCGCGCGCGCGCGTATCTGCGCGGCTCGGCGCTCAACATCGTCGGCGTCGAGGACGTCGCGGCCGGCCACGTGAGCGCCCACGAGCACGGCCGCGCGGGCGAGCGCTACCTGCTCGGCGGCGAGAACCTGCCGCTGCGCGAGGTGTTCGGGATCGTGGCGGCGGTCGCGGGACGACGGGCGCCGCGGGTCGCGATCCCGTGGCGTGTGGCGTACGCCGCGGCGCGCGCGGGCGACGCCGCGCTGCGTCCGTTCGGGCGCGAACCGTCGCTGCTCGTGCCCGACGAGGTGCGCGTCGCGCGGCTTCCGATGACCTTCGACGACAGCAAGGCGCGGCGCGAGCTCGGGTACCGCTCCCGGCCCGCCGCGGAGGCGCTGCGGACGGCGGGACGAGCCGCCCTCGCGCGTATGCTCTGACAGATGCGAGGACGACTCACCGCGACGCTCATCGCGCTCGCCGCGATGCTCGTTCCGGTCGCCTCGGCGCGGGCCGCGCCGTTCGTCGCGAAGCTCAAGGCGCCGACGCACAGCCCGAAGGCGGAGGCGTTCTGGCCGATCACGGTGACCGCGCGCACCAGCTCCGGCCGGGCGCTGCGGGCGACCGCCACCTACCAGTTCGTCTACAACGGCCAGGTCGTCGCAACGCGCTATCCGAGCCCGAACGCGGACCCGAAGTCGGCCTGCTCGAAGGCCGGTACCTGCCGCCACTCGCCCTGGCCGTTCCGTGGGACGCTGCGCGACCGAACCTTCACGTGGCCCGCGCGCGCGGTCGGGATCCCGCTCACCTTCCGCGTCGTGGTGAGCGTCAAGGGCATGGGGCGCGTGAATCTCAAATACAGCGTCCGTGTCCGTCGCTGAACAGACCCGGGCGGCGACCGCGCGCGGCGCGCGGGTCGTCGCCGATCACGTCCGCCGCGTCCACCCCGGCCCGGTCGTCGCGGTCGACGACGTGTCGCTCGAGCTCGACCCGGGCGAGTTCGTCGTCCTGACCGGGCCCTCGGGCTCGGGCAAGACGTCGCTGCTCTCGCTCATCGGGGTGCTCGACCGGCCGACCGCCGGCCGCGTACTCATCGATGGCGACCGCATCGCCGACGGCGCCGACGCCCGCGCGCGCTACCACCGCGACGTCGTCGGCTTCGTTTTTCAACACCACCACCTGCTCGCCCACCTGCCGGCGCGAGCGAACGTGGAGCTGCCGCTGCTCGGCGCCGGGCTGGGACGGCGGGAGCGCCACGAGCGCGCGACCGAGTTGCTCGGCGAGGTCGGGCTGGCGCATCGCCTCGACGCGCTCGGGGCGCACCTGTCCGGCGGCGAGCGCCAGCGCGTGGCCGTCGCGCGGGCGCTGGCCAACGATCCGCGGCTGCTGCTCGCCGACGAGCCGACAGGCGCGCTCGACAGCGACTCGACCCAGCGCGTGCTCGACCTGCTCGAGGACGTCCGCGACCGGCGCGGCATGACCCTGCTCGTCGTCACCTACGACCCGCTTCTCGGCGAGCGCGCCGACCGAACGCTGCACATGCGCGACGGGCGGCTGGTGGAGTCCTAGGCTCCGCCGAGGAGCTCGGTCGTCGACACGCTCGTGCTCCGCCACGCGGGATACAGCCCGCCGAGCACGCCGATGAGCACCCCGATGAGCAGCGCCTGACCCATCGTCCACGGCGTCACCTCCGGCGTGACGACGGTCGACACGCCCAGGCCGCGGCCGAGCCAGTCGGCACCGAAGATCCCGAGGATGAGGCCGGCGCCCGCGCCGATCACGCTCGTCGCGACGCCCTCGGCGAGCACGAGCCCGGCGATGCGCACGCGCCGCCACCCGACCGCGCTGAGCAGCGCCAGCTCGCGCTTGCGCTCGAGCACCGCCATGGCCATGGTGTTCGCCACTCCGAGGCCGCCGACGATGAGCGCGAGCGCGGCGATGATGTCGACGGTCTTGCCGACGAGCTGGCCGTTCGCGCCGGCGCGCGTCGCTTCGTCCGCGGTGCCGATGACCTGCGTGCCGGGCAGCGCGCGCCGCAGGGACTTCGCGGCCGCGGCGTTGTGGACGTCGGGCGCGAGCTGGACGGCGATCGTCGTCGCGTCCGCCCCGCGCTGCTCGAGGCGCTGCGCGACGCGGAGGTCCACGACGGCGCCCGCGTCCTCGAAGAAGACCCCCGAGTGGTAGATGCCGGCGACGGTGAACGGGCGCTTCTTGATCCGTAGCGTCGAGCCAGGCCGCAGCTTGAGCTCGCTCGCCAGCTTGTCTCCGACGAGCACGCGCCGCGACCCGAGGGTGGGCGAGCCCTGCCCGACGACGAGCCGCTGGGCGACGAAGCCCTTCGGGTCCATGCCGAACACGATCGCGGCGGGGTCCTGGGGCACGGCCTCGACGACAAGCAGCAACGGCGTCGCCTTCGCCACCTCCGGCCGGCGCTCGAGACGGGCGGCCAGCGACGTCGGCAGCACCGACGCGGTCGGATCCTCGACGCCGGACTGGAACACGCCGAGATCGGCGTCGCCAAGGTGGATGAGCCCCGCCGCGGTGCGCTGCAGGCCCGAGCCGAGCGAGAGCAGCGCCACGATCGTCGCGACGCCCAGCGCGATGCCGGTCGCGGTGGCGAACGTCCGGGCCTTGTGCCGCTTGAGGTTCGTGACGATGAGGCCGAGCAAACCTCATCCGAACGCTACCGTCCGGCAGCGCATGACCCGCACGATGGCAGTCCTCGGCGTCGACGTCGGCACGACGAGCGCCAAGGCGGTCGCGTTCGACGAGCGCGGCCGCGACCTCGGCAGCGGCGAGCACGCCTACCCCATGCTCGAGCCGGCGCCGGGGCAGTCCGTGCAGGAGCCCGACAAGGTGATCGCTGCAATGGTCGCCGCCACCCGCGCTGCCGCGGCGGCGGCGCGCGAACGCGGCGCGGAGGTGTCGGCGCTGTCGGTGAGCGCGGCGATGCACGCGGTCGCGGCGCTGGACGCCAACGACCGGCCGCTCACGCCCATCGTCACCTGGGCGGACTTGCGCGCCGCCGAGCAGGCGGAGCGCCTGCGCGCCGAGCACCCCGAGCTGCACGATCGCACGGGCACGCCGCTGCACCCGATGGCGCCGCTCGCGAAGCTCGTGTGGTTCGCCGAGCACGAGCCCGAGACCTGCGCCGCCGCGCGCCGGTGGGTCGGAGTCAAGGAGCTCGCGGTCGCGCGGCTCACCGGCGAATGGGCGGTCGACCACTCCATGGCGTCGGGGACCGGACTCATGAACCTCGAGCGCCTGGCGTGGGACGACGAGGCGCTGGCGATCGCTCGCATCGAGCCGGGACAGCTGGCGCCGCTCGTCCCCACCACCGAGCGGCTCGCGCTGAGCGACGACGCGGCGGCCGAGCTCGGGCTCGACGCGGGACTGCCGGTCATCGTCGGCGCCGGCGACGGACCGCTCGCCAACCTCGGCGTCGGCGCGGTACGGCCGGGCGTCGCGGCGTGCTCGATCGGCACGTCAGCCGCGCTGCGTCTCATGGTCGAGCGCCCCGCGGTGGATCCGTACCGGCGCGTGTTCAGCTATGCCCTGACCCCCGGGCGCTGGGCGGTCGGCGGCGCGCTCAACAATGGCGGGGCCGTCCTGCGGTGGGCGGCCGATGCGCTCGCGCCCGACCTGGGCCCGGACGCGCTCGGCGAGCTCATGGCCATCGCGGCGAAGGCGCCGGCGGGCAGCGACGGGCTCATCATGCTGCCGTACCTGCTCGGCGAGCGCGCGCCGCACTGGAGCGCCTTCGCCCGCGGCGCGTACGTCGGGCTGGCCCGCCACCATCGTCGCGAGCATCTCGTCCGCGCCGCGCTCGAGGGCGTCTGTCATCAGCTCGCGCTCGTGCTGGCCTCGCTGCGCGCGACGGGCAACGAGGTGCGCGAGGTGCGCGCCACCGGAGGCTTCGCGCGCAGCGCGCTGTGGCGGCAGATGCTCGCCGACGCGCTCGGCATGCCGATCGGCTTCCCCGCCGGCCACGAGGGCTCCGCATTCGGGGCCGCGCTTCTGGGCATGGAGGCGCTGGGCACGGTCGCCTCGATCGACGTGGCCGCCGACCTGGTGACGATCGAGGACGTCGTCGAGCCGAATCCCGAGGCGGCGGCGACCTATGCGCGACAGCTGCCGATCTTCGAGCAGCTGTACGACGCGCTGACGCCGGCGTTCCGGGCACTGCAGCGTTAGAGCGGGTGCGCTCGGCGGCCCCGGCGCGCCCCCCCTCGGGCGATGCGACACGCCGGGGCCGCACCGACACCGCGGGGCCGGCGGGGGCCGGTACCGGCATCCGAGGCATCGCGAGCGCGCCTGTGCACCACCTGATGACGCGCCCGGGGAGGCAATCCTTCCTAAGACAGTCGAAGTTGTCTTGACAAATCTTTTTGTCGGTGAGATCCTCGTCGCCATGCACGATGTGGCGACCATCGACGACCCGGCCGCCGCCGAGGCGTCGCTCGATCCGGTACGGGCGCGGCTGCTGGCCGCCCTCGCCGAGCCGGGCTCGGCGACGACCCTTGCCGCCGAGATCGGCCTCTCGCGCCAGAAGGTCAACTACCACCTGCGCGCGCTCGAGCGCCACGGGCTCGTCGAGCTCGTGGAGGAGCGCCGCAAGGGCAACATGACCGAACGCGTGCTGCAGGCGACCGCCGCGTCGTACGTGATCTCACCGGCCGCGCTCTCCGCGGTCGCGCCCGATCCCGACCGCTCGCCCGACCAGCGATCGGCGCGCTGGCTGCTGGCGCTTTCCGGCCGCCTCGTGCGCGAGGTCGGCGAGCTCATCGCGGGCGCCACCGCCGCGCGCAAGCGGCTCGCCACGTTCGCCATCGACACCGAGGTCCGCTTCGCGTCGGCGGCCGACCGGGCCAAGTTCGCCGAGGAGATCACCACGGCCGTCACCGGGCTCGTCGCCAAGTACCACGACGAAGGCGCCGAGGGCGGCCGCAGGCACCGACTGATCGTCGCGCTGCACCCCAGCATCACCAAGCCCCGAGACGACACCACCACGAAGGAGCGATGACCATGCCCCCCGAGTTCGAGATCCGCCGCGAGATCGAGCTGCCCGCCACGCCCGAGCAGGTGTGGGACGCGGTGACCACCGACGCCGGCACGAGGTCCTGGCTGTTCCCCAGCGGCGGCGACCCCGAGCCTCGCCAGGGCGGCAAGACGCCCGACGGCTCGGTCGTGACGGCCTGGGACAAGCCGCGCCACTTCGGCGTGCGCTTCGAGGCCGAGGGCGGGTTCTTCAATGCGCTCGAGTTCATCATCGAGGCGCGAGGCGGGACCACCGTGCTGCGCTACGTGCACAGCGGGATCTTCACCGACGACTGGGACAACCAGTACGACGCAGCCACCCAGCACACCGACTTCTACCTGCACACCCTGTCCGAGTACCTCGCGCACTTCGCACCGCGCGCCGCCACCTACGTCGGCGACGTGCCCGGCGGCATCAACGCACCCGCGTCGAGCGCGGAGAAGGGATCGTTCTCGCGTCTGCGCGAGGCGCTCGGCGTCGACGCCGCGCGCGAGGGCGACCACGTGAAGGTCGACGCCGCCGCGGCGGGAACGATCGACGGCGTGGTCGACTACCTGCGGCCCAACTTCATCGGCATCCGCACGGCCGACGGCCTGTATCGCTTCTTCGGGCGCGACGCGTTCGGCATGCCGGTCGGCATGACCATCCACGCGTTCAACGGCGTCGACGCCGACCAGGCCAAGCGGGCCTGGGGCGAGTGGCTCACGCGCGTCTACGCCTGATCAGCTGCCGGGCAGGCCGGCGCCGAGCATGTGCACGCAACTGCGCAGCGTCTTCTCGAACGCCTCGAGCTCGTCATGGGACAGCTCACGCGTCATCTCGGCCTCGAGGCGGTCGATCGAGTCGTCGCAGCGTGCCAGCAGGCGCCGGCCCTTCGGCGTGAGCTCCGTGCGCAGGATGCGCCCGTGGTCCGGCGACGGCGAGCGCTGCACGAGCCCCTTGGACTCGAGCGTGCCGAGCATCTCGATCATCGACTGCGGCGTGACGTAGGAGCGGCGCGCGAGCTGCGCGTTCGACAGTCCCTTCCCCATGCGCAGCACGGACAGCGCCGTGTACTGCGTTGCGGTCAATCCATGCGGCGCGACCATCTCCGCGATCTCGCGCCGGATCGCGCGGTCGAGCCGCGCGATGACGTAGCTGACTCGGGGTCGCTGCC
The DNA here is from genome assembly GCA_035262945.1 of Solirubrobacteraceae bacterium. GTDB lineage: Bacteria > Actinomycetota > Thermoleophilia > Solirubrobacterales > Solirubrobacteraceae > JAOPZW01. The sequence continues at coordinate 22,477 of DATFRW010000297.1, forward strand.
CTCCGGGAGACCCGTTCCCGCGCTCTGTCATCGTCGGACGAAGCTACCAACCCGTGCTGTCGTCGGCGAACGATGGCGGGATACAGTCCCGCGATGTCCGCGACCTCCGTCACCGCTGCCGTCGTCAGGAGCGAGGGCGCGCCGTTCGCGCTCGAGCAGCTCGAGCTGTCAGAACCTCGGCCCGGCGAGGTGCGCGTGCGGATGGCCATGTCGGGCATCTGCCACACCGACATCCTCATCCAGGAAGGCGACTTCCCCGCCGTTCCGATGCCGGTCGTGCTCGGGCACGAGGGGGCGGGCGTGGTCGAGGAGATCGGCTCGGCGGTGACCAGCGTGAAGGTCGGCGACCGCGTCGCGCTGTCGTACGCGTCGTGCGGCGACTGCACCAAGTGCATGACGGGGCAGCCGTTTCACTGCGCCGGCTTCTTCCCGCACAACTTCCTGTCCGCGCGCGAGGACGGCAGCACCGCGCTCGCGTCCGACGGCCAACCGGTGCACTCGCACTTCTTCGGGCAGTCGAGCTTCGCGACCGGGGCGATCGTGCCCGAGCGCAGCGTCGTGCCGATCCCCGACGACGTGCCCTTCGAGGTCGTCGCGCCGTTCGGCTGCGGCGTGCAGACCGGCGCGGGCAGCGTGATCAACGCGGTCCGCCCGCAGGCGGGTTCGTCGATGGCGGTCTTCGGCGCGGGCGGCGTCGGGCTGTCGGCGATCATGGCCGCGGCGATCTGCGGCTGCGCGCCGATCATCGCCGTCGACCTGCGCCCCGCCCGGCTCGAGCTCGCGCTCGAGTTGGGCGCAACCCACGCGATCAACTGCGGGGAGGTCGACCCGGTCGAGGCGATCCTCGAGCTCACCGGCGGCGTCGACACGAGCCTCGAGGCCAGCGGCGTCCCGGGCGTCCTGCGCCAGGCGTTCGACGTCCTCGCGCCGGACTCGCTGTGCGGCCTCATCGGCGCGCCGCCGTTGGGGACAGAAGAGTCGTTCGACGTCAACGCGATGCTCTCGACCGGCCGGATCGTGCGCGGCCTCGTCGAGGGCCACAGCGTGCCGCAGGTCTTCATCCCCCAGCTCATCGAGCTGTGGCGGGCGGGGCGCCTGCCGATGGAGCGGCTCGTGCGCGCCTACGATTTCGACCAGATCAACGAAGCGGCCGCCGATGCCGTCGCCGGCAGGGTGGTCAAGCCGGTCCTGCGCATCTCTGGTTAGCCGCTGCGCGGGCGCGGGCGCAGGCTCTCGAGCCCGCCGTCCACCGTGAGGACCGTCCCGGTCGTCGCGGCCGCGGCGGGCGAGGCGAGATAGGCGATCGCCTGGGCGACCTCGTCGGCCGAGACGAGCCGGCCGAGCGGCTGGCGCGCCTCGAGCGCCGCGCGCTCGGCGGCGGGATCGGGCGCCTGATCGAGGAGCCGGCCGATCCAGGGGGTGTCGGCGGTGCCCGGGTTCACGCAGTTGACGCGGATGCCGTCGGGCAGGTGGTCGGTCGCCATCGCCAGCGTCAGCGACAGGACCGCGCCCTTCGTCGCGCTGTAGAGCGCGCGCTGCGGCAGGCCGATCGTCGCCGCCACCGAGCACGTGTTGACGATCGCGGCGTGGTCGGACCGGCGCAGGTGCGGCAGCGCCGCGCGGGTGACGTGGACGATCCCGAGCACGTTGACCGCGTGGACCGTGCGCCACTCCTCCGACGGGTTGTCCTCGACGGTCCCCTGCGCGCCGACGCCGGCGTTGTTGACGACCACGTCGAGGCGGCCGAGGCGGCCCACCGCGTCGCCCACGGCGGCGGCGACGGCGTCCTCGTCGGTCACGTCGGCGCGGACGAACTCGAGCGGTGCCTCGGGCGGCTCGTCGGCGCGGTCGAGGACCGCGACGCGCGCTCCCCGCGAGGCCAGCAGCCGCGCGGTCGCGAGCCCGATGCCCGAGGCGCCCCCGGTGACGAGCGCGGCGAGGCCGTCGAGTCGAATCGGATCGCTGGTCGCCACGCGGCCGAAGCCTACGGCCGCAGGCGATAGAAGCGCAGCATCGGGTGCTCGATCGGCACGTCCTCGACGGTGGCGAAGCCGGCGGCGGACGCGAGGTCGGCGATCGCCTCGTGGCGCACGACCGCGCCCATGCCCACCGACGGCTGCTCGGCCATCGCGGTGGGCAGGCAATGGATCACGCTGACCAGGTAGGTGAAGCGCTCGACGTCGTCCTGCGGCAGGGGAGCGTGGAAGCTGTCCGCCGTCCTCGACTCCACCACGAGCAGCGCGCCGCCCGCCGCAAGGGCGGCGCGGATCGCGCGCAGCGCGGCGACCGGCTGCGCGATGTGGTGCAGCGAGTCGAAGATGGTGACGAGGTCGTACGGGCCCTCGAGCCCCGGCGCCGCAGCGTCGCGCGCGTGGAAGCGGACGTCGACGCCGGCCTCGCGCGCATTGGCGCGCGCGAGGTCGATGGCGGCCTCGTCGGCGTCGATTCCCTCGACGCAGGCGAGCGGGTAGCGCTTGGCCAGCTCGATCGCGGCGATCCCCGCGCCGCAGGCCAGGTCGACGGCCCGCGCGGGCGGTTCGGCGCGCAGGCGCGCGTCGACGTCGGGCAGCGCCTCGATCCACGCGCCGAGCAGGTTGACGTAGAGCGGGCGCGTGAAGTCCTGCTGCGCCTCGCGGAACTCGGCGCCGTAGGCCTCGTACGGAACCCCGCCGCCGGTCCGGAACGCCTCGACGAGCGGGCGCATGACCCCGGCGGTGGCACCCATGAAGCGCGCCATGGGCGCGAGATACATGAGGCTGTCGCGGTTGAGGAGCACATCGGCGTGCTCGGCCGGGAGCGCATAGCGGCGCTCGTCGCCGCCGTCGACGTCCACGTAGCCGCAGACGGCCTGGCACTCCAGCCACTCGCGCACGTAGCGCTCGCTCGTCGCGGTCGCAGCGGCGAGCTCCGCGGCGGTCATCGCTCCGCCGTCGTCGAGCGCGCGGTAGAGGCCCAGGCACTCCCCGAGGTACACCGTCGCGAGCTCCAGCCCGCCCGCCGCGGCGGCGAAGACCCGTCCGGCGAACGCCTGCGTCATGGCTTGAAGCCCACGGTCCGCTCGAGCTCGCCGGCCAGCGACAGCACGAGGTCGTCGCGGCCGGGTGGGCCGACGAGCTGAACGCCAACGGGCACGCCGGCGCTCGTCTGCGCGAGCGGGAGCGAGATCGCGGGCTGGCCGGTGACGTTGAAGACCCGCACGATCCCGCTGAAGCGGACCGCCTCGTCGGTGACACCGGGCCGCGGCGACAGCGCGCCGATCTCGACGGGCAGGCGCGTGAGCGTCGGCGTGACGAGGACCCCGCCGGGCGGCCAGCTGCGCAGGATCCGCCGGGCCCAGCCGCGCAGCACCTCGACCGCCTCGAGGTAGTCCGGCACCGGCAGCGGCGGGCGGCCGTAGAGCCAACCGCGGGTGGCCGGCTCGAGCGCGTCGATGTCGACCGGGCTGCCCTGGACGCGCTCGAGGACCTTGATGATGTGCTGGAAGAAGCCCGTCCCGGCGGCGTCCCAGGCGGCGGGCACGGCCTCGTCGTCCCAGTCGGGCACCTGCTCGCGGACGTCGTGGCCGAGGTCCGCGAGCGCCGCGGCGGCGGCGCTCGCCGCCGCGCGTGGCTCGGGATCGACCGGCACGCCGAGCGGGGCTTCGAGCGCGACATGGACCGTCACCCTCTCGGGCGCTCGCCCGGCGGCCTCGGCGAACGTCCGCGCCGGCCCCGGCAGCCAGTGATGGTCGCCGGGCTCGTAGCCGGACATCGCGTCGAGCGCCACCGCGGCGTCGAGCACCGTGCGCGCGATCGGCCCGTCGATCCCCACGCCGCCACCGACATCCCCAAGGTCGGGGCCGATCGACACGCGCCCGGTGCTCGGCCGCATGCCCACGACGCCGCAGCACGAGGCGGGGATGCGAATCGAGCCGCCGGCGTCGCTGCCGTCGCACAGGGCGACGAGGCCCGCCGCCACCGCTGCGGCGCTGCCCCCGGACGAGCCGCCGGCGGTGAGCCGCGGGTCGCGCGGATTGCGGGTCGGCCCGAAGCGCAGCGGCTCGGTCACCGGCCGCGCGGCCAGCTCCGGCGTGTTCGTCTTGCCGACGACGATCGCGCCCGCCTCGCGCAGGCGGCGGACGTGCGCGGAGTCGTGGTCGGGCACCCAGTCGCCGAACGCGGCGCTGCCGTGCGTCGTCCGCGTGCCGGTGACGGCGGTGAGGAAGTCCTTGATGCCGATCGGGACGCCGCAGAGCGTGCGTTCGTCGCCGGGCCGGACGGCGTCGGCCTCGGCGAGCGCCTCCTCGGCGCGCAGCGTGATGAAGGCGTTGTACTCGCCGTCGCGGCGCGCGATGGCGTCGAGCGACGCCTGGACGAGCTCGCGCGCGGAGATCTCTCCCGAGCGCACGAGCGCGGCCTGCTCGGTCGCGGTGCGGGCAAGCAGGTCGACGCCCGGCTCGACGGCCGTCATCGCCCCTCCGTCCAGGCCGGCGCCTCATAGGCCTTGCCCGGTGCGCCGCCCAGGCAGAGGGCGCGCAGCCCGTCGGGCCCCGCGACGAGCCGGCGCGTCACGGTCGGCCCCACGGCGACCAGCTGCTCGGGCTCGAGCTCTGCACGATCACCGTCACCGAAGATAACGGCGCCCGAGCCTCGTGCGAGCTTGATCGCGCCGCCCATCGCCGTGGGCAGCTCGTCGACCTGGCGGGCGGAGACGCCCAGGATCGTGTCGGTGGCCATGCCGTCCTCCTTCGTGTGGTGATCGGCGCGCAGGCTCCCAGCCGTCCGTGAGCGCACCGTGAATCGCGCGCAAAACGTCAGCGGCGCGGTTACGCTCGCCGCGGGATGCTGCGCATCCGCGTTCTCGGAGAGCTGACGCTCGAGCTCGACGGCGAGCCGCTGCCCGTCCCGAGCGGCCGGCGCCTGCCCGCGTTGCTGGGTTGGCTCGCGCTGCACCCGGGGCTGCACGCGCGCGGCGCGGTCGCCGGCCGGTTGTGGCCCGACGTGCTCGACGAGAGCGCGCGCAGCAGCCTGCGCACCGCGCTGGCCGAGCTGCGGCGCGCGCTCGGCGACGGACATCTGGTCGCGACGCGCGACCGCGTCGGCCTCGCGCCCGACGTGTGGACCGATGCCGCCGCCTTCGATGCGCTCCTGGGCGAGGCGCGGCTCGACGAGGCGCTCGCGCTCGTGCGCGGCGACGTGCTCGCGGGCCTCGACGACGAATGGGTCTACGCCGAGCGCGACCGGCGGCGCGACCAGGTCCGCGACGCCCTGCGTCGCGCCGGCGCGCACGCGGAGGCCGCGGGCGACGTGCGCGGCGCCCTCGCACGCGCGCGCGAACAGGTCGCCGCCGACCCGCTGGCCGAGGACGCGCACCGCGACCTCATCCGCCGGCTCGCCGCAGCGGGCGACCGCGCCGCGGCCCTCGCCGCCTACGCCCACCTGCGCGAGGTGCTCGGGCGGGAGCTCGGGATCGAGCCGACGGCGCACACGCAGGCGCTCGTCGCGGAGATCCGCGAGAGCGAGGCCGCCCCGGCGGCGCCAGCGCCGCCGCCGCTGCCGCCCGCGCTCGGGCGCCGGCACCGCAGCCCGTTCGTGGGCCGGGCGGACGCGCTCGCGCGTCTGCGGGAGGCGATCGGGATCGGTGGCCTCGTGCTGGTGGCGGGTGAGCCGGGCATCGGAAAGACGCGCCTGGTGGCCGAGCTCGCGCGCGCCGCGCACGCCGACGGCGCCACAGTGCTCTACGGGCGCGCGGACGAGGAGCCGCTTGCCGCCTACCAGCCGTTCGCCGAGGCGCTCGACCCGTACCTCCGAACACGATCGCAGGACGCGGTGCTCGCACTCGCGGGGCCGCTGGCGGGCGAGCTCGGCCGGCTGGTGCCGTCGCAGGTCGGCCGCCTGCCGCCGGTGGCGGGCGCCGCGACGCGCGATCCGGCGGGCGCGCGCTACCGGCTGTTCGAGGCGGCCGCCGCGCTCCTGGCCGGCGCCGCGAAGGAGCGGCCCCTGCTGCTCGTCCTCGACGACCTGCATTGGGCGGACGGGCCGACGCTCCTGCTCGTGCGCCACCTCGCGCGGGCGCGGTTGGGCGCGGTGCTGATCGTCGCCACCTACCGCGCCGGCGAGCCCTCCCCGGCGCTGACCGACGCCATCGCCGACCTGCGCCGCGAGGAGGCGGCGGAGCGCATCACGCTCGACGGCCTGGGCGAAGGCGACGTCGACGAGCTCGTCGTCGCCTGGCTCGGGCGCGACGCGCCGCAGGCGCTCACCGGCACGGTGTGGAGCGAGACCGACGGCAACCCGTTCTTCGTCGAGGAGCTGCTGCGCCAGTACGCGGAGGCGGGCGCCACCGACCGCGTGCCCGAGGGCGTGCGCGAGGTCCTCGGAGGGCGCCTGGCGCGCCTGGACGACGCCGCGCGCGAGACGCTGCTGCTCGCGGCGGTCGTCGGCAGGGAGGCCCGGTTGCCCGTCCTCGCCGAGGCGAGCGGGCTCGACGCGGCGGCGCTGGCCGACGCGCTTGACGCGGCGCTCGCCGCGCACCTCGTCCGAGAGGAGCGCGGCGGCTACGCGTTCACCCACGCGCTCGTGCGCGAGGCGATCTACTCGGAGCTGTCGGCGGCGCGGCGCGCGCTGCTGCACGGGCGGGTCGGCGCGGCGCTCGAGCGCCTCGGCGCGGACGATGCGGAGCTCGCCCACCATTTCGTCGAGGCGGGCGGCCCGCGGGCGAAGGCGTTCGAGTACTCGGTGCGCGCGGGCGGCCGCGCGATGGACCAGCTCGCCTACGAGGAGGCGGCGCGGACGTTCGGGCGCGCGCTCGACGCGCTCGGGCCCGACGCCGAGCCGCTCCTTGCGCTGAGCGACGCGCGCCTGCGCGCCGGCGACGTCGAGGCCTCGCGCGAGAGCTCCTCGGCCGCCGCGGCGGTCGCGCGCCAGCGCGGCGACGCGGCGCTGCTCGCGCGCGCGGCGCTTGCGCGCAGCGGCCTGAGCGTGACCGTGCTCGGCCACGACCCGGAGACGGTCGCCCTGCTCGAGGAGGCGCTCGCGGCCCTCGGCCAGACCGCGCCCGGCCTGCGCGCGCGGCTGCTCGGCCGCCTGGCGATCGAGCTCTACCACGCGCCCCCGGTGGCACGCCGCGAGGAGCTCAGCGCCGAGGCCGTCGCGCTCGCGCGCGCCGCGGGCGAGCCCGCTGCGCTGCTCGACGCGCTGAGCGCCCGGCACGTCGCGCTGTGGAGCCCGCCGCATCTCGACGAGCGCCTCGCACTCGCGGACGAGATGGTCGAGCGCGCCGAGGCCGCGGGGGATCGCGAACGCGCGCTGCAGGGGCGCAACTGGCGCGTGCTCGACCTGCTCGAGCGCGGCGACGTCGCCGCGGCGCGGCGCGAGATCGGCGAGCACGGCCGCCTGGCGGACGAGCTGCGGCTGCCCGGCTACCAGTGGTGGACGCCGATGTGGGGCGCGATGCTCGCCTTCCTCGAGGGCCGCCTCGACGATGCGCGGCGGCTGCGCGAGGAGGCGGTCGTGATCGGAAGGCGAGCCGGCGACCGCGTCGCCGACCTGTTCAGCTGGATCCAGACCGTCTTCGCCGACCTCGAGGCCGAGCCGATCGCGCCGGACGCGCGCGCCGAGGTCCCCGACCGGCTGGCCGTGCAGGCCGTGCAATCCGCGTTCAGGGCCGACCTGCCGCTCATCTACGCCGAGATGGGGCGCGCGGACGACGCGCGGCGCGAGCTCGACGCGCTCGCCGCCGACGGGTTCGCCGCCGTCGGGAGCGACATGAACTGGCTCGCCTCGATGGCGGGGATCGCGCAGGCGCTCGCCTTGCTCGACGCGCCCGCACGCGCCGGCGAGCTCTACGACGTGCTGCTGCCCTATCGCGGGCGCACGGTGCTCGTGGGCCGCGCGGCGCTCCTGCTCGGCCCGGTCGAGCTGCACCTCGGCGTGCTCGCGACCGCGCTGCGCCGCTTCGCCGACGCACACGCGCACCTCGACGCCGCCGCGGCCTGGGCGGCGGACGCCGGCGCGCGGCCGTGGGCGGCGTGGGCGCTGGTCCACCGCGCCGAGCTGCTCGCCGCGCAGGGCGACGACCGCGCGGCCGCCGTCGCCGAGCAGGCCGCGGACGCGGCCGGCGCGCTCGGCTGGGGCCGCGCGGCCGGACGCGCGCGGGTCGTGCTCACCCGCCGCCCAGCACCGCCTGCGACTGCGTGACCTGCGCCACCCGCTTCCCCGCGCCGTCGGTGAGATCCGTTTGCACGACGATCACGCTGCGCCCGGCATGCAGCGGGCGCGCGACCGCGGTCACTTCGCCCTCCCGCACCGCGCGCATGAACGACGTGCTCGAGGTGATCGTCGTCGTCTGCGCGCCGGCCGGCAGGTTCAGGTACGCGCACACACCGCCGAGGCTGTCCGCGAGCGCCATCAGCGCCCCGCCGTGCAGCACGCCGGCCGCGGTGCAGCGCTCGGGCGCCCAGGCCAGGCGGCCGCGGACCTCCTCGGGCGCCGCAGCGTCGAGCTCGATCCCGAGCTGGACGGCGAACGGCATGAGCGCCAGGAACTGATCGGGGTTCGTGTCGGTCATCGCGGGATAGTGTTCCGCGCGGGATGCGCCGAACTCTTCTCGCTGCCGTTGCGTGCACGCTCGTGTGCGCCGCACCCGCTTCCGCGGCCTCGCGCGTCACCTGGATGCAGGGCTTCGCCGCGCCCGGGACGCCCGCGAAGCTCAACCGCGTCGGGGTGCTGAAGGTCGGGCCCGCGAGCGCGCGCAACGTGCTCGTCCTCGTGCCCGGTACCTCCGCCGGAGCGGCGTACTTCGCGCCGTTCGCCCGGACGTTCGTCTCGCGCGCCAAGGGCTGGCAGGTGTGGGCCGTCGAACGCCGCGAGAACCAGCTCGAGGACCAGTCGATGCTCGACGCCGCCAAGCAGGGCAAGGCGAACGGGCAGCAGCTCTTCGACTACTACCTCGGCTACCTCGCGAACCCGGCGATCACCAACCACTTCAGGCTCATTCCGGACGCCGACGTCGGCTACGCGCGGCAGTGGGGCATGCGCGTCGAGGTCGAGGACCTGCACCGGGTCATCGCGGCGGCGCGCAAGGGCGGCCGGCGAGTGGTGCTCGGCGGCCATTCGCTGGGCGGCTCGATCATCACCGCCTACGCGACCTGGGACTTCAAGGGGCGCGCGGGCGTCCGCGACCTCTCGGGCCTCGTCTACATCGACGGCGGCAGTAGCCCGACGCCCGTCACGCCCGCGCAGGCCCGTCAGTCGCTGCAGAAGCTCCAGAGCGGCTCGCCGTGGTTGGCGTTCGGCGGCATCACCGCCCCGTTCGCGGGGCTCTTCAACGCGACCGGGTCGCTGGGCGCCCTGATCGAACCGAACGCGCCGTCCATCGGTCAGGCGTCCACGCTCATTCCCGCGAACCTCAAGCCGCCGGTGCCGGCGACCAACCTCGGCACGTACGGCTTTGCGCTCGACACGCAGACCTCGCCGCCGGCGCTGGCCGCGGCCCAGGCCCACCTCGGGCACCTCGCGCCCGCCGGCGACCCGCGCGGCTGGGTCCAGGCCGGCGAGCTGACGCCGATCAAGCGCTACGCACAGATGTTCTCCGGCGCCGGCCTGACCGACGTGGACGGCACCGCGTGGTACCACCCGCTGCGCCTGACGATCGACGCGGGCGCGGTCGCCGACGGCAACCGCAACGCGGCGCAGCGCGTGCTGGATGTCCGCGCCACCCACGGCGACGAGGTCGACGTGCCGATCTACGCCTTCGCGGCGGCGCTCGGCGGCCCGCGCGTGCTCAGCGCGGCGCGCGCGCTCGCGCGCCAGTCGCACCTGCCTCGCCGCGACCTCACGCTCGTCGACCGCCACACGACCTACGCGCACAACGACCCCGCCGGCGCGTTCCCGAAGAACGACTTCCTCAGCCGCCTGCTCACCTTCCTGCGGGGAGTTGACAGCGGTCGCGGTCAGCGAGCCGGGTAGCTCGCTTCCCGCTTCGCGAACCTGGACCCCGGGGCACTCGATCACCTCGGTTATAAGGGAGCTTGACATTTTGCACATTCGGGGACTATGACTTCCGGCCAGGGGTCTGCGTACCAGGAGGAGAGGACTTATGCGGGCACACGGGCAGGTGGTCAGAGCCATCGTCGCGCTCTGCCTTGTCGGAGGTGTGGTTGCTCTCGCAGCGTGCGGGAGCAAGAGCACCAACAGCAGCACCAACGCCTCGACGAGCGGAGGTAGCTCGACGACCGCGGCAAAGAAGGGCGGATCGATCACCGTCCTCGAGGACTCGGCGTTCGCGGGCGCTTGGCCCGCCGGGCTCGATCCGGCGACCAACACCAACGGCGCCGCCAACCAGCCGTACATGAACTCCATCTACGGCCAGCTCTTCAAGCTCAACGAGCAGGGGGAGATCGTCCCCGAGCTCGCCACGGGCTACACGTTCGAGAACGGCGGCAAGACGGTGAAGATCAAGCTTCGCCAAGGCGTGAAGTTCTCGGACGGCACGCCGTTCGACGCCGACGCGGTCGTCTTCAACATCAAGCGCGATCTCAAGTCGACGTGCACGTGCCGCCCGACGTGGCCGGTCAAGTCGGTGACGGCCGAGGGCACGGACACCGTCGTGCTGAACTTCACCGCGCCGTACGCGGCGGTCATCGCGTCGTTCGTCGATTCCAACGCGAACTGGACGGCCTCCCCGACCGCGCTCAAGCAGATGGGCGAGCGTGCGTTCCGGCTCAAGCCGGTCGGCGCCGGCCCGTTCAAGGTCGTCAGCAACAAGCTGAGCTCCGAGCTCGTGCTCACGCGCAACGAGACCTACTACAAGACGGGCAAGCCGCTCCTCGACGGGCTCACGTTCAAGTCGGTCGGCGGCGACCAGGCGGCCTACCAGGCGCTGCTCGCGGGCCAGGCACAGGCCTACGAGGGCATGTCGACGCCGCAGCTCGTCCAACAGGCGGGGAAGAACGCGAAGCTCAAGGTGACGCAGCAGCTCTCGACGTCGCCGTACTTCATGCAGCTGAACACGAAGATCCCGCCGTTCAACAACATCAAGGCGCGCGAGGCGATCTACTACGCCTCGGACTCCGAGGCGATCCGCTCGCACATCTTCAACAACATGTACGAGAGCACCCAGGGCTTCACGGGCCCGGGCGGCAAGTTCTACGAACCGAAGGTCCCCGACTACCGGACCTACAACCTCGACAAGGCCAAGCAGCTCGTCAAGGAGCTCGGCGGGCTCAACGTCAAGCTCGGCACGATCAACGTGCTCGTCGCCAAGGAATCGATGCAGGCGCTGCAGAGCCAGTGGGAGCAGGCGGGGATGAAGGTCACGATCTCGTCCTACGACCTCACCGGGCTGATCCAGGCCTTCCAGACGAAGAAGTGGCAGGCGATGCTGCAGACCGCGGGGTCGTACGACCCGGCCCAGGGCGTCGGCGTTGCGTTCCGCATGGCGTCGCAGTCGCCGTTCAGCGGCATCAACGACCCGAAGCTCGACGCGATGCTCGGCCAGGGCGCCGGGACGCTTGACGAGAACAAGCGCAAGCAGATCTACGACGACATGGCGAAGTACGTCTCGGACAAGGCGTACGGCCCGTTCTACTTCGCCTTCGCCCCGGCGAACGTCGCGCTCAAGGGCGTGACCGGCCCCGGCCTGACCACGGCGATGCCCGCCGTGGTCGTCAACCCGGACGTGTTCTGGGACGAGGTCTCGGCTAGCGGCTCTGGGAGCTGACCGGATTGGAGAGGCGCTCGGCGCCGACCCGCACCTCCACCACGTCACCGTCTCTCAGGTAACGCGGTGGATTGCGGGCGGCGCCGACGCCCTCCGGAGTGCCGGTGACGACGATGTCGCCCGGCTCCAGCGTGATGAACCCGGTCAGGAACGCGATGAGGTGCGACACCGAGAAGATCATCTGATCGGTGTGCGCGTGCTGGAGCACCTCGCCGTTGACACGCGTCTCGAGCTCCAGGCCGCCGTCGCCGAGGGCGTGATCGAGCACCAGGTGCGGGCCGCACGGGCCGAACGTGTCCGGTGACTTGCCGACCGTCCACTGCGGCGTCTGCATCTGCAGGTCGCGCGCGCTGACGTCGTTGAAGGGCATCCACCCGGCGATCACCGAGAACGCGTCGTCCTCGGAGATGGCACGGGCGCGCCGGCCGATGACGACCGCGATCTCACCCTCGTAGTCCACGTGCTCGCGGGCGCGCTCCGGCAGCTCGATCGTGCTGCCCGAGCCGATGAGCACGTTCGGGAACTTCGCGAACACGATCGGGACCTCGGGCTCCTCCATCTTGGACTCGGCCGCGTGCGCCCGGTAGTTCAGGCCGATGCAGAGGATCTTCGACGGGTCGGGTATCGGCGGCCCCAGCCGCGCGTCGCCCGGCAGTGCCTCGCCGTCGGCCGCCAGCGCCGCGGCGGCGTCGCCGAGCGCGGCGAGGCGATCGGGGCTCTCGGCAACGATCGCGCGCACGCTCGACCAGGCGACCCCGTCGTCGAGGCCGGCGCGCCGTGCGGCGGCCTCCGCGTCGACGAGCTGGTCGTCGGGCAACGCGACAGCCGCCGCCCAGCGCCCGGCGCGCTCGTAGGTGGCCAGGCGCAGGGATGGGGTCATCGAGGCCGGCTCAGGAAGCGACGGTGGTGGACTCGGTCTCGGCGGAGGCGCCGTTCGTGGGCGCCTTCGTCGCTGACTTGGCCTTGCCCTTGGTGGCCTTCGGCTTGGCCGCCGCCTTGCCGCGCGGACGCGGGTTGGTGATCAGCGGCCGCTCGCGCTCCAGCTTCGCGCGCAGGGGCTCGACGCGTGGCGACAGGCACAGCCTGTTGCCGAGGTCCTCGTAGGCCTCATCGATCAGAAACCCCGGCCCCGTCGTGCACATCTCCATGCGCCCGCCGGACGACATCGTGTAGCAGGAGTCGAAGAAGTAGTGATCGAACACGGCCGTCCACGGCAGCGGCCCGCTGTTGGCCTCGTCGCGCGCCGCCTGCAGCGCCGTCTGATCGCCCGCGTCGTAGGCGATGTGGTGCCAGACGCCGACCTGGCCGTCGTTGCTCGGCCGGTCCGGCGGCGGGCTGAACCACCAGCGCCCGGTGCGGTCGGTGCCCTCGAACACGAGATGGTCGCCGTCGCGCTTGAAGCCCATGAACTCGGCCCAGGGCAGCATCTCCTCGATGGTCGTGTAGGAGCGAGCGCCCTCGATGCCGCGGATGCGGTGCTCGGCTGGGATGTCGTCCGCCTCGGCCGTCAGCGGCTTGTCGGGCGCGTCCGACACCATGAGCTCGACCTCGTGGCCCTCGGGGTCGTGGAAGACGATGCTCTGCGGCTGGGTCGGGTCGAGGCGCAGCAACTCGCTGAACACGTCGTTGGCGATGAAGCGGTCCATCCAGTACTCGAGTGAGTCGTAGGAGCCGACGCGCAGCACGAGCCGGTGGATGTCGCCGCGGCCCGGCACGCCGCGCGGGGCCTCCTCGAACTCGAGGAAGGTGACGACGCTGCCGGGGTTGCCGTCCTCGTCGCCGAAGTAGGTGTGGTAGCGGAACGTGGTCTCGTAGTTGAGCGTGTTCTTCACGAACCGCAGGCCCATGACGCGGCACCAGAAGTCCACGTTGGTCTGCACGTCGGCGGTGACGCCCGTGAAGTGATGGGGTCCTCCGAGCGGCTTCATGGTTCTGCTCCTCCTCTTTGTGACCAAGGTCGACCCGCGGCCGCGCACCCGCGGGAACGCCGGTGCTGCAGGCCGAGAAAGAGAAATTTGCACATTCGACCATCCGCTTGTCAAGCTTCCCTACTCTTGACGCCCATGTCCGCGAGCGCCGACACCCTCGACTCCCCACGCACCGTGGCCGGCCTGGTGGCCGAGCGGCTGCGCGCGCAGATCGTGGCCGGAGACCTCCAGGCCGGCAGCAAACTGCGCCAGGTCGAGATCGCGCAGCGGTTCGGGGTGAGCACCACCCCGGTGCGCGAGGCGCTCGCCGCGCTCCAGCGCGAGGGGCTCGTCCGGCTGCACCCGCAGCGCGGTGCCGTGGTGTTCCTGCCGACGGTGGAGGACCTTCGCGAGCACTACGAGATCCGCGGCGCGCTCGAGGCCGTCGCGGCCGCCCGCGCGGCCGAGCGCTTCGAGAAAGAGTGGGCTGCTCCGCTCGAGAAGCTGCTCGACGAGATGCAGAGCGGCCCGGCGGCGCAGCGCTACATCGAGCTCAACCAGATCTTCCACACCGAGATCTACGAGCACGCGCAGCGGCCGCGCCTGGTCGAGATGATCGTGGCGCTCCGCGACGCGTCGAGCGCCTACCTGCACATCTACCGCGCCGCCAAGGACTTCCCGGTCAAGCGCCTCGACGCCGAGCACCGCCGCATCCTCGGCGCCTGCGTGGCGCGCGACCCGGACGAGGCCGCCGCCGCGACGCGCGAGCACCTGCAGAACACCGTCGAACACGTCGCTTCGCGGCTCGAACACAAGGAGTGATCGTGATCCCGACGAGCCTCGTGGGTTCCTACCCGCAACCCGACTGGCTGATCGACCGCGAGAAGCTGCACCACCGGCTGCCGCCGCGCGTGCGCGCGACCGACCTGTGGCGCGTCGATCCGAAGTACCTCGAGGAGGCGCAGGACGACGCGACGCTCGTGGCGATCCGCGACCAGGAGCGCGCCGGGCTCGACATCATCACCGACGGCGAGCAGCGCCGCGAGAGCTACTCGAATCGCTTCGCCACCGCGCTCGACGGGGTCGACGTCGACAACCCTGGCACCACGGCCGACCGCAAGGGCAACCCGACCCCGGTCCCGCGCGTCGTGGGCCCGATCCGCCGCCGCGAGCAGGTGCAGGTCGAGGACATGCGCTTCCTGCGTGCCAGCACCGACCGCCTTGTGAAGATGACAGTGCCGGGCCCGTTCACGATGGCCCAGCAGGCGCAGAACGACCACTACGAGCACGAGGAGGAGGTTGCCTTCGCGTACGCCGACGCGGTGCGCGAGGAGATCCTCGACCTCTTCGCGGCCGGCGCGGACATCGTCCAGCTCGACGAGCCGTGGATGGAGGCGCGGCCCGAGGCGGCCCGCCGCTACGCGGTCGAGACCGTCCAGCGCGCGCTCGACGGCGTGCAGGGCACGACCGCGCTGCACATCTGCTTCGGCTACCCGTCGTTCGTGCCCGACCACGCCCACCGGTACGAGTTCCTCGCCGAGCTCGCCGAGGCGCCGGTCGACCAGATCTCGATCGAGACGGCGCAGGCGAACCTCGACGTCTCGGTGCTCGAGGAGCTCCCGAGCAAGACCATCCTCCTCGGCGTCATCGCGCTCGACTCGGCCGACGTCGAGACGCCCGAGACGGTCGCCGAGCGCCTCCGCCGCGCGCTGCCGTACAAGGACGCGTCGCAGCTCATCGCCGCCCCCGACTGCGGCATGAAGTACCTCCCGCGCGACGCGGCGTTCGCCAAGCTGCAGTCGCTCGTCGCCGGTGCGCAGCTCGTGCGCGACGAGGTTGCGACAGCTGCCACTTGACACGGGTAATGTCGATTGTGCAAATTAGCTCCTGGGTCCAGCGCGGTTCCAACCCAGGAGGAGGGACGTGGTCACCTTTCGACGCGCCCGGCGGTGGAGGAGCCCCGGCGCAGCATTCGCCGTTCTTGCCGCGGCGCTGACCGTCGCCGCATGCGGCTCGAGCGGTAGCGACACGTCGACGTCGAGCAGCACGACCAAGGCGGCGGCGAACAACAACAAGCCGGTCCGCATCGCGTACCTGTCGTTCGCGGTGGCGAACAGCTACGACGCGCCGATGCTGGCGGCGGCACAGGCGGTGGCGAGCGAGAACAACTCGACGGTCAAGGTCTTCGACGCCAACAACGACCCGAAGAAGCAGTTCGCCCAGCTCCAGACCGCCACGAGCTCCGGCGACTACGACGCGATCATCGTCCAGCCGATCTTCGGCACCGGCCTCATCACCGGCGTGCAGGACGCGATCTCGGCCGGCAAGAAGGTCGTCAACATGGACCAGATCCTCGGCAAGGACCTGTCCACCGACCAGCCGCAGGTCGACGGCCTGTCGGGCAACGTCGTCTTCGTCCCCACCGAGATCGGCACGAAGCTCGGCAACCTCGTCAAGCAGGCCTGCCAGGAGCAGAACCTCGATCCCTGCAACATCGGCTACCTCTACGACATCAAGGCGTCGGCGCTCGACGTCGCGATCAAGAAGTCCTTCGACGAGGCGACGGCCGGAAGCCCGGTGAAGATCGTCGCGCAGGGCGAGAGCTTCTTCACGCCGGCGCTCGGGCTCAAGGCCGCGCAGAACATGCTGGCGGCCCACCCGAACCTCCACCTCATCGTCGGGTCCGATCAGGGCATCGAGGGGACGGTCCAGGCGATCGGCAAGAAGAAGGTCATCCTCGTCGGCTACGGCGGCAGCGCGGCGGCGCTGCAGGGGGTGGCTGCGGGCAAGTGGTACGGCGACGTCGCGCAGCTTCCCGCGTCCGAGGGCCGGCTGGCGGCCCAGGCGGCGATCAAGGCCGTGCGCACGGGCGCCAAGACGCCCGGCCAGAACCCGGTCGCGCAGCTGCCCGCCGAGGGCGTGGTGACCAAGGACAACGCCGACCAGTTCACGGCGGAGTGGCCGGGCTAGGCGAAAGCCGCCCCCACATCGAGCTCGCGGACGTCTCCAAGCACTTCGGAGCCGTCCGCGCCCTCGATTCGGTGTCGCTGACGGTCGCGCGCGGATCGATCCACGCGCTCGTCGGCGAGAACGGCGCGGGCAAGTCGACGCTCGGCAGGATCGTCGCCGGCGTGTTCGAGCCCGACTCCGGCCGCGTGCTGCTCGACGGCGAGGAGATCACGCTGCGCTCGCCGCGCGAGGCGCTCGAGCGCGGGGTGGCCGCGATCGCCCAGGAGCTCAACGTCGTGCCGCAGCTCAGCGTGGCCGACAACGTGTTCCTCGGGACCGAGCCGCGGCGCGGCGGGTTCGTCGCCCGCCACGCGCTGCGCCGGCGCTATCGCGAGCTCGCGAGCAGCGCGGGCTTCGAGCTGCCGGCGGCGGCTCCGGCCGGGCGGCTGCGCCCGGGCGAGCAGCAGCAGGTCGAGATCCTGCGGGCGCTGTCGCGCAACGCCGAGCTCATCGTCATGGACGAGCCGACCGCGGCGCTGAGCCGCGACGAGACCGCGCGGCTGCACGAGATCGTCCGCTCACTCGCCCGCGACGGCCGGACGGTGCTGCTCGTCTCCCACTTCCTGCGCGAGGTGCTCGAGCTGGCCGACACGGTGACCGTGCTGCGCGACGGGCAGGTCGTGCGCACGGCGCCCGCCGCCCAGGAGACCGAGGACTCGCTCATCCAGGCCATGCTCGGCCGCCCGCTCACGTCGGCGTTCCCGGACCGCCGCGAGCCGGCCGCGGACGCTCCGCCCGCGCTGACCGTGCGCGACCTGCGCGCGCCCGGCATCGACGGCGTCAGCTTCACGGTGCGCCGCGGCGAGATCGTCGGCCTGGCGGGGCTGGTCGGCGCGGGGCGCACCGAGCTGGCCCGGGCGATCTTCGGCGCCGAGCGCGTGCAGTCCGGCGAGGTCGTGCTCGGCGACGGGCGCGCGCCCTCGGGCGGCCCGCGCGGGAGCCTGCGCTCCGGGCTGGCGATGATCCCCGAGTCGCGCAAGGAGCAGGGGCTGCTGCTCGAGCGCTCGGTGACCGAGAACGTCACGCTCGCGAGCCTGCCGGAGGTCAGCCGCTACGGCTTCGTGCGCCGGCGCGTCGAGCGCCGCCGAGCGCGGGAGATCCTCGACCGCACGGACGTGCGCGCCGCCGGCTACGGCGCGCGGGTGGGCTCGCTGTCGGGCGGCAACCAGCAGAAGGTGCTGTTCGCGCGGATGCTGCTGTGCGGTCCGGCGATGCTCATCGCCGACGAGCCGACGCGCGGCGTCGACGTCGGCGCCAAGCGCGCGATCTACGACCTGCTCGTGTCGCTCGCCGGCGAGGGCATGGGCGTGCTCGTGATCTCGTCGGAGCTCGAGGAGATCCTGGGGCTCGCGCACCGGGTGCTCGTGATGCGCGCGGGGCGGATCACCGGCGAGCTGACCGGCGATCGGATGACCGAGTCGGCGGTGCTGGCCGCCGCGTTCGCCGCATGACTGCGACCGAGGCATCCCCGGTCCCCGAGCGGCGCAGCGCCGAGGCGACCACCGTGCTCGACCGCGTGCGCGCGACCGGCATCGCGATCCCGTTCGCGGCGCTCTTCATCACGCTCTCGATCGCGAGCTCGTCGTTCCTGACCAAGGTCAACCTGCTCAACATCCTCGACCAGCAGTCGGCGACGCTCATCATCGCGGCGGCCGGCACGCTCGTCCTCGTCGCCGGCGGCATCGACCTCTCGGTCGGCGCGATCTACGCGCTCGCGGGCGTCACGGCCGCGGAGATCGCGCAGCACTCGCCCTCCGCGCTCGCGATCTTCGTCGGGGTCTGCGTCGGGCTGGCCGTCGGCCTCGTCAACGGGCTGGTGGTCACGCGGCTGCGCATCAACGCGCTCATCGCGACGCTCGCGATGTCCTTCGTCGTCGCGGGGATCGCGACGCTCGTCACCCACGGCAACCTCGTCGTCCTCTTCGAGCACCCCGAGTTCGGCGACCTCGCGCGCACGCAGGTGTTCACGGTGAAGACGTCGATCTGGATCGCGGTCGTCATCGTCGCGGTCATCGGCGTGTTCCTCGCGCGCACGACGGCGGGCCGCTACATGTACGCCGCCGGCGGCAACTCGGAGGCGGCGCGCCTGGCCGGCGTACGCGTCGACGCGATCCGCGTGCTGACCTTCGTGATCAGCGGCGGCGCCGCGGGCCTCGCGGGCGTGATCGACGCCTCGCGCGTGCTCAGCGCGCAGTCCTCGTCGGGCGACACGCTCGCCTTCACCGTGCTGGCCGGGATCGTCGTCGGCGGCACGAGCATCCTCGGCGGCGAGGGCGCGGTGTGGCGCACCGTCCTAGGCGTGCTGTTCATCGCGCTCATCGGCAATGGGTATGACCTGCTCGGCCTCGACCCGCTGTACGAGCAGATCACGCTTGGTGTGATCCTCCTGCTGGCGGTCGCCGCCGATGCCTGGGTGCGCCAGCGCCGCAGCTGACCAACAAGGAGCGATTGATGACGCCTCGGACCAGCCCTCCGTACCGTGCCGACCACGTCGGCTCCCTGCTGCGCCCGCCCGAACTCGTGCGCGCGCGCGACGAGCACGCCGCCGGCCGCCTGAGCGCCGACGACCTGCGCGCGGTCGAGGACGAGGCGATCCGCGACGTGGTGCGCAAGCAGGAGGAGGTCGGGCTGCAGTCGGCGACCGACGGCGAGTTCCGGCGCACGACGTGGCACATGGACTTCATCGACTCGCTCGGCGGGATCACCCACGCCGACGAGGAGATCCTCGTCGAGTTCCACAACCCGACCGGCACGATCGAGTGGCGGCCGGCGGCGATGCGCGTCTCGGACCGTGTGACGCTCAAGGAGCCGATCTTCGCCGACCACTTCCGCTTCCTGCAGTCGTGCGTCACGACCGCGACGCCGAAGCTCACGATCCCGTCGCCGAGCATGGTCCACTTCCGCGGCCAGCGGGCGGCGATCGACGAGGACGTCTACCCCGACCTCGACGCGTTCTGGAGCGACCTGACGACCGCGTACGCCGCGGAGGTCCGCGCGCTCGGCGACCTCGGCTGCACGTACCTGCAGTTCGACGACACGAGCCTCGCCTACCTCAACGACCCCAAGCAGCGCGACTACGCCACCCGCATGGGCTCGGATGCCGAGCACCTCCACGAGGACTACATCCGCCACATCAACGAGGCGCTCGCGGGGCGGCCGGACGAGATGACCGTGACCGCCCACCTGTGCCGCGGCAACTTCCAGTCCTCCTGGGTCGCCGAGGGCGGCTACGACTTCATCGCCGAGGCCCTCTTCAACGACCTCGGCGTCGACGGGCTGTTCCTCGAGTACGACGACGCGCGCTCAGGCGGCTTCGAGCCCCTGCGCTTCGTGCCGAAGAACAAGTTCGTCGTCCTCGGCCTGGTGACGACCAAGACCGGCGCGCTCGAGAGCAAGGATCAGCTCAAGCGGCGCATCGAGGAGGCGAGCCGATACGTCGACATCGAGCAGCTCTGCCTGTCGGGCCAGTGCGGCTTCTCGTCGACGGTCGAGGGCAACGCGCTGACCCACGACGAGCAGTGGGCCAAGCTCGCGCTGATCGTCGACACGGCGCGCGAAGTCTGGGGCTGAAGCGGCGTCAGTAGCGCCGTCGGCGCCAGCTGCTGTAGCCGTACGGCACGCCGGGAACGAAGAGCAGCACGAGGCCGATGACCAGCAGGATCAAGCCGATCAGCGCGTAGCCGAGCAGCCAGAGCACCAGCCCGAGAATCACCAGAAGCAGTCCCATGGCGGGCGGCATACCCGCCTCGGGCGACTTGGATTCGATCGCGTCGGGTGACCGCCGCGGGGTTGGCGGCAATCCGCCTCGCTTGCGGCGGTCCCGCCTACAGACGGCTCCTGCGCGCGGTGGGACCGTCACCGCCATGTTCGTCCGTCTCCTCTCCAGCGCGGTCGCGCTCGCGATCGTCGCCTCCCTGCCCGCCGGCGCCTCGGCCGCCGGCGTCTCCTTCGCGCCGCTGACGCGGTCGATCACCACCGCCCATGTCGACAAGCACGCGGCGGCGCAGCTGCGGCGCGGCGTCAAGCGGGCGGGCCGGCAATACCGCGCGCGCCGCTACTGCGCCTCGCTGAAGACACTCGGCGGCGTGGTCGACCGGGCCGCGAAGCTCCGCCGCGGTGCCGGCGTCGAGCGCGCGGCGCGGAAGGTACAGCGGACCGTCTTCGTCAGGCACGCGGCGCGTCACGGGCGCTGCGGCCTCGCGCCGCCCAAGTTCCGGGTTGCCGGATCGGTCAAGCCGACCGTGAAGCGCCTCGCCCCGGCGGCCGACGGCCATCCGCGCGTCGTCGCCCGGCTGGCGGGCCCGCACGGCGTGACGACGGAC
>DATFRW010000298.1:0-5421 GCA_035262945.1 Solirubrobacteraceae bacterium
TCCAGCCCCTGGCCGTCGCCTACGCGCTCGCCGCCGTCGCAGCGATGGCGGTGGCGCTGACCGTCACGCCCGCGCTGAGCCTCCTCCTGTTCTCCAGCGGCAAGGCCAGCCGCCGCGGCTCGCCGCTGCTGCGACGCCTGACGCCCGGCTACGACGGCGCGCTCACGGGCTTCATCCGCAGACCGCGGGCCGCGCTGCTCGCGGCCGGCGCCTGCGCCGTCGCCGCGCTCGCGGTGCTGCCGTTCCTGGGCACCTCACTGATCCCGTCGTTCAAGGACTCCGACGTGATGGTCCGGCTCGACGGCGCGCCGGGCACGTCGAACCCGCGAATGACGCAGATCGCCACCGACGTCAGCCGGCGGCTGCGAGCGATCCCGGGCGTCGAGAACACCGGCGCCCACATCGGCCGGGCGGTCACGGGCGACCAGATCGTCGACGTCAACTCCAGCGAGGTGTGGGTCCGCATCGACCGCAACGCCGACTACGACGCGACGATGCGGGCGATCGGGAACGTGGTCAACCGCGTGCCCGGCGTCGAGGGCGACGTCGTGACGTACTCGGCGCAGAAGATCAGGGACGTCGGGGCGCTCACGGACGGCGAGAACGATGTCGGCGGCAACGGGCTCGACGTGCTCACCGGCTCGGACAAGCCGCTGGTCGTGCGGACGTACGGCCAGGACCTCGCGGTGCTGCAGCGCCAGGCCGACAGGGTGCGCCAGGCGATGGCCGGCGTCGACGGCGTCGTCGACCCGCGCGTCGAGCTGCCGGCCCAGCAGCCGAGCCTCGCGATCGAGGTCGACCTCGCCAAGGCCCGCCGCTACGGGATCAAGCCCGGGGATGTGCGGCGGGCCGAGGCCACCCTGCTGCAGGGCATCCAGGTCGGCAGCGTCTTCCAGAACCAGAAGGTCTTCGACGTCGTCGTGCAGGGAACGCCGCAGACGCGCGCGAGCGTCGCGAACGTGCGCAACCTGCTCATCGACCGGCCCGGCGGCGGTCATGTCCGGCTGGGCCAGGTCGCCGACGTGCGGGTCGTGCGCACGCCCGTGGTCATCCAGCGCGACGCCGTGTCGCGGCGCATCGATGTCGAGGCGGGCGTCAGCGGCCGCAGCGTGGCCGACGTCGCGAATGACGTCGAGGCGCGCCTCGCCGGCCTGCGCTTCCCGCTCGAGTACCACGCCGAGGTGCTGCACCGGTCCACCGCCGGGGAGATCAGGAGCACCCGGATGCTCGCCTTCGCGATCGCGGCGGCGATCGCGGCGCTGCTGCTCCTGCAGGCGGCGTCGCGCAGCTGGCGGCTCGCGGTCCTCGCGATCGCGACGCTGCCCGTCGCGCTGCTCGGGGGCGTCGTCGCCGCGCTCATCGACGGCGCCGAGCTGTCGCTGGGCTCGCTCCTGGGGTTGCTGGCGGTGTTCGGCATCGCGGCGCGCAACGGCGCGGTGCTGGTGCGCCACCTGCAGACGCTCGAACGCGACGAGGGCGAGAGCTTCGGACCCGAGCTGGTGCGACGCGGGGCGCGCGAGCGCCTCGGCCCGATCCTCACCACCGCGTGCGCGCTGGCGCTGCTCGCGCTGCCGTTCGTGATCCTGGGCGCGCGGCCCGGGCTCGAGGTTATCCACCCCATGGCCGTGGTGATCCTCGGCGGCGTCGTCACGTCGACCTTCCTGACGCTGTTCGTGCTTCCGGCGGTCTACCTGCGCTTCGGCGGCGGCATGTCGGCCGCGGCGCGGGCGGAGGACGACCTCATGCGCCGCTGGGCGGGCGCCGAGCCCGAGCCCGCGGCGCCCACGCCCGAGAAGGAGTCGGCCACGTGAGGCGGGCGCTCGCGATCGGCCTCACCCTCGCGCTCGCGACCCTGGCGCTGTCGGCGTGCAAGGAGGTCGAGGAGGAGTCGGCCTCCGGCTACGAGCCGTCCAAGCTCGAGGCCGTCAAGGGCAGCGACGTCAAGCGCGTGACGCTGACGCCCGAAGGCGCGAAGCGCACCGGCCTGCGCACGGCGCCGGTCCGCCGCGCCGGGGCGCACAAGGTCGTGCCCTACGCCGCGCTGATCTACGACGCCGAGGGCAAGACCTACGTCTACACCAGCCCGAAGCCGCTCTCGTTCGTGCGCGAACAGGTCAAGGTCGACCGGATCGACGGAGCGCGCGTGCTGCTGTCAGAGGGCCCGCGCGTCGGCACCCCGGTGGTGACGGTCGGGGTCTTCGAGGCGTACGGCACCGAGCTGGAGATCGCGAGCGGGTGATGCGCTGGATCGTCGCCAGGAGCCTGCGGTTCCGATGGCTGATGGTCTTCGCCGCGGCGGCGCTGCTCGCGTTCGGCATCGCGCAGATCCGCGAGACGAAGGTCGACGTCTTCCCGGAGTTCGCGCCGCCGCGCGTCGAGATCCAGACGATCGCATTGGGCAACTCGTCCAACGAGGTCGAGGAGCTCATCACGATCCCGATCGAGGAGCAGCTCAACGGGATCCCCGGCCTGCACCAGCTGCGATCGAAGTCCGTCTCGCAGCTCTCCTCGATCGAGCTGATCTTCGACCGCGGCGCCGACGAGATGAAGGCGCGCCAGCTCGTCCAGGAGCGCATCGCCCAGGTCACGCCGACGCTGCCGCCGTGGGCGAGCCCGCCGTTCATGATGCCGCCGCTCTCGGCGACCAGCCGGATCATGAAGATCGGGCTCTCGTCGCGCGACCTCAACCTGGTCGAGCTGTCGAACGTCGCCTACTGGAAGATCCGGGAGCGGCTGTTGCGCGTCCCGGGCGTCGCGAACGTGGCGATCTGGGGCGAACGGCTCAAGCAGCGCCACGTCCAGGTCGACCCGCGCAAGCTCGCCGCCAACGGCGTGTCGCTCGACCGCGTGATGAACGCCACCGCCGACGCGCTCGACGCGGGGCTGCTGCACTACTCCGACGGCGCGCTCGTGGGGACCGGCGGGTTCGTCGAGTCCAACGGGCAGCGGCTGAACATCCGCGCCGTGCAGCCGATCGTCGGGCCGCGGGAGCTCGGCGAAGTCCCCGTCGTGAGCAGAAACGGCAGGACGCTGCGCCTCGCGGACCTGGGGAACGTCGTCACCGACTCCCAGCCGATCTGGGGCGATGCGGTCGTCAACGGCGGCCCCGGCCTGCTGCTCATCGTCCAGAAGTTCCGCGGCGCCAACACGATGGACGTGACGCACGGGATCGAATCCGCGATCGCCGACATGCGCCCCGGCCTGCCCGGCATCCAGATCGACACGTCGATCTTCCGGCCGGCCACGTTCATAGAGCAGTCGATCGACAACCTCACGCGCGCGCTGATCATCGGGATCCTCCTCGTGATCTTCATCATCGCCGCGTTCCTCTTCGAGCTGCGCACGGCGTTCATCAGCCTCATCGCGATCCCGCTGTCGCTGATCGCGGCGGTGCTCGTCCTCGACCTGCGCGACACGACGATCAACGTGATGGTCCTGGCGGGGCTGGTGGTCGCCATCGGGGTGGTCGTCGACGACGCGATCATCGACGTCGAGAACATCGTCCGGCGATTGCGCCAGGCGCGCGCGGCGGGCAGCGACACGTCGACGTTCGCGATCGTCCTCGGCGCCTCAGTCGAGGTGCGCAGCGCGATCACCTACGCGACGCTCATCAACGTCGTCGCGATCGTCCCGGTCTTCTTCCTGCAGGGTCTCTCCGGGTCGTTCTTCCAGCCGCTCGTGCTCTCGTACGGCCTCGCGGTGCTGGTGTCGATGGCGGTCGCCCTGACCGTCACGCCGGCGCTGTGCCTGATCATGCTGTCGCGGGGGTCGCTGCGGCAGGGCGACGCACCACTGCTGCGCGTGCTCAAGCGCGGCTACGGCGCGGCGCTCGCGCTGATCCTGCGCCGTCCGACCCCCGCGCTCGCGGCGGCCGGCGCCTGCATCCTCGCCGGGCTCCTGCTCTACCCCACGCTCGGCAACCAGCTGCTGCCGAACTTCAAGGAGCGCGACTTCCTCATGCACTGGCTGACGCAGCCGTCGGCGTCGGTCAAGGAGGAGACGCGGATCTCGCAGGCCGCCTGCCGCGACCTGCGCCAGATCCCCGGAGTGCGCAACTGCGGCTCGCACATCGGCCAGGCGCTCCTCGCCGACGAGGTCTACGGCGTGTACTTCGGCGAGAACTGGATCAGCGTCAGCCCCGACGTCGACTACGACAAGACGGTCGCCGCGGTCAACAGGACGATCGAGGGCTACCCGGGCCTCTACCACGACCGCCAGACCTACCTGCGCGAGCGCATCAAGGAGGTCCTGACCGGCACGAGCGAGTCGATCGTCGTGCGCATCTTCGGGCCGGACCTCGCCGTGATGCGCAAGAAGGCCGACGAGATCGCGAAGAAGATCGCGAGCGTCCCCGGCGTCGTCGACGCCCACCCGGACTTCTCCGAGGACCTGCCCCACATCCAGGTGGAGCTCGACCTCGCCGCGGCCGAGCGCCACGGGCTCAAGCCCGGCGACATCCGCCGCCAGTCCTCGACGTTGCTGGCCAGCGAGGAGGTCGGCGACCTCTTCCACGGCGGCAAGGCCTACGACGTCCACGTCTGGAGCGTCCCGGCAGCGCGCAACAGCCTGACCGACGTCCAGCGGCTTCCCATCGACACGCCGAACGGCGACCAGATCGAGCTGCAGCAGGTCGCCGACGTGCGGGTGGCGCCGACGCCGAACGCCGTCCAGCGCGAGCTGCAGTCGCGGCGCATCGACGTCGGCGCGAATGTCCAGGGCCGCGACCTGGCCTCGGTGGTCGACGAGGTCGAGGACCGCCTCGCGAGCGTCTCCTTCCCGCGCGAGTACCACGCGGAGGTGCTCGGCGAGTCCACCGAGCTCAACGCGGCGCAGGACCGCCTGCTGCTCTTCGGCATCGCCGCCGCGATCGCGATCTTCCTCCTGCTCCAGGCGGCGTTCGGGAGCCTGCGCCTGGCGATCCTCAGCTTCCTGCTGCTGCCGATGGCGCTGGTCGGCGGCGTGCTGGCGGTGTGGCTCGGCGACGGCGTGCTCTCGCTCGGGTCGCTCGTCGGCTTCCTGACCGTCTTCGGGATCGCCGCCCGCAACGGGATCCTGATGATCAGCCACTTCCAGCACCTCGAGCGCGAGGAGGGCGAGCCGTTCGGGCCCGAGCTCGTCCTGCGCGGCGCCAAGGAGCGCCTCGCGCCGATCCTCATGACGGCGCTCGCGACCGGTCTGGCACTGGTGCCGCTCGCCGTCGCCGGGAGCATCCCGGGCCACGAGATCGAGCACCCGATGGCGATCGTGATCCTCGGCGGGCTCGTCACCTCGACGCTGCTAAACCTCTTCGTGCTGCCGTCGCTGTACCTGCGCTTCGGGAGGGCGCGGTGATGCGGCTGGCCGCGTTGGCACTCGTGCTGTCGATGAGCGTGTCCCTCGCCATCGGCGGACAGGCGTCCGCGCGGCACTCCAAGCGGCCGC
>DATFRW010000299.1:0-32713 GCA_035262945.1 Solirubrobacteraceae bacterium
GCGGCGAGCGCCCCGACGACCTCTCCGTGCTCATCGCCTCGCTCGGCAAGATC
Organism: Solirubrobacteraceae bacterium; assembly: GCA_035262945.1. Classification (GTDB taxonomy): domain Bacteria; phylum Actinomycetota; class Thermoleophilia; order Solirubrobacterales; family Solirubrobacteraceae; genus JAOPZW01. The sequence continues at coordinate 54 of DATFRW010000299.1, forward strand.
AGCGCCGCACTCGGGCGCAGCGAGGTGTCGCTGCGCGGCCTGCTGTCGAACTTCGACGCGACGGCCGCCGCGTTCGACGATCGTCGCGGCGACCTCGGCGCCGCCGTCGCCGAGCTGCCCTCGACGCTGCGCGCCTCGCGCACGGCGCTGGCCGCACTGCGCACCGCCCTGCCGCCGACGCAGCGCGCCGCGCGCGGTCTCACCGCGGGCGTGGCCGAGTTGCCGGCGACGATCCGTGCATCAGCGCCCTGGTTCGACGGCGCGGGCGCGCTCGTCGCGCCGACCGAGCTGGGCGGCATCGCGCGCGACCTGCGCGCGAGCGCCGCCAACGTCGACGCGATCGTCAGGGGGCAGACGCGCGTGGCCACCTCGGCCAACGCGACCGCGCGCTGCGGCACGAACGTCGTGCTCCCGACGCTCGATACCAAGCTCCTGGACGGCCCGTCGACGACCGGTGCCGAGAACTACAAGGAGTTCTTCTACGCGCTGACGGGGATGGCGAGTCAGGGCCAGAGCTTCGACGGCAACGGCGCGCTCGCGCAGCTCGCGTCGCCGGTCGGCACGCAGCTCGTCACCGCCGGGCCCGGGAAGCTGGCCGGGGAGCGCATCGGCGGCTTCACCGCGTTGCAGCCGCTCGGGACGCGGCCGCGCTACCTCGGCGCGAGCGGCAAGCCGCCGTACCGGCCCGACGCGGCGTGCGCGCAGCAGGCGCGGCCCGACCTCGACGGGCCGCTCGCGCAGGGGCCTCCGGACGTCGCGCGAGGGAGCACCCGATGAGCCCGGCGCTGCGCCGCCGCCTGGGCGAGCTCGCGCTCGTCGTCGCGATGGTCGCTGTGGCCGCGGTCGTCGGCGGCTACATCCTCGCCCAACAGCGCATCACCTGGCCCGCGTGGCTCCCCGTGCTCGGCGAGCGCTCGTTCACGATCAAGGCGCAGTTCGCGACTGCGCAGGCCGTCGCGCCCGGGCAGGGCCAGACCGTGACCGTCGCGGGCGTCCGCGTCGGCGAGATCGCCCGCGTCGACCTCGAGGGCGGCCGCGCCGTCGTGACCATGCGCCTCGACCCCGAGTGGAAGGGCCGCGTGCGGTCCAACGCGACGCTGCTGCTGCGGCCCAAGACCGGGCTGAAGGACATGACGATCGCGATGACGCCAGGCGATCAGAGCGCGCCCGCGTTGCCCGCGGGGGCGACGCTCTCGATCGCCAACACGGAGCCCGACGTCAACCTCGACGAGGTCCTCGGCTCGCTCGACGCAGACACCCGCGCCTACCTGCAGCTCCTGCTCAACGGAGCCGGATCGGCCCTGCGCGACAACGGGCGCGAGCTGTCCGCCACCCTGCGCCGCTTCGACCCGACCTCGCGCGACCTCGCCCGCATCAACGGCGCGCTCGCCAAGCGCCACACGCTGATCCGGCGCGCGGTCGGCGACTTCCGCGCCCTCGCGCAGGCGGTCGGCGCAAAGGACCGCCAGCTCGCGCAGCTCGTCGATGCCTCGAACTCCGTCCTTGGCGTGTTCGCGGCGAGCGAGCGCCAGGTGCGCGAGACCCTCGCGCTGCTGCCGGGCGCGCTGCGTTCGACGCGCGCGGGCCTGACCGCGACGGCGAGCTTCGCGGACGCGCTCGGTCAGGCGAGCCGCGCGCTGCAGCCGACGGCGGACGCGCTCGCGCCGGGGCTCAGGGCCACGACGCCGTTCCTGCGCCAGACCGCGCCGCTGATCGAGAACGACCTGCGCCCGTTCGCGCGCGACGCGAAGCCCGTGCTCGACGCGCTGCGCCCCGCCGCGGGCGACTTGGTCCCCACCACGAACGACCTCGGCGGGGTCTTCTCGGTGTTCAACGAGTTCCTCAACGAGCTGGCCTTCCAGCCCGGCGGCGGCTCGCGCGAGAGCTTCCTCTTCTACCTCGCCTGGCTGAACCACGACCTCAACGCGACGTACAACGTGCAGGACGCCCACGGCGTGCGGCAGCGGGGGGTCGTGCTGACCTCGTGCTCGTCGCGCACGATCCTCGACGGCGCGGCGAAGGCCAACGCGAGCGTCCGCCTGCTCATCGACCTGCTCGGCCCTCCCTCGACCGCGCAGTTGTGCGCGGGAGCGGCACGCTGATGCAGAAGACCGCGCCCACCCCCGCTCGCATCGCGGTCATGGCCGTCTTCGGCTTGAGCTGCTTCGGCCTGTTCCTGTACCTGTGGTCATCGTTCGGCGGCTCGATCCCGCTCAAGCCCAAGGGCTATCGCATCAGCGTCCTGGTGCCCCAGGCCGCGCAGCTCGCCACCCAGGCAGACGTGCGCATCTCGGGCGTGCCGGTCGGGCGGATCGTCGCGGTCAGCCGCGCGCCGGACAACCGCGCGCGGGCGGTGATCGAGCTGAAGTCGCGCTACGCGCCGCTGCACAGCGACGCGCGCGCGGTCCTGCGCACCAAGACGCTGCTCGGCGAGACCTACATGGAGCTCACGCCCGGGTCGCGCTCCGCGCCCGCCGTCCCGGAGGGCGGCGAGCTCGCCCCCGCGAACGTCGACGAGACCGTGGCGCTCGACGAGATCTTCCGCGCCTTCGACGAGCCCACGCGACAGGACTTCCGCCGCTGGATGCAGGCGATGGCCATGGGGCTCGGCGGCCGCGGGCGCGACCTCAACGACGTCTTCGCGCAGCTCGTCCCGTTCGCCACCGACACCGGACGGCTGACCGCGACGCTGAATCGCCAGTCGGCGGCGGTGCGCCAGGTCGTGCGCGGGACCGGCACCGTGTTCGCGACGCTCGGCGAGCGCGCCGACCAGCTGCAGACGCTGCTGCGCGCGGGCGACACGACGTTCGCGGCGCTGGCCTCGCGCGACCGTGCGCTGGCCGACAGCTTCCGCGCCCTGCCTGGCTTCGAGCGCAGCTCGCGCACCGCACTGCGCGCGCTCGACGGGTTCGCGGCCGACGCCCAGCCCGTCCTCGACGACCTCCTCCCGGCCGTGCGCGCGACGGCGCCGGCGTTCAGGAGCCTCAGTCGCGCGGCGCCCGACCTCGACGGCCTGCTGCAGGGGCTCGACGCCCTGACCGCGGCCTCGAAGACCGGGTTCCCGGCCGGAACCCGCGCGATCGGCGAGCTGCGCCCGCTGCTCACGCAGCTGCACCCCGTGCTCTCCAACCTCAACCCGCTGCTCGGCGTGCTGTCGTCCTACAACCGTGAGATCGAGGCGCTCGTCGGCAACACGACCGCCGCGACGCAGGCCGCCACGCAGACCGACTCCGGCCCGGTGCACTACCTGCGCACCATCCCGGTCGTCCGGCCCGAGACGCTCGCCGGCTTCTCGCAGCAGCGCACCGGCGCCAACCGCGCCAACCCGTACCCGCGCCCCGGCGCCGGCGCGGCGATCGGGGGCATGCCGGTGTACGACGCGCGCTCGTGCGGGCGCGGCGATCCGGTCTTCGCGGGCGCGCCGTCGGGCGCCGTGACCGACGAGCTGCTCGGCCTGCTCTCCGACCTCCAGGTCCTGCAGCGCGGCACGCCCGGCCAGTCGAGCGCGGTCCCCGCGCCGCCGTGCGTGACGCAGCCGGCGGGCACGTTCCCGCACGTGCTGCGCGCGCCGTGACCATCACCCCCCGCAGGTCAGGAACGAGTCCACCGACTGCGACGTCCCGTCGACGTAGGTGAAGTCACCGCGCAGCGGCACCCGCGCGCCGGGCGGACAGGCGAGCGCCTCGACATACCCGATGCGCCTGCTGCCACGGCGCACGGTCTTGCGCGACACCGTCGCCGTGAACTGCTTGACCCCGGCGAACAGGCCCTGGATCGGCTGCTGCAGGACGGCGGGCACGTTGAGCGTGAGCCGGAACTGGTAGGTCGGCCCGTTGATCGTCTGCAGCGGCGCCTGCACGACCTGCTCGATGACCACCGGCTGGCGCGCGCGGAAGACGAAGAGGATGCTCCGCCCGCCGGGGCCGTTGATGAGGTCGAGGCGGACCGGCACGGCGGAGCCGCTCACGATCGCGACCACGCGTCCGGTGCCGATCCGCGAGCCCGCCGGGCATGCGGCCGGATCGGCGTGGCGCGCGTTCAGCCGGGCGGCGGTGCAGGTGGGAAAGCGCGTGGCGTTCAGCCGCGAGCCGAACGGGAACGAGATCACCGCGCGCCGCAGCGTCGGCGGCTGGCCGCCCGCTGGGACGCTGTCGAACGTCGCATCGACGGTGAGGGACAGCGCCTGCGGACTGGCGGGAAGGCCCTTGATCGTCGGCCCGAGCCGCCCGCCGAGCGCGGCCGAGAACGGTCCGGCCGGCGCTTGCGCGCTCGCGGGCACGGCGAGCAGCACGAGGGCGAGTGCGGTGACGGTGAGGGCGGCGGACAGTGAACGCGGAGACATGAACACACCCTAGTGTCCAAATCGCCGTCATGCCAACCGGCCCGCGCCGGCCGTAGCATTTCCCTCATGTCGGATGCCCTGCCCCCCCGCGTGCGCGAGCGGCTGCGCGAGCTGCCGTCGGTCGATCGCCTGGCGACGTCGGTCGCGCGGGCCGAGCTGGCCGAGCGGCGCGCCGAGCTGCTCGGGGGGGCGACCGACGACGTCGGCGAAGTCGACCTGATTGCGCGCGCGCGCGGGAGACTGCGGCCGTCGCTGCGGCGCGTGCTCAACGCCACCGGCGTCGTCGTCCACACGAATCTGGGGCGCGCGCCGCTCGGTGCGTCGGCCCGCGCGGCGGTCGCAGCCGCGGCGCAGGGCTACTCGAACCTCGAGTTCGACCTCGCCACCGGCGAGCGCGGCTCGCGCCACGCGCACGTCGAGGCCGTGCTGCGCGAGGTCACCGGTGCCGAGGCCGCGCTGGCGGTCAACAACTGCGCGGCGGCCGTGCTGCTGGCCGCCGCGGCGCTCGCCGGGCCCGGGCGCGACATCGTCGTGTCCCGCGGGCAGCTCATCGAGATCGGCGGCGGCTTCCGGATCCCCGAGGTCGTCGCGCAGGCCGGCGCGCGCCTCGTCGAGGTCGGCACGACGAACCGCACGCGCCTTGGCGACTACGCGGCCGCACTTGGCGACGCCACGGGCGCGATCCTGCGCGCGCACCCGTCGAACTTCCGCACGCTCGGGTTCACCGAGGAGGTCGAGATCGAGGCGCTCTGCGGGCTCGGCGCGCCGGTCATCGACGACGTCGGCTCGGGCGTCCTCGCCGACGACATGGAGCTGCTCGCCGAGGAGCCCGCGGTCCGCCGCTCGGTGCGCGCGGGCGCCGCGGTCGTGTGCTTCAGCGGCGACAAGCTGCTCGGCGGGCCGCAGGGCGGGCTGATGGTCGGTACGCGCGAGGCCGTCGAGGCGTGCCGGCGCCACCCGCTCGCCCGCGCGGTGCGGATCGACAAGCTCTCGCTCGCCGCGCTCGCGGCGACGCTCGCCGTCTATCGCGACCCGGACGGCGCGCGTGCCGTGCTGCCGGTGCTCGCGATGCTCGACGCGGCGCCCGACGTGCTCGAGGCGCGGGCGCGCCGCCTGGCCGACGCGTGCGGCGGCGAGGTCGTCGCCTCGACGGCGAAGGTCGGCGGCGGTGCGCTGCCGCTGCTCGAGCTGCCCGGGCCCGCGGTGGCGATCGACGTGAAGCTTGCGCCGGCGCTGCGCGCCGGCGACCCGCCGGTGGTCGGCCGCATCGCCGACGGCAGACTGCTGCTCGACGTGCGCACGCTCACCGATGACGAGGCGGACCTCGCCGCGGCCGCCGTGCGCGCCGCGCGCGGCGCATGACCCCGCTCACGCTCGGCACCGCGGGTCACATCGACCACGGCAAGACCGCCCTCGTGGGCGCGCTCACCGGGGTCGACACCGATCGCCTGCCCGCCGAGAGGACGCGCGGCATCTCGATCGAGCTCGGCTACGCGCCGCTCGTGCTCCCCTCGGGCCGGCGGCTCTCGGTCGTCGACGTGCCGGGCCACGAGCGCTTCGTGCGCACGATGGTGGCCGGCGCGACCGGCATCGACCTCTACCTCATGGTGGTCGCCGCCGACGACGGCGTCATGCCCCAGACGATCGAGCACGCGGCGGTGCTGGCCGCGCTCGGCGTCACCGAGGGTGTCGTCGCGGTCACGAAGGCCGACCTCGCCGATCCCGAGGCCGCCCAGCTCGAGGCGAGCGAGCTGCTGCCGGGCGCCGAGGTCGTGACGTGCTCGGCGCGCACCGGCGCCGGGATCGACGACGTCCGCGCGGCGCTCGATCGTGTCGCCGCCCGCCTGCCCGGCCGCGGTGACGGCGACGGCGAGCCGCTCCTGCACGTCGACCGCGCGTTCACGATCCGCGGCGCCGGGACCGTGGTGACCGGCACGCTGTGGTCGGGCGCGATCGCCGCCGGCGACCGGCTCGTGCTGCTGCCGAGCGGCGCGCCCGTGCGCGTGCGCTCGGTGCAGGTCCACGACGAGCCCGTCGAGCGCGCCGACGCCGGCCAGCGCGTGGCGCTCAACCTCGCCGGTGTCGAGCTGCGAGCCGTGTCGCGCGGGGACGCGGTGGCGGCGCCGGGGACCGCGACGCCGTCACTGGTGCTCGACTGCGCCCTCGACCTGCGCGGCGCCGAGCACGGCATGCGCGCCCACGTCCACCACGGCACCCGCGAGGCGCCCGCGCGGCTCGCGGACCTCGGCGACGGCCTGTGGCAGGCGCGGCTCGAGCGCCCGCTGCTCGCGCGCGCGGGCGACCGCGTCGTCGTGCGTTCGATCGCGCCGCCCGACACCCTCGGCGGCGGCGTCGTGCTCGATCCCGCCGCGCGCCGCCACGGCCGCCGCGCCGACGTCGTCGCGCGCCTCGAGCGGCTACGGCGCGGCGAGCCCGAGCCCGAGCCCACGAGTGAGCCGGCGCCCGCGGCGCCGCAGCCGCCGCCGGAGCCCGAGACCGAGCCGCTTCCCGCCTCCGCCCTCGCGCTCGAGGAGCGGCTACGCGCGGCCGGCCACGAGCCGCCCAACGCCGCCGACCTCGACCGCGACGACCTCGACGCCCTCCGTCGAGCGGGCCGCGCCGTCCGCGTCGGCCGCTCGATGTACGCCCACCCCGACGCGCTCGCGGAGGTCCGCGCGCGCGTGGAGCGGGTCATCGAGAGCGACGGCGCGATCACGCTCGCGCGCCTGCGCGACGAGCTGCAGACCTCGCGCAAGTTCGCGCAGGCCCACCTCGAGCACCTCGACGCCGAGCGCGTGACGAAGCGCCTGCCCGACGACTCGCGCGTCCTACGCCGTCGTTAGATGGCTGATTCCACGACCCCCGCACCCGCCTGCACGCGTTCCGCGGCGCCGGATCGCCACGGTCCGAAGGGGCCCGTGCCACCGGCACTGTGCCCCTTCGACCCGCGTCGCCCGGCATCCGCGGCCCGCGCACATGCGGGCACGGCGGCCGCGGAACCAACCATCTATGTCCCGTTCATGACGAGCTTCAGGTGGCCGAGCCAGCCGCCCCAGCCGTCGGACGGGAAGCTGTCGCTCACGCGCACGTAGAGCGTGCGCGCGCCGCCGGTGAGGTCGGCGAGGTCGAGCGTCCGGTCCGTGAGGTTGTTGAGGTCGTGCTCCTCGGTCGTCTCCTTGAGGACGTTGCGCCACGTCGCGTTGTCCGAGGAGACGTCGACGAGGAACTCGTTGCCGATCTCGAGCGTCAGCGTTCCGCCGGTGACGCCGGGCGGGATGTCGAAGCGGTAGGTGAAGTGCGAGCCGTTGTCGGCGAAGCGGCCGTTGCCGTCGTGGATCGCGCCGTCGAGTTGCGAGCCGTCGGGGTCCGAGAGCCACGGCCGTTCGGCGTCGGTGCCGGGCGTGAACTCGATCGTGTTCCCGATGACCTGCACGCTCGCCGTCGTCCGCGCGTTGCCCTGGTCGGACCGCGCGGTGAGCCGGATGGGGTAGCTGCCTTCGGCCGCGTCCGCGGGGAGGGTCACGCTCACGCGCACGGTCTGCGACGCGCCGCCGGCGATCGGGCCGAACGCCACCGAGTCCGGCGACACCGTCCACCCGCTCGGCGCGGTCGCCGTGACCGCGCCGCTCAGCGGCGCGTCACCGGCGTTGCTCAGCGTGACCGGGATCTCCACCGTGTCGCCCGCGCGGCCGACCGCCCCGTCGGCGCGCGCGACGAGCGGCGACGGCGGGATCGGCCGGTCGCTGAGGAACTCGATCTCCGACAGGGTCGTCGAACCGGACGCCGGCTTCGTGAACTCGATCCGGAAGCGCGTGTACTCGCCCGCCTCGTCGAGCTTGAACGGCCGCGTCTGCGAGCGCCACGTGAAGCCCTCGCTCGACCGCTGGTCGAGCAGCGTCCAGCGCTTGCCGTCGTTGGAGCCCTTGACGATCCAGCCGGACGGGTCGGCGCCCTCGTCCTTGCCCGAGGTCAGCGTGTAGTAGGTCACGTGCCGGGGGCGGTCGAGGTCGAACTCGGCCCAGCGCTGCGTGCCGCTGAGCGTCGCCTGCGTCCCCGAGTTGTCGTCGAACAGCGCCGTCGCGTCGACGCCGCCGCTCGCCGACGGGTCGCCGTCGGACGGCCGCGCCGCGTCGCTGAGCGGGAACGGGGCCTGGTTGCCCTTGGTGATCGATGGCGGCGCCGCCTTCGGCGAGGTCGCCCACGACGACGGCTGCGAACCCATGTCGAAGTCCAGCCGCGCCCCGTGCGTGAGCTCGTCCTGCGTCACGTACGAGCGGTCGATGCGCTTGCCGTTGACGCGCAGCCCCTGCACGTAGACGTTGTCGGCGCTGTTGCTCGGCGCGTTGATGACGATGTCGCCGCCCGCGCGGTGGATCACGGCGCGCTTGAACAGCGGCGAGCCCAGCGCGTAGGTCGGGCTGCCGACCTGCAGCGGGTAGATGCCGAGCGCGCTGAAGACGTACCACGCCGACATCTCGCCGTTGTCCTCGTCGCCCGGATAGCCCTGCCCGATCTCCGAGCCGGTGAACAGCCGCCGCAGCGCCTCGCGCACCTTCGCCTGCGTCTTGTACGGCTGGCCCGCGACGTCGTACATGTACGGGATGTGGTGCGAGACCTGGTTGCTCGCGCCCCACTGGCCCATGCGCACGTCGCGCGCCTCGAGCATCTCGTGGATCGTCCCGCCGTACGTGCCCGGGAACCGCGCGGTCTCCTGCGTGCTGAAGAACTGGTCGAGCTTGGCCGCCAGCTTGTCGCGCCCGCCGTACAGGTCGATGAGGCCCTGCGGGTCCTGCGGCGCGTGGAAGGCGAAGTTCCAGCCGTCGGTCTCGGTGAAGTCGCCGCCCTGGCGCCACACGCGCGGATCGAACTGGTCCGGCGGCGTCGTCCAGTCGCCGGCGATCGACTTGCCCTGGAAGAAGTTCACGCGGTCGTCGAAGACGTTCACGTAGCCCTGCGCGCGGCTGAGGAAGTAGCCCGCCTCCTCGCGCCAGCGCTTGCGATCGGCCGACGGCCGGTGCGGGTCGCCGGCGAGCGCCTGCGCCATGTTGCCGATGCCGAAGTCGTTGATGTAGCCGTCGAGCGCCCACGAGACGCCCTCGGCGACCTCATTTGGCGTGTAGCCGAGGAAGATCGAGCGGTTCAGGCCCTTGCGCCCGACCGCCGTGTCGAACGGGTTCGACCCCGGCGGCGTCACGGTCGCGTTCTTGAGCGCCGCGTCGTAGGCGTCGTTGGCGTCGAAGCCGCGGACGCCCTTCACGAAGGCATCGGCGAAGGCCACGTCAGAGCTCGTGCCGGTCATGAGGTTCGCGTAGCCCGGCGAGGACCAGCGCGCGATCCAGCCGCCGTCGCGGTACTGCTGCACGAAGCCGTCGACGAGCTCGCCGGCCTCGTCCGGATAGAGCAGCGAGTACGCCGGCCACGCGGTCCGGTAGGTGTCCCAGAACCCGTTGTTGACGTAGACCTTGCCCGGCTTCACGGGCGCGCCGGTCTGCGTCGGCGAGCTGTCCGGGGCGTCGGTCGAGGACTGCACCGCGTGCGCGTACTGCGGCCGCGCGTTGGAGCCGGTGTTCTCGAACGCCGAGTTGGGATAGAGGTTGAGGCGGTAGAGGTTCGAGTACAGCGTCGTGCGCTGGTCGTCGGTCGCGCCGTCGACCTCGATGACGCCCAGCTTTTTGTCCCAGGCCCGCTGGCCGCGCGCCTTGACGTCGTCGAACGAGTCGCTGGCGCCGATCTCGAGCGCCAGGTTGTGCTTGGCCTGGTCCAGCGAGATCAGCGACGTCGCGATCCGCAGCGTGACCGCGCGCCCGCCCGTGGTGTCGAACTTCACGTAGCTCGTGTTCGGCCGGTTGCCCGACGGCAGCTTGCCGCTCGCGCTGATCGGCCGGTCGAAGGTTCCGTAGAAGAACATGCGGGTGGCGCCGGCGCCGCTGTTGGTGTCGCTCCAGCCGCTGATCGCCCGCGCGCCGGCGTCGATGCTCACGTCGAAGCCGCTGTCGACGTTGTCGAGGATGAGGTTCGCGTCGTCACCCGGGAAGGTGAAGCGCAGCATCGCGGCGTGGTCCGTCGGCGCGATCTCGCCCTTGAGCCCGTTCTCGAAGGTGACGCCGTAGTAGTACGGGTGCGCGGTCTCGTTGTCGTGCTGGAAGGCGAGCGCGCGTGCGCCGCGGTTCGCGTTCGGCACGCCGCTCGCCGTCGACGGCATGACCTGGAAGGTCTGGCGGTCGCCCATCCACGGGCTGGGCTCGTGCGTGAGCCCGAAGGCCTGCAACTCGGGCAGGTTGTCGGCGTTGTTGGCCGCCTGGTACATGTAGATCCAGCTCTTGGATCCGGCGTCGGTCTCGGGCGACCAGAAGTTGAACCCGTGCGGCATCGCGGTCGCGGGGAAGTTGTTGCCGCGCGAGAAGCTGCCCGACGAGTTCGTGCCGCGCGTCGTGATCGCCCAGTCGGCGAGGTGCGAGCGATCCGGCCGCGCCGGCTGCGCGGTGATCCCGATGTCGTCGACCCAGCCGTTGAACAGCGCGGGGCCGTCGGGGTTGTCGTACCCGATGAGGATGCGCGTGATCGTCTTGCCCGCGGCGACGTCGCCGATGCGCGAGACGACCCGGTTCCACTGATCGGCGTAGAGGATCTTCGCCTTGCCCTGCCCCTGCGGGCGGAGCTCCGCGCCGTACTGGTCGGCGGCGTGCAGATCGCTGAGGTAGGTGCCGTCGCTGAAGGCGAGGTCGACGGACGCGTAGGTGCTCGGGTAGGCGAGGTCCTGGTTGGTGAGCTCGGGGAAGATCTCGTAGGACAGCTGCGTGTCGCGCGTCACGTCGATGTCGACGTCGTAGAGCTTGTTGTAGGCGAAGCCGCGATCGTCGGAGGTCTGCTCGCCGGAGTACTGCAGGGCCTTGAGCCCCTTGAAGCCGGCGTTGGGCAGCATGTTCGGCCCGTTGACCGGGCCGCCCGAGATGAAGCTCTTCATGTCCGACGGCGGCGGGGGCGTCGTGTCGCCGTTGCCGAGCTGCAGCTCGGCGAGCTGGGTGAGCAGGTCGCCGCTGTTGCGGGTGATGTTGAGGCGGTAGTAGAGGTACGGCGTCGAGTTGGCGACGTGGTAGGTCTTGGTCTGGAAGCGGTCCGGGAAGTCCTCGCCGGTGCGCGTGTCGAGCGTGGTCCATGTGCTGGCGTCCTGCGAGCCCTGCAGCTGCCAGTCCTGCGGGTCGCGGCCGGGGGAGTCGTTGGCCGACGAGAGCGCGTAGTCGACGACCGCGATCGGCTCGGACAGCTTGACCTGGAGCCAGCCGGTCGGCGTGAACGTCAGCCACTTCGTGTTGACGTTGCCGTCGAACGCCTTCTCCTTCGTCTCGTTCGGCGGGTTGTCGGCGCTGGCGGAGATCTCGACGATCTTGTCGCCGATGTTGCCGGGGATACCGGATTGCGAGCTTCCGGTGACGCCCGACATCTTCTTGTTGCCCTGCGCGTCGGTCTCGGCGGTGTTCGTCCAGTCCAGCGGACGATCGGTCGCCTCGAAGGACGACGAGAACTCCGTCGTGGCGGCGGAAGCGGCGGCGGGCAGCGCGCACGCGAGCGTAGCGAGCAGCGCGACGGCGAGCGCCCAGCGATGATGACCCTGACCCTGATGCATCCTTCTCTCCCTCAGTCCATGCGCCTGACACGGATGTGCGTGTCAGGTCCGACCGCCGCGGCGAAGCGCAGGACGCCGTCGCCGTCGGCCGTTGCTGTCTGCGTGGCCCCCCTCGTGCTGATCTCGTAGCGCGCGCCGGGCGCCAGCCCGTGGATGTCGAAGCGCCGCTGCCCACTGCCCGGCAGCGTCAGGTCGACGGCGTTGCGCGCGTAGTCGACGTCGACGTCGCCGACGTGCCAGTGGAACGCGGTCGGCCCGAACGGGTCGATCGTCACGGTCCCCATGCCGAGGTCGATCCCGTAGGTGACCTCGCGCAGCAGCATCGCCACGAGCTCCGGGTACTCGTGGTAGAACGGCGCGCGGATCGCGGTGCCGTTGCAGTCGTAGCGCTCGGTCAGCCAGGTGCGTGCCAGCAGGTCGGCGCGCACCGGGTCGAGGATCTTGTCCTCGTAGGTCGCGCGGTCGCCGACGCGCCGGCGCGCGTGCGCGTCGGCCCACGCGATGCGCCCCATCGTCACCGCGGAGTCGCCGGTGTTGCCGCCGTAGGTGTCCGACGGCCCGTACGTCTTCTCCGACACCCACGTCGGGCGGCCGTGCGTGCACGGCCCGGCGTCGACGCGGGCGAGGATCGCCTGCGCCCGGTCGGCCGGCGCCACGCCGAAGGCGACGGCGAGCAGGTTCGAGTCGTAGTCGACGAGGTCGCGCGTCGTCCCGTCCGGGTTGAGCTGCGTGACGTAGTGATCGCCCGCCCACAGCCGCTCGTTCATGCCCTCGGTGATGTCGTCGGCGAGGGCCCGGTCGTGCGCCGCGGTGTCCGCGTCGCCCACGAGGTCCTCGGCGCCCGCCATCTCGCGCAGCAGGTCGACCATGTAGGCGTTCGTGTCCGAGGTGAAGCCCTCGCGGATGAAGACGTCGATCCACAGCGGCCCGGGCGCCTTGACGAGCTGCACGCTCGGGTCGTAGAGGTCGGTGAGGAACCCGAGCGCCTTGTCGAGCGCGGGCATGTGGTCGCGCAGCCAGCCGTAGTCGCCGGTCGTCTTGGCGTACTGCAGCGCGGCGGCGATCCAGAAGATGTTCGGACCGGTCTGCGTCGCGCCGCTGATCGCGACGTAGGTCGGGTTCGCGCCGTCGAAGTGGTGCGGGATCTGGCCGCTGGGCAGCATCGCCGCGCCGGACTTCTCGATGAGCGAGAGCGCCTGCGCCTGCAGCTCGGCGTCGCCCGAGTACAGCAGCGCGCTGACGATCATCCAGGTGTCCGGGTCGTAGAAGTTGCGGCCGTCGCCGTAGGTGCGCCCGGGCGAGGCCAGCGTCGGCGCCGCCTCGCCCGGCAGCGCGTAGGTGTCGAGGACGCCCGCGGCCGTGCCGTAGATCGCTGTCTGGATGGCGCGCAGGTCGTCGGCGGGCAGGTTGGGCGCGGGCTTGGCGAGCGCACCGTCGGGGAAGTCGTTGCTGTTGGCGGCGATGGTCGCGTCGGTGCGCCAGGTCGCGCCGGCCGTGACGGCGGTCGGCGCGGCGGCGGCCCAGCCGGCGCTGTCCCAGCGGTCGGGATTGGGGTAGGAGCCGGCGAGCACCTGCTCGATGCCGGTGCGGTAAGCGGCGCCGCCCGGGGCGTTGCCGCACGACGCGGCGCTGCGCAGCACGGTCTCGCGCTGCCCGCTCGCGGTGACGTCGACGGCGCCACCGCCCGGCGCCCCGATCGCGTAGAAGCGCTTGAGCGGGCTCGCCGAGGCGAAGTACGGCGCGCCGCTGTCCATCATCTGCACGGCGCCGCGGTCGAACTGGCCGTAGACCGAGCTGGGCGAGAGGTAGCTCGCGATCCGCACGCCGCGCACGTCGCCGGAGCGCAGCGCGCGGGTGGAGGTCTGCAGCCGGAACGCGCGGTCCTCCGCGCGCAGGGAAAGCGTCCAGGTGGAGGTGACGAGTGGGTCTTCTGCGGCATCGACGATCCCGTCGATCTGCACCGTGGCCTCCTTGGCCGTCTGGCGCAGGACGCGCACGCGCAGGTCGGGCCCCGCGCCGCTGGACGACGCGCGGTCGTCGGCCTCGAGCACGATGCCGCTCTGGCCCTGCGGGCCCGTGCCCTCGCCGGTGAGGTCGGCGGCGTAGCGCGCGCGTCCGTCGAAGTCGGCCTTGACGACGTCGATCTGCGGGTGCGCGAGGTCGAACTCGGCGCGGACGTAGCCGTTGTCGAGCGCGACCCGGTCCACGCTGCGCGTGAGGCTCACCTTCTTCACCGGCTTGGCGACGCCCGGCGCCGTCGTCGGCGGCTGGGGTGAGTGGTCCTCGACGATCGTCACGGTGACGCTGTGGACCGTGAGCTGTCCCGCCTCGCCGCTGCCGGCGGACAGGCGGAAGTCGCTGCCGCCGTTCTCGCGGCTGGCGAAGCGCGCGTTGGGGAGGTCGAACGTCGCGGTCTTCCAGGTTCCGCTGTCCGTCTTGGTCACCGTCCCGCCGGGCGTGTAGGCGCCGCTCAGCGTGGCGGTGCAGTCGTTGGAGTCGTACTGGAGGTCGAAGCTGTTGGTGCCCTGGTCGAGGTACTCGACCTCGACGCGGGCGACGTAGAAGCCGTCGAAGGCCACGTCGTCGGCGAGCGCGAAGTAGAGGTAGCGGCCGAAGGCGGGGTTGTCTCCGGGCGCCGTTGCGCGGCCGGTCATCCCGGCGGCGGTGACCGGCGTGGAGCGTCCGTCGGCCTCGTCGCGCAGCGACAACCCGTGCTCCTCGTTGGTCTCCCCGAGCACGATCGAGGCGGCCGGCTCCTGCGCCCGCGCAAGACCGGGCGCCACCAGGGCGGCCACCATCGCAACCAGCACCACTGCGACCCGACAGCGGACCATCACGCGCTCCTCCCGAAGTGCCTGACAACGATGTCAGTGCGTGAAGGGCGGGTTATTACCGCGCTTGATGGGCCTCGTCAAGCCTGGGCGTTGGCTGATCGACAACGTTGTCACTTGCGCATCCATCGCACCCGAATCAAGATGGATGGACCGCATCCGACAACCCGGGCGTGGGTCCGATCGCCCGCATTCAGGCTGCCCTGCCCACCGGGCGCACCCTCCCGCCGCGCATGTGGCGCCTGCGCCACACGTGGATGCTGCGCGTCCTTTGGGCGCACGCCGCCGGTCTGCTCGCGTGGGGTCTCGTCCTCGGGCACCCGCTGTGGCACGCCTCTCTCGACGCGGCGCCGGTGTTCGCGTGCGGCCTGATCGGCGCGCGCCGGCGCTACTCGCGCCGCGGCCGCGCGGTCGCCGTGACTGTCGGCCTGCTCACCGCCTCGGCCGTCGTCGTGCACCTCATGAACGGCGCGATCGAGGGCCACTTCCATTTCTTCGTGATGGTCAGCCTCCTCGCGCTCTACGAGGAGTGGTTCCCCTACCTGCTGGCCTTCGCCTTCGTCCTCGGGCATCACGGCCTGATGGGCCTGCTCGACCCGGCGTCGGTCTACAACCACGCCGACGCGATCGCGCACCCGTGGCGCTGGGCGGCCGTGCATGCGCTGTTCATCGCCGGCCTGGCGGTCGTCAACGTCGTGCACTGGCGCCTGAACGAGGACGCCCGCGCGGCGACCGCGCACAGCGACGAGCGCTTCCGCTCGGCCTTCGACGACGCGCCCATCGGCATGGCGCTCGTCGGCCTCGACGGAGTCGTCCAGCGCGCCAACGAGGCGCTGCGCTCGCAGGTCGACGACGACCCCGTCGGGCTCCCGCTCGCCGACCTGGTGCTCGCGGCCGATCTCGCCGGCCGCGCGTTCCCCGCCGCCGACACCGAGCTCGAGCTTCGCTACCGCGATCGCGAGGGGTGGGGGCTGTGGCACCACTCCGTCCTCGCCGGGCGCGACGGCGCGCCCGAGCTGTGGATCAGCCACTGCATCGACGTCTCCGAGCGCAAGGCCGCCGAGGACGAGCTGTCGTGGCAGGCCCACCACGACCCGCTCACCGGGCTGCCGAACCGCGAGCAGTTCCTCGCCCGCCTCGGCCGCGATCTCGACCGGCCAACCCGCGTCGCCGTCCTCTTCGTCGACCTCGACGACTTCAAGGTGGTCAACGACTCGCTCGGCCACGACGCCGGCGACCGGCTGCTGACGGCGGTGGCCGAGCGGCTCGACCAGGTCGTCCGCCCCGACGACGTCATCGCGCGCTTCGGCGGCGACGAGTTCACGATCCTTCTGCGCGCCGTCGCCGAGGAACGCGACGCGCTCGCGGTCGCCGGGCGCGTCGCCGACGCGCTCAGCGAGCCGCTCGTGCTCGACGGCGAGCATCGCTACGTCACCGCGAGCGTCGGCCTGAGCTTCAGCGGGCCGGGCGACGACGCCCACGCGCTCCTGCGCGATGCCGACGCCGCGATGTATCGCGCCAAGGAGCTCGGCAAGGCGCGCTGCGAGGTGTTCGACGAGTCGATGCGGCGCGACGCGATCGAGCGCCTCGAGCTGGAGAGCGGGCTGCGATCGGCCCTCGAGCTCGGGGAGCTGCGGCTCGTCTACCAGCCGCTCGTCACGCTCGCGGACCGCCGGGTCAGCGGCGTCGAGGCGCTGCTGCGCTGGCAGCATCCGGTCCACGGGCTGATCGGCCCGGTGCGCTTCATCCCGATCGCCGAGCGCACCGGCCTGATCATCCCGATCGGCGCGTGGGTGCTCGACGAGGCGTGCCGACAGCTCACCGCCTGGGGCGACGAGACGCTGACGATGTCGATCAACGTCTCGCTGCGCCAGCTCGGCGCGACCGACTTCGTCGGCACCGTGCGGTCGGCGCTCGAGCGCACCGGCCTGGCGCCCGAGCGGCTGTGCCTCGAGATCACGGAGACGGCGATGATGGCCGACCTCGCCACCATGACCGAGACGCTCCACGCGCTGAAGGCGCTCGGCGTACGGCTCGCCGTGGACGACTTCGGCGTCGGCCACGCGTCGCTGCGCCGGCTGCGCGCGCTGCTTCCGGTCGACACGCTGAAGATCGACAAGTCGTTCGTCGACGGGATCACCGAGGACGCCGACGACGCGGCGATCGTCGAAGGCGTCGTCCGGCTTGCCCACTCACTCGGCCTGCACGCCGTGGCCGAGGGCGTCGAGACCGCCGAGCAGGTCGCGATGTTGCGCGCCTGGTCGTGCCAGACGGGGCAGGGCTACCACTTCGCGCGGCCCGGCGACCCGGACGACGTCGCGCGGATGCTCGCGGCGGCCCCCGCGCGTCAGGTCGCTTAGCGCCGGTCCCAGCGGTCGCGCATGTTGCGGCCGAACCGCTTCGCCCGCCGCGCCGTCTTGGAGTGCTCGACCTTGCGCATCATGCCGCCGTGCGCGGGCAGGTCGCGCGCCTCGTCGGCGGTGATCGTCAGCGTGACCGCCCGCTCCGCGATCCGTGCCACCTCGGGCGCGTCGACGAACCGCTGGCCGTCCCGCGTGTCGAGCACGATCCCGTCGAAGATGTTCTCGCGCGCGTTCTCGAGCACGCGCCGCACCGTGCCGACCTGGATGCCGTCGGACGAACGCACCGGCGTCCCCCGTCGCAGCACCTTGTAAGCGATCGCGTGGCCGTCGTCGTCCGTCACACAGCCAAATATGCCATGCGCGCGCAAACCACTAATCTGGATCGGTGATGCGGCAATTAGTGGGCTTCCCGAACCCGGTCAACGAGAAGGCTGCGCGTGTCGTGGCGGCGGGCGTGGCGCTCGCCGGCGCGCTCGTTCTCGCCACCGGCTGGCAATGGCTGCTCGTGCTCCTCGCGTACGGGTTCTGGGCGCGCGTGCTCACCGGGCCGAAGCTCAGCCCGCTCGGGCGCTTCGCCACCGCGGTCGCCGCGTCACGGCTCGGCGAGCCGCGCTACGTCCCCGGGCCGCCGAAGCGCTTCGCCCAGACGATCGGCGCCGTCGTGACGACCGTCGCCGCGATCTGCGCGCTCGCCTTCGGCTGGACCACGGCCGCCGCGGTGCTCACCGCGCTCCTCGTCGGCTTCGCCCTGCTCGAATCCGTCTTCGCCTTCTGCGTCGGCTGCAAGGTCTTCGCCGGGCTCATGGCCGCGGGCGTCATCCCCGAAGACGTCTGCGCCGAGTGCGCGAACATCCGCGCGGCATGAGCACGATCCTCGTCACGGGCGCCAGCGACGGTCTCGGGCGCGCGCTCGCCGAGCGCCTGGCGAATGAGGGCCACACCGTGTTCGCCCATGCGCGCAGCGAGCAGCGTGGCCGGGAGACGCTCGGCGGCCTGCTCGACGGCGGCGGCGACGTGCGGCTCGTGACCGCCGACCTCGCGTCGCTCGCCGAGGTCCGCGCGCTCGCCGGCCAGCTGCCCGAGCGCCTCGACGCGCTCGTCAACAACGCCGGCATTGGCACGTCGAACCCGCCGGGCCGACAGGACAGCGCCGACGGCTACGAGCTGCGCTTCGCGGTCAACTACCTCGCGGGCTTCCTGCTCGCGGAGCTGCTGCGCGATCGGCTCGTCGCCTCGGCGCCGGCGCGCATCGTCAACGTCGCCTCGGCGGGGCAGATGCCGATCGACTTCGACGACGTGATGCTCGAGGACGGCTACAGCGGCGTGCGCGCGTACTGCCAGTCCAAGCTCGCGCAGATCATGCACGCGTTCGACCTTGCCGAAGAGCTGCGCGGCGACGGCGTCACGGCGACCGCGCTGCACCCGGCGACCTACATGCCGACGAAGATGGTCGCCGCGGCGGGGACGACGCCGGTGAGCTCGCTCGAGCAGGGCCTCGAGGCTACGTGGCGGCTCGTCGCGGACCCGGCGCTCGACGGCGTGACCGGGACGTACTTCAACGGCACGCGCGAGGCGCGCGCCGACGAGCAGGCCTACGACGCGGACGCGCGGCGGCGCCTGCGCGAGCTCTCGGAGCGCCTGGTCGGGGTGTGACAGCGGGCCACCTTGGTGGCCTGTGGCGCTCGCCGCGTCGCGCCGATCCTGGGTGGCATGTCCAAGCCACGTCAGATCATTGCCGCGACCGCCGCCGTCGCCCTCCTCGTGGGTGGCGGAGCCGCCGCCCTCGCCGCCGGCGGCGACACCACGGTCACCGTCAGCCCGCCCACGCAGCTCACCGCCGGCCAGAAGGCGCCGTTCGACGCCCCGGGCGTCAAGGCCATTCGCCAGGGTAAGGCGATCCCGAAGGGCTACGTCCTCGTCGGCCAGAAGGTCCAGTACAAGATCGGCGCCAAGACCGCGGGTGCGGCGCTGAAGTTCAGCTGCCCCAACGGCAAGGTCCTGAAGACGTTCGGCATCACGGGCAAGGCCGGGTTCCTCGCGCTGCGCGACTACCCCGACCATCACCAGACCGACATCATCAGCTATCCGCCGCCGAACACCAAGGACGCGTCGGGCACCGTGTACGCCGTCTGCCGCTGATCGCGGGGCAGTCCGCCGCCGAGCGGCGCGCGGGTCGGGTAACCTTCCCGCCTAATGAATAATGTTCAACAGGTTCGGATCGCCATCGTCGGCAGCGGCTTCGCCGGGCTGGGGATGGCGATTCGCCTGCGTCAGGAGGGCATCGAGGACTTCGTCGTCCTCGAGCGGGCCGGCGATCTCGGCGGCACCTGGCGCGACAACAGCTACCCGGGGTGCGCGTGCGACGTGCCCTCGCACCTCTACTCGTTCTCGTTCGCGCCGAACCCGGACTGGACGAGCACGTTCTCGCCCCAGCCGGAGATCTGGGACTACCTGCGCCGCTGCGCGCAGCGTTACGGCGTCACGGACCACATCCGCTTCGATCACGAGGTGCTCGAGGCGGCCTGGGACGCCGACGCCCAGCGCTGGCACGTCGAGACCTCGCAGGGCCCGCTGACCGCGGAGGTCCTCGTCATGGGGACCGGACCGCTCAGCGCGCCCGCGATCCCGGACCTGCCGGGGCTCGACCGGTTCGAGGGCGCGACCTTTCACTCGGCGACGTGGGACCACGACCATGATCTCGGCGGCGAGCGCATCGCGGTGATCGGCACCGGCGCATCGGCCATCCAGTTCGTGCCGAAGATCGCGCCCCAGGCCGAGCGCCTGCACGTCTTCCAGCGCACGGCGCCGTGGATCATGCCCCGGCCCGACCGGCCGCTGCGGCCGTGGGAGCGCCGGCTGTACCGCGCGCTGCCGGGCGCCCAGCTGCTCATGCGCGCCGGGATCTACTGGGCGCGCGAGGGCTTCGTCGTCGGCTTCCGGCATCCGCGCGTCATGCGCCACGCCGAGCGCCTCGCTCTACGCCACCTGGGCCGCCAGGTCCGCGACCCGGATCTGCGGCGCAGGCTCACGCCGAGCTATCGCATGGGCTGCAAGCGCGTGCTCATCTCCAACGACTACCTGCCTGCCCTGACGCGGCCGAACGTCGACCTCATCACCGACCGCATCGCCGAGGTGCGAGCGCGGTCGATCGTCACCGCGGACGGCGCCGAGCGCGAGGTCGACGCGATCATCTTCGGCACCGGCTTCCACGTCACCGACATGCCCGCCGCCGAGCGGGTCCACGGCGCCGACGGGCGCACGCTGGCCGAGCACTGGCGGGGCACGCCCCAGGCGCACCTGGGAGCGATGGTCGCCGGCTACCCGAACCTCTTCTTCCTGGTCGGGCCGAACACCGGGCTCGGCCATAACTCGATCGTGTTCATGATCGAAAGCCAGTGCAACTACGTGCTCTCGGCGCTGCGGCTCATGGACGAGCGCGGCGCGGCCGAGCTCGACGCGCGGCCCGAGGCGCAGGCCGCCTACAACGCGCGGCTGCAGGAGCGGATGCGCGGGACCGTGTGGACGTCGGGCGGCTGCGCGAGCTGGTACCTCGACGCCAACGGGCGCAACTCGACGCTGTGGCCGACCTTCACCTGGCCGTTTCGCGAGCGCACGCGCCGGCTCGACCCGGCCGAGTACACCATGGGGGCGAGGAGGCGCGACGGTATCGCATCTGTTACATTCGTGTAACAGTGACGGTGATCGACGAGAGCCTGCTCGACGGCGCGCACCGCGCGATCGAGCGCTACGGCTGGCAACAGGCGACGCTGGAGAAGATCGCCACGGAAGCCGGCGTGTCGCGCATGACGCTGCATCGCCGCGGCGTCACGCGCGAGGGTCTGCTCGGCGCGCTCTCCGAGCGCCTCGAGACCGAGTACCGCGCGGGCATGTGGCCCGCGCTGACGGCGCGCGGCAACGGCCGCGAACGGCTCGAGCAGGCGCTCACCGGCTACTGCGAGGCGGTCGAGGCGAACCTCGAGGTCCTGGCCGCACTCGCCGAGGCCGACCACGGCGCGATCTTCCACGAGGACGGCCCGCGCGGCCTCACCCGCCCGGCGTTCAGCGAGCCGATCCGGCGCCTGCTGCAGGATGGCGCGGCCGACGGCTCGCTCGCCCCCGGCGATCCCGACGAGACCGCGACGCTGCTGCTCAACCTCGTCAGCTGGACCTATCGCCATCTGCGCCGAGGACATGGGTGGACCGCCGAGCGCGCGCGCGACGGCGTCCTGCGCATCGCGCTCGACGGGGTGGCGGCCCGGTGAACAACGGCCTGGACCGCCGCAGCCTGGCGATGCTCGCCTCCGGCCACGCCTGCGCCGACATGGCGCAGGGCGCCGTGCCGGCGCTCCTGCCCTTCCTCATCGACCAACGCGGCTTCTCGTACGGCGCCGCCGGGGCGCTCATCCTGGTGACGAGCGTCGGCTCGTCGGCCATCCAGCCGCTCTTCGGTCTCGGCTCGGATCGCCTGTCGCTGCCCTGGCTCATGCCGCTCGGCGTCCTGCTCGCCGGCATCGGCGTCGCGCTCGTCGGCATCGCGCCGAACTACCCGCTCACCGCCGGCGCCGTCGCGATCAGCGGCCTCGGCGTCGCCGCGTTCCATCCGGAGGGCGCGCGCTTCGCCAACCAGGTGTCGGGCGATCGCCGCGGCCAGGGGATGAGCCTCTTCTCGTTAGGCGGCAACGCGGGCTTCGCGCTCGGCCCGATCCTCGTCACGCCGCTCGTCCTCGTCCTCGGCCTGCATGGCACGCTCCTGCTTGCCGTCATCCCGGCAATCGTCGCGGCCGTCTTCGCGCTCGACATCGGCCGGCTGCGGCGGGTCGCCGCCGAGAAGTCCGCGCGCATCGCGCGCTCGATGGCCAAACACGAGCAGGACCCCGACGACTGGCCCGCGTTCGTGCGCCTCGGTGGCTGGATCTCGCTGCGCTCGTGCGTCTACTTCGGGCTGCAGGCCTTCGTCCCGGTCTGGTTCATCCACCACCTCGGGACCGGCAAGGGTGTGGGGGAGGCGGCGCTCACGGCGCTGCTCGTCGCGGGCGCGGCCGGCACCTACTCCGGCGGCCGCGTGGTCGACCGGCTCGGCCGGCGGAAGCTCGTCGTGGGCTGCTCGGCGCTCCTGATCCCGATCCTCGTCGCCTTCGTGCTCGCGCCGACCCCGGTCACCGCGGGGCTGCTCGTGACGCTCACCGGCTTCGTGATCATCATGACCTTCTCGATCACGGTCGTGATGAGCCAGGAGTACCTGCCCCACCGGCTGGGGCTGGCGTCGGGCGTGAGCCTCGGCCTCGCCATCGGCGTCGGCGGCATCGCGGCGGCGCTCATGGGCGTCCTTGCCGACGCCGCCGGCCTCTCGTCCGTGATGTGGCTGATCGTCGGGCTCGCTGTCCCGATGTTCCTGCTCTCCCGCACCCTGCCGGTGACGCGCGCCGAGCTGCGCGCCCAGGCCGCTACGCGCTCCGACGCCGCGCAGCCGGCGCCAGCCACGGGTTATCCCAGCCCGCGTCCGTCGGGTTGAGGTTCACCCCCGGCGGCACGATCTCGTCGATGCGGTCGAGGACGTCGGTGGACAGCGTCACGTCGGCCGCTCCGAGCTGCGACTCGAGCTGCTCCATCGTGCGCGGGCCGATGATGGCCGAGGTCACGGCGGGGTGCTCGAGCACGAACGCCAGCGCCATGTGGATCAGGGAGACGCCGGCCTCCTCCGCGAGCAGCGCGAGCTGCTCGGCCGCTTCGAGCTTGGCCTGGTTGCCCGGCAGCGAGAGGTCGTAGCGCCGCGGTATGCGCTCGGCGCGGTGCGTCGTCGGCACCTCCTGGCCCTTGCGGTAACGGCCCGTCAGCCAGCCGCCCGCGAGCGGGCTCCAGGGGATGACGCCCATCCCGTAGCTCTGGCAGGCCGGCAGCACCCCGGCCTCGACGCCGCGGACGAGGATCGAGTACGGCGGCTGCTCGCAGACGAAGCGATCGCGACCGCGCCGCTCGGCGACCCACTGCGCCTCGACGATCTGGCTGGGTGGGAAGGTCGAGCTGCCGATGTAGCGCACCTTGCCGGCGCGCACGAGGTCGGTGAGGGCGCCGAGCGTCTCGTCGATGTCGGTGTCGAGCTCGGGGCGGTGGATCTGGTAGAGGTCGATCCAGTCGGTGCCGAGGCGCCGCAGGCTGTTCTCGACCTCCGCGATGATCCAGCGGCGCGTGTTGCCGAACTGGTTGGGATCGTCGCCCATGGAGCCGTGCACCTTGGTGGCGAGGATGACGTTGTCGCGCTTGCCGCCGGCCAGCGCCTTGCCGACGATCTCCTCGGACTCGCCGCGCGAGTAGACGTCGGCGGTGTCAATGAAGTTGATGCCCGCGTCCAGCGCGCGGTGGATGATCGAGATCGAGTCGTCGTGGTCCGTGTTGCCCCACGCGCCGAACATCATGGCGCCGAGGCAGAGGGGGCTGACCTTCACCCCGGTCCGGCCGAGCGTGCGTAGTTGCATGAGCAAAGAGCCTACGAAACGCCGAGTTTGCGCACGTTTCCGTACGATTGTGCGGCCCGCACGATGTCTTGCACGGGTCTGTAGGGCGCACGGACCCCGCTAGCGTGCCGCCCCGGTCGCCTTCGGCGCGACCCTGGCCGCCGTTGTCATGCGCCGTCCTACATCCTGCACACGCCGCCGGGCGACGATCGCCCTCGTCCTGCTGGTCGCGCTTGGCGCGGCCGGTGGAGCGACCCATCTCGCGTTCGCGCAGCAGGATCCCGGCGCTCTGAGACAGCAGATCGAGGGCCAGAAGGCGCGCGAGCACCAGCTCGCCTCGGCCGCCGCGCGCCTCGGCCGGCTCGAGAACGCCGCGGCGCACGCCGTCGACGTGCTCTCCGGGCGGCTCGCACAGGCGCAGGCCGACCTGCATCAATGGGAGGCGCGGCTGGCCGCGACCCAGGCGGAGCTGCGCGCCACGCGCGAGCGGCTCGTACGGCTCCGCGCGCGGCTCTCCCAGAGCCGTGCCCAGCTCGCGACCATGCTGCGCCAGCGCTACATGGCCAACCAGCCCGATGTCGTCTCGGTGGTCCTCGACGCGCGCGGCTTCGCCGACGTCCTCGAGCGCATCAACTTCCTCAAGCGCGTCCAGCGCAGCGACACGCTGATCGTCGCCGCGGTCCGCCGCGGGCGCGACGACGCCAAGCGCGACGAGATCCGGCTCGCCGGGCTCGAGCGGCGCCAGAGCGACCAGACCGCGAACGTGCGTCTCGAGCGCAACGCGCTGGCGCGCATGACTGCGGCGCTGCAGGCACGGCGCGCCGCGCTCGCGCAGGCGCGCGCGGCGCGGCTGGCGGCGCTGGCGAACACGGCCGCGTCGCGCCGGCGCGCGGAGAGCGAGCTCAACCGCCTGCTGGCGGCGCAGGCGCGGGCGGCGGCGAGCCACGGCCCCGGCGGTCCGTGGGCGATCCCGTGGCCGATCGTCGAGTGCGAGTCGGGCGGCCAGAACCTGCCGCCGAACGGCGCGACCGCTTCGGGCTACTACCAGATGCTCGACACGACCTGGCACGGCCTCGGCGGCAGCACGCCGCACGCTTACCAGGCCTCGAAGGCCGAGCAGGACCGGCTCGCGGCGAAGCTGTGGGCCGGCGGCTCGGGCGCCCACAACTGGGTCTGCGCGGCGCTCGTCGGTACCTAGACCCGAGCGTTGCTCGTGCGCCGAGCCTGCAGCCAGGCGCGCACCACCAGCACGACGGCGGCGAGCACCGCGGCGGCCAGCGCGCCGTGCGACAGCGCGTCCGCCGCGCTGCCGAACGAGCTGTGGAAGGCGTAGCCGACCATCGTGAAGGCCGTCGCCCACGCCGCGGTGCCCAGCAGGCTCCACGGAAGGAAGTCGCGCAGTCGCATGCGCGAGGCGCCGGCAAGGAACGGCGCGACCGCGCGCACGATGCCCACGAAGCGCCCGATCAGGATGGCCTTGGCGCCATGCCGGTCGAAGAACCCTTCGACCCACGCGAGACGCGGCGCGGTCACGCCCAGCCGCGGGCCGCGGGCAAGGAGGAAGTTGCGGCCCAAGCGGCGTCCGACGAGGAAGCTCGTCAGGTCGCCGAGCGCGGCACCCAGCCATGCGAGCAGCAGGATCGGCGCAAGCTGCACGTCGCCCTCGGCCGCGACCACGCCGCCGAGCACGATCGCGGTCTCGCCCGGCGCGATGAGCCCGACGAACGCGCCGGTCTCGAGGAAGGCCAGCGAGGCGACGAGCGCGTAGGTCCACGGGCCCAGCGCGTCGGAGAGGTCGGTCAGCGCGGCGTCGAGATCCGGCAGCTGGATCAGCCCGGTAACGACGGCGATGAGGGCGAGCGCGGCGAGCGCGCCGGCGACCAGCACTCCGCGCGGCACTCCGGTCTCGGCCGGGCCGCCGGGTGCGGGGCGCAGCATCATGCGGCGAGCTGCAGCTCGGGCGCGACGCGGCGCCGCCCGGCGCGCGCGAACGGCGCGGCGACCTCGACCGGCTCGGCGACCTCGACCGGCTCGGCAACCGCCACGCGATCCTCCGCGTCCCAGCGCGCGATCGTCCGGCGTAGCGCGCCGAGCGCGACGAGGCCGATCGGCGCCGGCAGCCAGATGGCCACCGCGCGGTAGGCGAGGACGGAGACGAGCGCGACGTCGGCGGGGACCGAGAAGGCGACCAGGATGCCGACGATGCCGCCGCTGACGGCGCCGGGGATCGGGATCGTGTTGCCGACCTGGCCGACGAAGTAGGCGAGGACGAGGACCGCGAAGGGAGGCGGCGCGCCGAACGCGTGCAGCATCGCCCACAGCACGCCCATGTCGAATGTCCACCACGCGATCGCGCCCAGCACGCGCGGGTCCATCGAGCGCACGAGGCGCAGGCCCTGGCGGACCGCCTCGCCGAGCACCGCGCCGGTGCCGGCGATCTTGCCGCTCGTCTCGCCGCGCGGCCCCCAGGCGCCGAGCGCGAGGTGGCCGAACAAGAGGACCGCGGCGCCGATCGCGGGCACGACGCCGAGCGCGATCGGGCCCGAGTCGCCGGCCAGGCCGGTGGCCAGCACGACGCCCGAGGACATGATCGCGATGAGGAAGACCGAGTAGAGCGTGATGAGGAAGGTCATCAGCGTCTGCGTTGCCTGGCGCGAGCCCATCCCGGTGCGCCGCAGCGCCCACAGCGTCAGGGCAGCCCCGCCCACGCCGGCCGTCGGCAGCAGTCGCGTGGCCGCCGCGCCACCGAGCGTGACCTGCGTGGTCTCGCGGAGGCCCAGCCGCCGCGACGCACGGCTCCCGATCGCCCACAGCAGCGCGATGTAACCGCCGAACGAGAGCAGTTCGAAGACCGCGCCGCCGACGACCCAGCGCGGGTCGGCTTCGAAGGCGCGGTGGATCGCGTTGGCGAAGGCCTGCAGTGGGCCTCCGGCGATGATGACCGCGGCCGCCGCGACCGCCGCGAGCGCACCCGGAATCGCCGCGCGGCGCGCAAGCGCGCGCACGTCAAACGCGGGAATCACGGTGTCTGCTGTTTGCTCGCGGTAGGTGGACATGAGGGCCTCAATACTGGAGTCCCTCAAGTATCCGCAGCGTGACATCCGGCACATCGGTGCTGCCTGGCAGAAGCGTGGTTCGGCTATCCCCACTCGTGCCCTGGTCGGTTGGCCAGTAGCGCGCCTTGACCCGTATTTTTTGGCGCGGCTAGCGTCTCCCAATGCCTGTGGGACGCACATGCCTCGCCGCCTGCGCAGCGGCGCTGATCGCCGCGGGCGCCGCGCAGGCGGCGCCGAACGCCGACTTCGCCTTCCAGACCACCGAGCCGTGCTTCGCCGGACGCTGCGTGGCGGCGGTCGACTACGACACGAGCGTCCTCGAGGCCCCGGTCACGGTCGAGATCGACTGGGACGCGCGCGACAGCGCCGGCGCGTTCCGCGCCGACGCGACGCTGACGTGCCAGGCCCCGTCGGAGGTTGACTACGCGCCGCCGTGCACCGCTCGCAGCCCCGTGTATCGCGAGCCGGCGAAGACGCTCGTCGCCGTGCGCGTCACCGACAGCCGTGACGGCTCGCAGTCGACGTCGCAACGGCCGCTCGTGGTTCAGGCGCCCGGCACGCTGAGCAAGCCCGGCGCCCGCGGGCCGGGCGAGGACCTGTGCGCGCCGCGGCAGACCGGCGTGCAGTGCGGCCCGGGCAACGGCCGCCGGACCGCCGGCGGCGGCGAGAAGGTCCCGCACAACGGCTGGCCCGCGGTCACCGGGATCCTGTGGAAGGTCCTCGACAGCGGCGGCCACAACAAGACCGGCGGGCCCGACAACGACGAGCTGCTCGGCCACCACGGCTCCGACAAGCTCAAGGGCGGCCCAGGCCACGACATCCTCTGGGGCGACTGGGACCCGGACAACAACAACACGCGCCAGCGCGACGTCCTCGACGGCGGCGCGGGCAACGACTGGCTCTATCCCAGCCACGGCTCGACCGTCGTGCGCGGCGGGCCCGGCCGCGACTACGTCTGGGCCTACTACGGCCGGGGCACCATCGACTGCGGGCCGGGCAAGAACGACACCGCTCGCGTCCGCCTCAACGGGCCCTGGAAGGTCCACAACTGCGAGCGCATCCTGCACTTCTGCGCCTTTGGCTCCGACGGCCACGGCGGCTGCCTGAAGCCGGGCGAGAAGCGCAAGGGCCGCGCGGCATGGATCGCACGCGCCGACCGCTGATCCGCGCCGCTACGCCGCGATCAGCGCGCGGGCCCGCGCCGTGCGGACGGCATTCGACAGCGTTTCGACGTCGTAGGCGCCGTAGTGGCGCTGGCCGTTGATGAAGAACGTCGGCGTCCCGGACACGCCGCTGAGGTCCGCCCCGTCGACGTCGTCGGCGATGCGCGCCTCGCCGGAGTGGCTGCGGAAATCGTCGGTGAAGCGATCGGCGTCGAGGCCGAGCTCCCCGGCGTAGCGGATGAGGTCGGGCGGCCGCAGGGCGTCCTGGTGGTGGAGGAGGTGGTCGTGCATCTCCCAGAACGCGTCCTGCTCGGAGGCTGCCTCGGCGGCCAGCGCCGCCACGCGGGCGTTCGGGTGGACGTCGGTGAGGGGCAGGTGGCGCCAGACGTAGCGCACGTCGGCGCCGAAGTTGGACAGCAGCTCGCGGACGATCGGCTCGGCCTGGCCGCAGTACGGGCACTGGAAATCGCCGTACTCGACGAGTGTGACCGGCGCGTCCATCGGGCCGCGGATGTGGTCGCGGTCGGGGTCGACCGGGTCGGCGAGGTCGATGATCGTGTCGGCGGTCCCGAGCAGCGCGCGGATGCGTAGCCCGGTCGGCAGGCGGGCCGTAAGCCGAAACACCAGCCAGGTCAGGGCGGACGAGCACAGCGCCGCGCTGAGCACGCCGAGCTTGGCCTCCTCGAGCTGGGGACCGTCGAATGCGAGGGTGGCGACGAGGATCGCGACCGTGAAGCCGATGCCCGCGATCGTGCCGCCGCCGGCCACCGCGGCCCAGCCGATGGGCGGGCGAACCGACCCGCGGCTCACGCGCGTGACCAGCCAGGACGCGCCGATGATCCCGATCGGCTTGCCGACGACGTAGCCGATGAGGACGCCGAGCGTGATCGGCGAGCTGTAGGCGCGCGAGAGGAAGCTCCCGTCGATCGCGATGCCCGCGTTCGCGAGCGCGAAGAGCGGCACGATCACGTAGCTCGTCCATGGATGGAAGCGCTGCTGCAGGCGGTCATTGGCCGAGATCGCCGACTCCAGGCCGCGGCTCGCGGTGCGCGCGAGCTCGGGCGTCGGCTGCTCCCGGAACTCGCGGAACAGGTCGGTCGCGCGCTCGAGGTCCTCGCGCGGGGCGGGATAGGCGTAGGTGACGAGTCCGAGCGCGAGGCCGAGCACGATGGGGTCCACGCCCGACTTCTGCAGCGCCACCCACGCGGCGACGCCGAGCACGGCGTGCACGATGCCCAAGCGCAGGCCCAGGCGCGCCACGATCGGTATCGCCGCGAACAGCGCGGCTCCGGCGATGAGCGCGGTCATGTCGACCTGGTCGGTGTAGACGGTCGCGATCACGATCAGCGCGACCACGTCGTCGACGACCGAGATCGTGAGCATGAACGCCCGCAGGCGGTCCGGGAAGCGCGGCCCGACCAACGCGAGCATGCCGAGCGCGAACGCGGTGTCCGTCGACATCGCCACGCCCCACCCGTGCGCCGAGGCCTCGGCGGCGTTCACGGCGAGGAAGATCGCCACCGGGATCGCCATGCCGCCGAGCCCGGCAGCTAGCGACAGCGTGAGCCGCCGGCGCTCGCGCAGCTCGCCGAGGTCGAACTCGCGGCGCGCCTCGAGGCCGACGACGAGGAAGAAGAACGTCATCAGGCCGCTGTTGACCCAGTAGCGCAGGTCCTCGCTGATGCCCGACCCGCCGATGGAGATCGACAGATCGGTGGTCCAGACCGAGTTGTACGAGGAGGCGTCGATGTTGACCCACAGCAGCGCCGCCACCGTCGCGGCGAGCAGCACGGCCGCGCTGCCGGTCTCGGTCTCCAGGAAGGTGCGCAGCGGCGTCTGCACGCTGCGCACCCAAGCGGTGCGTCCCGAGAAGGGCTGCGACGTCGCGGCCACTACGAGGTCGGCCCGAAGCGCTCGGTCCTGATCAGCCGCGGGTCGTGGCCGAGCTCGACGAGTGTGCTCGCCGTGGTCTCCACGAACGCGGTCGGTCCGCACACGTACGCGAGCGGCCGCTCCCCGGGCGGCCAGGCGACGTCGGCGATCAGCTCGCTGTCGATGCGGCGCGCGTAGCCCGTCCAGCCCTCCGGCTGCTCGCGCGTGAGCGTGTAGCGGACGTCGGCGCCGTCGCCGGCGCCCAGCCGGTCGAGCTCCTCGCGGTAGATGACGTCGTCGAGCGTGCGCGCCGAGTACAGCAGCCGCGCCGGCACGTCGCTGTGCGCCGCGGCGCGGTGGCGCAGCATGGCGCGCAGGGGCACGATGCCCGACCCGCCGGCGAACAGCATGAGCGACCCGCTCCGGTCGACGTCCCACACGAAGTAGCCGCCGATCGGGCCGCGCAGCTCGAGCTGGTCGCCGCGTCGGAGCACGTCGACGAGGTAGGGCGAGACCTCGCCGTCGTCGAGGCGCTGGATGGTCAGGACGAGCCGCTCGTCCTCCGGCGCGGAGGCGATCGAGTAGCTGCGCTGCGCCTGGTAGCCGTCCTCGGCCGTCAGGCGGATGTCGACGTGCTGGCCCGCCGCGTGCCCGGGCCACGCGGGGCACTGCAGGACGAGGCTCGACGCCGACTCCGTCTCCTCGACCACGTCGACGACGTCGGCGACCTGCCAGCTCAGTCGCCCCAGTACCGCTGCTCTTTCCACGGGTCGCCGTAGTTGTGGTAGCCGTAGGTCTCCCAGAAGCCGGGTTCGTCGTCCTCGCGCAGCTCGAGGCCGCGCACCCACTTCGCGCTCTTCCAGAAGTACAGGTGGGGGACGAGCAGCCGCGCGGGGCCGCCGTGCTCGGCCTCGAGCGGTTCACCGCCGAACTGCGTGGCGACCCAGGCCTGGCCGTCGGTGAGGTCCGCGAGCGGGACGTTGGTCGTGTAGCCACCGTCGCTGAAGGCGACGACGTACTCGGCGCTGGTGGACACGTCCTGCAGGAGCGTGTCGATCGCGACCCCGGTCCACACCGTGTCGAACTTCGACCACTTCGTGACGCAGTGGATGTCCTTGGTGACCGTCTCCTGATCCAGGGCGTTGAGCTCCTCCCAGGTCCAGGAGACCGGCTCGTCGACCGCCCCGTGGATCGTGAAGCTCCACTCGTCGAGGGGCGTATGGGGCGTCGGCCCCGCGGAGAGGACCGGGAAGTCCCTGGTCTCGTACTGGCCGGGCGGGAGCCGGCTCGGGTCGCCCTCGGGGCGGCGGCGGTGGAACCCGCGCGAGATGGGGGACATCAGACCGCGGCGGGCGTCGCAGCATGGGCGACGGCCCAGTCGAGGGCGTAGTCGGCGACCTCCTCCCACCCGGGCTCGCCCACGAGGAAGTGCGAGCGGCCCGCGAACTCCTTGTACTCGGTGACGGCGGTGGAGTGGCGGTAGAGCTTGAAGGCGGCACGCACGGTGCTCGCCGGGACGACGTGGTCCCTCTCGCCGGCGATCAGCAGCAGCGGGGCGCGGTCGTTGTTGTTGACGTTGACCTTCGTCGCCGCGTTCGGGTTGAAGTTCGCCAGGCCGGCCTGGAACAGCGTCCGCCCCGGGCCGGGAACCGCGTAGCGCTGCCGCCGCGCCTCGGACTCCTCGGCGTTGGCGGTGTTGGCGAACGCGTAGCGGAACTGCTCGGGCGTGAGCGCCTGCGATGTGTGGCGGTTGGCCGGGTTGCGCAGGGCGACGGACGCGACCTTCAGCGACGAGTACGGCAGGCCGAGGATGCCCTTGATCGGCGCGGCGTCGATCGCGACGGCGGCCGTGCCCAGCCCGCGGTCGACCAGGATCTGGGTGATGAGCCCGCCGAACGAGTGACCCATGATGATCGGCGGGGCGTCGAGGTCGCGGATGATCGCGTCGTAGTGGTCGGCGATCTCGGTGACGCCGAGGTGGTCGTAGGGCGTCGTGTCGCGGCGGACCTCCTCGATGTCGCGATCGAAGCCGGGCCAGGCCGGCGTCAGCACGCGATGCCCGCGGCCCTCGAAGCGCCCCACCCACTTCTCCCAGCTCAGCGGGGTCATCCAGAGGCCGTGGATGAGGACGACGGTGTTCGGGGCCGCGGTGGTGCTCACGGCCGCAGACTACCGAGCGGCGAGCGGGTACCAGCAGCCGTGCCGCACGGCAGCGGCGATCAGGCCCGCGCGATAATGAAAGCCGGTCGCATCCGGGTGCAGGCCGTCGGGGAGGAACACCCGGCCGGTGCGCACGGCGGTGTTCCAGTCGACGACCGTGAGGCGCTGGTCGCGCTGCGCGGCGCGCGCCAGCACGCGGTTCAGCCCGCGGTACGGCCCCTTGCGCGGTGGGCGGTTGATCGAGGCCCACACCACGCATGCGTCGGACGGCACCGCGCGCATGACCCGGCGCAGGCGATCGGCGAAGCGCGCGGGATCCGGGCCGTCGTTCGTACCCAGGCTGATGACGACCGTGCGCGGCGTCATCGTGCGCAGGTCGATCCGCAGGCGGTGCAGGCCGACCGGCGTCGTGCGCCCGGTGACCGCGTCCCAAGCCAGCGGGCTGCGCGGAAGCATCGCGCCGAGGAACGGCTTCATGCCGACGGCGAGGGAGTCCCCGACGACGAGCACCGAGCGGTTGTCGGCGCGCGCGGCGGGCGCGGCGGCGAGCGCGACGAGTGCGGCGAGGCACGCCGCGCGGCGCAGAGAGGTGGGCACGTGGGTGGTGTCGGCAGGACGACGAAGTGGCTGTAGACAGTCTGTCAGTGGGTAGGAACCCCATGCGTGGGACCTGTCACCGCGGTGTGGTTGGAGGTGCAGGCCCTTCGTGCGCTGGCGGTGGCACTGGTTGTCCTGTACCACCTCTGGCCCGGGGCCGTGCCCGGCGGATACGTCGGCGTCGACGTGTTCTTCGTCAT
>DATFRW010000300.1:0-4267 GCA_035262945.1 Solirubrobacteraceae bacterium
GACGTCGCCGACGCCGAGGCCGACTACAAGCTCGTCCACGAGCTCCACACCGAGGCCGGGCTGATCGACGCGTACGACGCGGCGGTCGTCGAGCGCCGCGAGGACGGCAAGACGAAGATCGTCAAGAAGCACGAGACGCCCACTCGCGTCGGCGGCGTGCTCGGCGGCGGGGTCGGCCTCGCGACCGGGCTGGTCGTGGCGCTCTTCCCGTTCGCCGCGATCGGCGGCGGCCTGCTGGCTGCCACGACGGGCGGCGGTGCGATCCTCGGCGCGGTAGCCGGACACGCGGCCGCGGGCATGAGCCGACACGACCTCAAGGAGCTCGGCGAGCAGCTCGACAAGGGCACGGCCGGCCTCGTCGTGGTTGCCGTCTCGGATATGGGCGCCAAGGTCGAAGCGGCGATGAAGCGGGCCGAGAAGCTCGAGAAGAAGGAGCTCAAGGCCGACACCGAAGCGATCGAGCGCGACGCCGCCGAGGCCTCGGGGACGACCAACTAGCGGCCGCGCGCGCGGCGGGTACGCTGCCGCAATGTCCGTCGCCGCGCAGTCCCACGTCGCCCTGCGCTGGGACGGGCGGGGGCTGGCCGTCCTCGACCAGACGCTCCTGCCCGGCGCGGAGGTGTGGCTGACGCTCGAAGGCGCCGACGACACGGCCGCCGCCATCCGGCGGCTCGCCGTGCGCGGCGCGCCGCTCATCGGCATGACGGCCGCCTACGGGCTGGCCATGGAGGTCGCGCGCGAGCCCGGCCTGGGCTCGCTCGAGCGCGGCTGGGAGGTGCTGCGTGACGCGCGGCCGACAGCGGTCAACCTCGCCCACGCCGTCGACCGGGTGCGCGCCGCCGCGCTGGCCGCGGGACCGGTGAGCATGGCCGCCGCGGCGCGCGCGGAGGCGCAGCGGATCCACGCCGAGGAGGACGCGGCCTCCGAGGCGATCGCGGCGAACGGCGCCGACCTGCTCGCGGGTGTGCGGCGGATCGCCACCCACTGCAACACCGGGGCGCTCGCCGCGGGCGGCCGCGGCACGGCGCTGGCGGTGATCCTCGAGCTGCACGCGCGCGGCGGCGTCCACGTACTGGCCGGCGAGACGCGCCCATTGCTGCAGGGCGCGCGGCTCACCGCGTGGGAGCTCGCTCGCGGCGGCGTCCCGCACGAGCTGGTCGTCGACGGCGCGATGGCCGGGCTCATCCGGCGCGGCGAGGTCGACGCGGCGATCGTCGGCTGCGACCGCGTCGCCGCCAACGGGGACACGGCGAACAAGGTGGGGACCTATTCGCTCGCCCTTGCGGCGCGGGCCGCCGGGATCCCCTTCGTCGTGGCCGGGCCGACCTCCACGATCGACCCGACGCTACCCGACGGCGAGGGGATCGAGATCGAGGAGCGCGGCGGCGACGAGGTCCGGGGGTTCGGCGGCGTGGAGACGACGGTGCCCGGCACGGCCGTCCGCAATCCGGCCTTCGACGTGACCCCCGCGTCGCTCGTGAGCGCGCTGGTCACCGAGCGCGGCGTGGCCCAACCGCCCGACACCGCGGCGATCGTGGCGCTGCTCGGATGAGGGTCGCGCGCTCGGTCTCCCCGCGCGAGGTGCGCCTGGAGGACGCGCCCGACCCCGAGCCGCGCGACGGCGACGTCGTCTGCCGCGTGCTGGCCTGCGGCGTCTGCGGCTCCGACGTGCTCGACAGCTGGGTCGCCCGGAAGGTCCCCACGGTGCTCGGCCACGAGCTGGCCGGCGAGGTCGTCGCGGTCGGCGAGGGCGTCGCGAGCGTGGCGGTGGGTGACCGCGTGGTCGTGCACCACCACGCGCCGTGCGGCGAGTGCCGGCGCTGCCGTCGCGGGCACGAGACGCTGTGCGAGCGCTTCCGCTCGACGGCGCTCGATCCCGGCGGGTTCGCCGAGCGCGTGCGCGTGCCGGCGGACCTCGTCGCAGAGCTCCTCGTCCTCGACGGCCTCGACGCCGAGCGCGCGACGTTCGTGGAGCCGCTGGCGTGCGTGCTGCGCGCGCTCGACCGCTGCGGGCTGCGCGCGGGCGACAGCCTGCTCGTCGTCGGTTGCGGGACGAGCGGCCTGCTGGCCATCGCGGCGGCCCACGCGCGGGCGGTCGAGGCGGTGTGGGCACGCGAGCCGCGCCCGGAGCGGCTGGAGCGCGCGCTGGCGCTCGGCGCCGAGCGCCACGGCAACGAGCTCGTCGACGTCGCGCTGGTCTGCACGCCCAAGCCCGCGGCGATCGCGGCGGGCTTCGCCGCGGTCGCGCCCGGCGGCGCGCTGTGCCTCTACGCCCCGCCCGACCCAGGCACGCCGCTCGACATCGACGGCCACGCGCTCTATGTCGGCGAGATCGACGTCTGCGCGTCGTACTCCGCCGGGCCGGCGGACATGCGCGCCGCGCTCGAGCTCATCGCGAGCGGCCGCGTCGATCCGCTGCCGCTCGTCACCCATCGGGTCGGGCTCGACGAGACCGAGCGGGCGCTGGAGCTGCAGCGCAGCGGCGAGGCGGTCAAGGCGCTGGTCCTGCCCTGATGCGCGCCGCCGTGCTCCACGGCCCGGACGACCTGCGCGTCGAAGAGGTCGAGGAGCCCGCGGGCGATGTGCTCGTCGAGGTCCGCGCGGCGACGGCGTGCGGGACCGACCGCAAGATGCTGCGCCACGGGCACCGCATCCTCGGCGGCTACCCGGCCCGCTTCGGCCACGAGACCGCGGGCGTGCGGGCCGACACCGGCGAGCGCGTCCTCGTCGGCGACTCGGTGGCGTGCGGCGCGTGCGCGCCGTGCCTGGCGGGACGGGCGGCGATCTGCCGCGCGCCGACGTGGGTGCTCGGCGGCTTCGCGGAGCGGATCGCGGCGCCGACGGCGGCGCTCCACGCGATCCCCGACGGGCTGGACTTCGCGGGCGCGGCGATGGCAGAGCCACTCGCGGCATGCGTGCACGCGGCGTCGCGCGGGACCGACGCGGCCGACGTCGCGGTGCTCGGCGGCGGGACGATCGGACTCATGCTCGCGCGGCTGCTGGTGCTCGAGGGACGCGACGTGCTCGTGTGCGACCGCCACGCCGAGCGGCGCGCCCAGGCCGAGGCCTTCGGCGCGCGATCCGCGGCCGAGCTCGGCGACCACGACCTCGTCTTCGAGGCCGTCGGCCGCGTCGCGGCATGGGAGCAGGCGGTGGGTGCCGTCCGTCCCGGCGGCACCGTGGTCTTCGTCGGCGGCTGCCCGTCCGGCAGCGCGGTGCGGCTCGACACCGGGCCGCTGCACTACGACGAGATCGACCTGCGCGGAGCCTTCCATCACACACGCGCGGAGGTCGACCGCGCGCTGGCGCTGCTGGCGGCGGGCGACATCGACTGGCACGCGCTGGCCGGCGACGTCGTCGGCCTCGAGGACCTGGCCGCCGCGTTGCGCGCGCCGGCGGCGGGCGAGGCGCGCAAGCTCGTGGTCGAGCCGGGGCCGTGAGGCGCGCGGCGGCCGTCGCGTTGTGCTGCCTGGCCTGGGCGGCGCCGGCGCGCGCCGCCTGCCCGGCCGGCCCGGCGCCGCCCGCCGCACCGGCGAGCGCCGCACGCACCGATGCGTACGTGCGCGCTGTTGCCCGCGCTTCGCCGGTGGTGACCAGCGCGGTCGCAGGGAGCAGCGTGCAGGGCCGGCCGCTGCGTTACGCCGTCGTGTCCACGCTTCCTGCCGGGCGGCTGCGCGCCGGGTTCGCGCGGCTGCGCGCGGTGCGCGCCGGACGAGTGGCGGGCGCCGGGGCGGCACCCGCGGTCGTCTGGTTCGCCGGGTCGGTGCACGGCAACGAGCCAAGCGGCGCCGACGCCGACCTGCGCCTCCTCCACGCCCTCGCCCTTCGCTGCGACGACCCGCTGCTGCGACGCGTCGCCGTCGTCGTCATGCCGGTGCAGAACCCCGACGGCCACGAGACCCACACGCGCACGAACGCCAACGGCTTCGACCTCAACCGCGACTGGCTCGCCGTGACGCAGCCCGAGACCGAGGCGCGGTTGCACGCGCTGCTCGCGATGCCCCCGCTCGTCTACGCCGACCAGCACGAGCAGGGCGGCGTGGCGTTCTTCGCGCCGCCCTACGAGGCGCCGCTCTTCCACGAGCTACCCGACGAGGCGCTCGCGGCGGAGCGCGAGCTGCTCGGCCCCGCGATCCGCGCAGCGTTCGGGCGCGATGGCTTGGGGGCGGTGAGCGACACGGGCTTCGACCTCCTCTACCCCGGCTACGGCGACAGCGCCACGACGCTGCTGTTCGGCGCGGCCGGCATGACGCTCGAGTCGGGCGCC
>DATFRW010000301.1:0-2013 GCA_035262945.1 Solirubrobacteraceae bacterium
TCGAGGACGGCGTCGCCGAGGTGCGCGCGCTGCTCGACCGCTTCAACGAGCTGGCCGCCAACTACTCCGACGACACCGCCGACGAGTTCGCCGCGCTGCAGGCCAGGATCGACGCCGCCGACGCCTGGAACCTCGACACGAGCGTCGAGTACGCGATGGACGCCCTGCGGCTGCCGCCCGCCGACGCCGACGTCTCGACGCTCTCCGGCGGCGAGCGCCGCCGCGTCGCGCTCTGCCGGCTGCTGCTCGGCGCGCCTGACCTGCTGCTGCTCGACGAGCCGACCAACCACCTCGACGCCGAGTCCGTCGCGTGGCTGGAGCGCCATCTCGCCGAGTACAAGGGCACCGTCGTGGCGGTGACCCACGATCGCTACTTCCTCGACAACGTCGCGGGGTGGATCCTCGAGCTCGACCGCTCGCGCGGCATCCCCTACGAGGGCAACTACTCGAGCTGGCTCGAGCAGAAGCAGGCGCGGCTGGCGCAGGAGGAGCGCCAGGAGAAGGCGCGCCAACGCACCATCGCCGCTGAGCTCGAGTGGGTACGACAGAACCCCAAGGGCCGCCAGACCAAGCAGAAGGCGCGCCTGCAGAATTTCGAGGCGCTCGTCGCGCAGGAGCGCAACGTCAAGCTCGACGAGGTCCAGATCCACATCCCGACGTCGACGCACCTCGGCGGCGTCGTCGTCGAGGCCGAGCACCTGCGCAAGGGCTTCGGCGACAACCTGCTCATCGAGGACCTGTCGTTCTCGCTGCCCCCCGGCGGCATCGTCGGGGTCATCGGGGCCAACGGCGCGGGCAAGACGACGCTGTTCCGGATGATCACCGGCCAGGAGCAGCCCGACGCCGGCACGCTGCGCATCGGCGACACCGTGCAGATGGCCTACGTCGACCAGTCCCGCGATGCGCTCGACCCCGACAAGACCGTCTGGGAGGAGATCTCGGGCGGCATGGACCAGATCAAGGTCGGCGACCGCTGGATGAACTCGCGCGCGTACACGGCCGGCTTCAACTTCAAGGGCTCCGACCAGCAGCAGAAGGTCGGCAAGCTCTCGGGCGGCGAGCGCAACCGCCTGCACCTGGCCAAGCTGCTTCGCAGCGGCGGCAACCTCCTGCTCCTCGACGAGCCGACCAACGACCTTGACGTCGACACGCTGCGCGCGCTCGAGGAGGCGCTGCTCGCCTTCGCCGGCTGCGCGGTGGTCATCTCCCACGACCGCTGGTTCCTCGACCGCATCGCGACGCACGTGCTCGCGTTCGAGGGCGACTCGCAGGTGACGTGGTTCGAGGGCAACTTCGAGGCCTACGAGGAGCACCGTCGCGAGCTGCTGGGCGACGAGGCCGACCGCCCGCACCGCATCACCTACAAGAAGCTCACGCGCACCTGATCGTCCCTTTGGACGATGGCAGCGGTCCCGACGGGCCGTAGGCTCGCAGTGTGCTCGGGGGAGGCAGGCAGCACAAGCACGACGAGACGGCCATGGCCCGCGTGTACGGCGCCGCGGTCGCCGCGGCGGCCGACGCCGACGCCGCCGAAGAGGCGACGTTGCGCGTCTTCGCCGCGGCGGGCGCGGCCGATCGAGACGCCGAGACGCTCGCCGCCACGGCCGTACGGCTGGCGCTGCGCGCCGCCCCCGACCCGGCGTTCGCGCCGATGGAGGTGGAGGACCGCGACGCGGTGGCCCTGGCGCGCCTGCTGCGCTGGCCCGAGCCCCGCATCGCCGCCGCGCTGGACATCGACATCCCCGAGGTGCGCCGTCGCCTGAGCCGCGGCCTACGCGCGACGCTCACGGCGGCGGCATGCGTCTAGGGCCCGCGGCGGCCGGCGACGCGCGAGGCGAACGCGGCCGCCTCGGTGCGGTTGCGGAAGCGCAGCTTCTCGAGCACGTGGCGCACGTGGGTCTTGACCGTCGTCTCGCTGACGAAGAGGCGCTCGCCGATCTCGCGGTTGCGCAGTCCCTCGGCCATCAGGTCGAGCACCTCGCGCTCGCGCGGCGAGAGATCCTCGATCGCGCC
>DATFRW010000302.1:0-7797 GCA_035262945.1 Solirubrobacteraceae bacterium
CGCGATGCAGCCGATGCGCTCCGCCGCCGCGCGACGCACCACGATCGCCTACGGCGGGCTGGCCCACGACATCCCCGACGAGGTCACCGCCGCCTGGACCCAGCCGTTCCTCGACGACGCCGGGGTCCGCCGCGACACCGCGGCGTTCCTGCGGGCCATCGACAAGTCGACCATGCTCGACGCGGCCGCGCGGCTCCCGTCCCTGCAGATCCCGGCGCTCATCGCCTGGGGCCAGGACGATCGCTTCTTCTCGCCCGAGCTCGGGCGGCGCCTGGCCGCGGTGTTCGCGAACGCGCGCCTCGAGCCGATCGCCGGCGCGCGCACGTTCGTCGCGGAGGACGCCCCGGAGGCGCTGGCCGACCTCATCCGCGGCTTCGTCCGCGAGGCCGCGCCCCAAGCTGCCTGACGTCAACTTGCCGGGCGGCGGCGGCTGCCGGCAGCGCGGTGCTCGCGGTCCGATGCGAGCCTCGTAACAGCCGCCGCCCGGCGTCACGTCGATGGCTGTGCGCCGAGGTTGCACGCGCGTGGGACGATCCCGTGCCGTGCTCCTCGTCGTCGACGTCGGCAACACCCAGACCCATTTCGGGACCTATCGCGCCGGCAAGCTCGTCGAGCACTGGCGCTTCTCCACCGTGCGCGACTCCACCGCCGACGAGCTCGGCGCGGTGCTGCGCAACCTGCTGGAGCTGCGCGGGATCGGCCTGGCCGACCTCGAGGCCTCGATCGTGTCGAGCACTGTGCCGCAGCTGCGGCCCGAGTGGGAGGCGATGGCCGAGCGCTACCTGGGCCACGAGATGCTCGTCGTCGGCCCCGGGATCCGCACCGGCATGGCGCTGCGCTACGACAACCCGCGCGAGATCGGCCCCGACCGGCTCGTCAACGCGGTCGCCGCGTACGACCGCGTGCACGGCGCCTGCGTGGTCGTCGACTTCGGGACCGCGCTGACCTTCGACCCCGTCTCGGCCGACGGCGAGTACCTCGGCGGGATCATCGCGCCCGGCATCGAGATCGCCATGGAGGCGCTCACGAGCCGCGCCGCCGCGCTGCCGCGGATCGACCTCGCGCCGCCGCGGTCGCTCATCGGCAAGACGACCATCGACGGCATCCGCAGCGGCGTGATCTACGGCTACGCGTCGCAGGTCGACGGCATCCTGCGCCGCCTGCGCGCCGAGATGGGCCCCGAGATCGAGACGATCGCCACCGGCGGGCTGGCCGGCCACATCGTCCCGTTCACCGAGGAGATCGACGAAACGGACGACCTCCTCACGCTGACCGGCCTACGCTTGTTGCATGAGCGCAACGCCTGAGCTCACGACGCCGTGGAGCGTCGGCCCGGTCGCGATCCCCAACCGGGTCGTGCTCGCGCCCCTGGCCGGGATCGGCAACTGGTTTGTGCGCCTGCAGGCCAAGCGTTACGGGGCGGGGCTCGCCGTCTCCGAGATGGTGTCGAGCTTCGCCATCCACCATCGCAACGACAAGACGCTGCGCGAGCTGCTGCGCATCCACCCGGGCGAGCGCGCGCGCGGACCGGTGTCCATCCAGCTCTTCGGCCAGGATTCCGACGTCATGCGCTCCGCGGCGGCGACCGTGGCGGAGCGCGGTGCCGACCTCATCGACCTCAACATGGGCTGCCCGGTGCCGAAGGTGTGCAAGACCGGCGCGGGAGCGGCGCTCATCAAGGATCCCGACACGGCGGTTGCCGTCGCGCGGGCCGCGCGCGAGGGCTCGGGGTTGCCGGTGACGGTCAAGCTGCGCTCGGGCCAGCGGCCGGGGGAGACCGACGGCTACGAGCTCGCCCATCGCCTCGTCCATGACGCGGGCGTCAGCGCGATCGCCTTCCACCCCCGCAGCGCCGCCGTGCACCACAAGGGCACGCCCGACTACGACCTCGCCGCGCGGCTGGTGGCGTCGCTCGGCGCGCCCGTGATCCTGAGCGGCGGCCTGGCCACGGCGGACGCGGCGATCACCGCCTACGAGCGGACCGGCGCCACTGCCGTCATGCTCGCCCGCGGCGCGCTCGGCAACCCGTGGATCTTCGAGCAGCTGCTCGGCCGCCGTGCGATCGAGCCCACCCACGCCGAGATCCTCGCCGAGCTCGACTGGGTCATGGAACGCGCAATCGAGCACCTCGGCGCCGACCGCGCCGGGCGCTATCTGCGCAAGTTCTATCCCTGGTACCTCGACCGCCTCGGGGCCTCGAAGGAGCTCAACCAGGCCATGCAGGCGACGGCCACGGTGGACGAGGCACGAGCCGTCCTCGGGGGGCTGGAAGACCTGCCGGTTGCCGCGTGACGCGGCGCTATACTGCGCCGCTCGTCCAGCCAGCCAGCCCCATTCACCCCCGCCGTCGCGCGGGGTTTCCTGTCTAGGGGCCTGCCGTCACCGACACCACCCACACTCATGCCCAAGGACGTCATCCTCACTCCCGAAGGCCTCGAGAAGCTCCAGCGCGAGCTCGACGAACTGCAGACCAACAAGCGTCGCGAGGTCGCCGAGCGCATCAGGGAAGCGCGCGAATTCGGCGATATCTCCGAGAACGCCGAGTACGACGACGCCAAGAACGAGCAGATGATGCTCGAGCAGAAGATCGCGCAGCTCGAGGAGCGCCTGCGCTCCGCGCAGGTCATCAACGCGTCCGATCTGTCCACCGACATGGTCAAGGTCGGCGTCACGGTCAACGTCAAGGACGAGAAGACGGGCGACGCCGACAAGTACACGATCGTCGGCTCCGCCGAGGCGAACCCGTCGGAGAGGAAGCTCTCCAACGAGTCGCCGGTCGGCAAGGCGCTCATGGGGCACAAGCGCGGCGACACGGTCGATGTCGCGCTCCCCAACGGCAAGAAGCGCAAGCTCAAGATCACGAAGATCGACGTCGCGTAAGTAAGCTCGGTCGGTGGCCGAGGAAGCCGCCTCCGATCTGCTCGCGACGCGGCGGGCCAAGCTCGAGCGCCTGCGCGCCGAGGGGATCGAGCCGTACCCGCACGCCTACCCGGGCGTGCAGCCGATCGGCGCGATCCACGCCGCGCACGGCGACCTGCCCGCGGGCGAGGACTCCGACGCGCGCTACCGCGTGGCGGGGCGCCTGCACGCCCGCCGCGGGCAGGGGCGCATGGCGTTCCTCGACCTCGACGACCGCACCGGCCGCATCCAGCTGCAGGCGAAGGTCGACGTGCTCGGCGAGGAGGCCATGAACCGCCTGCTCGAGCTCGACCTCGGCGACATCGTCGGGGTCGACGGCCTCGCCTTCCGCTCCAAGCGCGGCGAGCTGACGCTGCGGGTCGAGGACTTCGAGGTGCTGGCCAAGAGCCTGCGCCCGCCGCCGGACAAGTTCCACGGCCTGCACGACGTCGAGACGCGCTTTCGCCACCGCGAGCTCGACCTCATCGCCAACCCCGAGATCCGCGACCTGTTCGTCACCCGCGCACGGGTGATCTCGGCCATCCGCGCGTACTTGGACGCTGAGGGGTTCATCGAGGTCGAGACGCCGGTGCTCCAGCCGCTCTACGGCGGCGCGATGGCGCGCCCGTTCGTCACGCACCACAACGCGCTCGACCGCGACATGTACCTGCGCATCGCGACCGAGCTGTACCTCAAGCGGCTCATCGTCGGCGGCCTTGAGCGCGTGTACGAGCTCGGCAAGGACTTCCGCAACGAGGGGGTCTCCTACAAGCACAACCCCGAGTTCACGATGGTCGAGTGGTATGAGGCCTACGCGGACTACGACGACGAGATGCGCCGCGTCGAAGAGCTGCTCCCGCTGGTGGCCGAGGCGGCCGGTTACGAGGGCGAGATCGACTTCACGCCGCCCTACCGCCGGATCGGCCTCACCGACGCGATCGAGGACGCGACCGGGATCGACGTCATGGCGCTGCGCGAGCCCGGTGCGCTGGCCGCGGCGATCAAGGCCGCCGGGGTCGACATCCCGACCGACGGGCTCACGTGGCCCGAGCTCGTCGACGATCTCTTCTCGAAGGTCGTCGAGCCGACGCTCGTGCAGCCGACGTTCGTCATCGAC
This sequence comes from Solirubrobacteraceae bacterium, assembly GCA_035262945.1. Taxonomy (GTDB): domain Bacteria; phylum Actinomycetota; class Thermoleophilia; order Solirubrobacterales; family Solirubrobacteraceae; genus JAOPZW01. Next base: position 4,016 of record DATFRW010000302.1, read on the forward strand.
TTCCCCAAGGAGATCTCGCCACTGGCGAAGGACCACCGCTCCAAGCCGGGGCTGGTGGAGCGCTTCGAAGCGTTCGCCGGCGGCATGGAGATCGCCAACGCGTTCACCGAGCTCAACGACCCCGACGAGCAGCGCGCTCGCTTCGAGGCCCAGCGGCGCTTCGCCGCGGAGGGCCACGAGGAGGCGATGCCGTTCGACGAGGCGTTCCTCGGCGCGCTCGAGCAGGGGATGCCGCCGACGGGCGGGATCGGCATCGGGGTCGACCGGCTGGTGATGCTGTTCACCGGCGCGCACTCGATCCGCGAGGTCGTGCTCTTCCCGGCGATGCGCGACTAGATGGCCGATTCCACGACCCCCGCACCCGCCTGTACGCGTTCCGCGGCGCCGGATCGCCACGGTCCGAAGGGGCCCGTGCCACCGGCACTGTGCCCCTTCGGCCCGCGTCGCCCGGCATCCGCGGCCCGCGCACACGCGGGCACGGCGGCCGCGGAATCAACCATCTAGCGCTTCCCCGTTCGTTATGCGCGCGATGCCATGCTTGGCCCGATGCGACGTGGCGGGGTGATCGGGGTCGTGCTCGCCGTGGCGATCGCCGGCTGCGGAGGCGGCGCCAAGAAGCAGGACGCGACGACCGCCACCCGCGCCACGCAGGCGTCGGCGCCCGCGACGCGGCCTCAGCCCGCGCCGCGGCTCACCGGCTCGAAGCCGTGCGCCAACGCCACCGGCTTCACCTGCTCGACCCTGACCGTGCCGCTCGACCACACCGGCAAGACGCCGGGCACGCTGCGCCTGCGCGTCGCCGCCGCGGACAACGACGCCGCGCCGCGGGGCGTGCTGCTCGTGCTCACCGGCGGCCCCGGCCAGGGCGGCGTGAGCTTCATCCCCACCCTTCGCCAGCGGTTCGGAACCAACGTCCTGCGCCAGTACCGCATGGTCATGCTCGACCAGCGCGGAACCGGCCGTCAGGGCGCCCTGCAATGCCCGGCGCTGCAGCGCTCGATGGGGACGTCGGACCTCACGGTTCCGGCGGCCGGAGCGGTCGAGGCCTGCGCGCGCACGCTCGGGCCCGACCGGCGCTTCTACTCGACCGCCGACACGGTCGCCGACCTCGACGCCCTGCGGACCGCCCTCGGTGCGGACAAACTCACGCTCGACGGCACGTCCTACGGCACGTATGTCGCCGAGCGCTACGCGATCGCGCACCCGGACCGGACCGCGCGGCTCGTGCTCGACTCGGTCGTGCCGGCGGCGGGCATCACCGTCCTGGAGGACGTCGGCATGCGCGAGACCGCGCGCGTGCTGCGCCTGGCCTGCCGCGCGCAGCACTGCCCGGGCGACCCCGCGGCCGACCTCGCCGCGGTCGTGCGCAAACTGCACAACGGTCCGGCGCTCTACGACACGATCGTCGCGATGAGCGTGGGCGCGCCGACCTTCCCGGGGCTGCTGCGCGACCTGCGCGAGGCGCGGCGCGGGCGGCCCGAGCGGCTAAACCGCCTCATCCGGGCGGTTCGCCGCGCCCAGCGCGCGCCCGCCCAGGTCCTCAGCCAGGGATTGCATGCATCGACCGCATGCGCCGACCTCCACATGCCGTGGGGCTCGCAGGCGGCGCCGCTCGCGGGCCGCGAGGCGCTGCTGCAACGCGACGCCGCGCGGGTCGACCCGACGCCGTTCGACCGCGCCACGGTCGCGGGGAACGGCCTGGCGCAGACGTGCCTGCGCTGGCCGCCGACGCCCGGCCCGTCCCCGCCTTCCGACGGCGATCTCCCGCCCGTCCCCACGCTGCTCCTGGTCGGCGATCGCGACCTGTCCACGCCGCTGCCCTGGGCCCGCGAGCAGGCCGCGCACACGCCCAATGGCCGCCTCCTCGTGGTCAAGGGTTCGGGCCACTCGGTGCAGTCGCGCGGGCGCCCGCCGACCGGCCGGCGCGCGGTCCGGAGGTTCCTGCTCGAGCGCTGAACGTGCCGTCTCACGCGGCGCACGGCGTAGTTCTCCCAGCATGCGGGAACCCTGCCGCGCATCACACAGAGGGGTGTAGAGGCGTTGGTAGACTGGCGTATGCCCTGCCATAGAGACCCGATTCGCTCATCCGACAGGCGGTTCCGGCCGAATAGGTGAGCAGTCGGGCGTTTGGCGTCCCACTAAGACCAACGCACAAGGACCAAGAAACGACCGAGGCTGAGGCTTCACCCGCACAGCAGGAAGGACCACCACACGATGTTCGAGCGATTCACGGAACGGGCCCGCCAGGTCGTCGTTCTCGCGCAGGAAGAAGCGCGCACGCTCAAGCACAACTACATCGGGACCGAGCACATTCTGCTTGGTCTGCTGCGCGAGGAGGAGGGGCTCGCTGCCCGCGTGCTCGAGTCTCTCGACATCACGGTCGAGCGCGTCCGCGCGCAGGTCGTACGGATCGTCGGCTCCGGAGAGGAAGTCACCTCGGGCCAGATCCCGTTCACTCCACGCGCGAAGAAGGTTCTCGAGCTCGCGCTGCGCGAGGCCCTGAGCCTCGGCCACAACTACATCGGGACTGAGCACATTCTGCTGGGCCTCGTCCGCGAGAACGAGGGCGTTGCCGCGCGCATCCTCCTCGACTTCGACGCAGACTCCGAGAAGATCCGCAACGAGGTCATCCGCATGCTTTCCGGCCCCGGCGGCCGCCGCCAGAGCGGCCAGGGCGCCGCGTCCGGCGCCTCCGGCGCGTCGGGCGAGGGCAAGAAGTCCTCGAAGCTGCTCGACCAGTTCGGCCGCAACCTGACCAAGCTGGCCTCCGAGGGCAAGCTCGACCCCGTCGTGGGCCGCGAGACCGAGATCGAGCGGATCATGCAGATCCTCTCGCGCCGCACGAAGAACAACCCCGTGCTCATCGGCGAGCCGGGCGTCGGCAAGACCGCCGTGGTGGAGGGCCTGGCCCAGCGCATCACGAACGCCGACGTGCCCGAGCTGCTGAAGGGCAAGCAGATCTACACGCTGGACCTTGCGGCCCTCGTCGCCGGCTCGAAGTACCGCGGCGAGTTCGAGGAGCGCCTGAAGAAGGTGATGAAGGAGATCACCCAGCGCGGCGACATCATCCTGTTCATCGACGAGCTCCATAACCTCGTCGGTGCGGGCGCCGCCGAGGGCGCGATCGACGCCGCGTCGATCCTCAAGCCGGCCCTGGCCCGCGGTGAGCTGCAGACCATCGGCGCGACCACGCTCGACGAGTACCGCAAGTACCTCGAGCGCGACAGCGCCCTGGAGCGCCGCTTCCAGCAGATCCGGGTCGATCAGCCCACCACGGAGGAGACCGTCCAGATCCTCAAGGGCCTGCGCGACCGCTACGAGAGCCACCACAAGGTCGAGATCACCGACGAGGCGCTCGAGGCGGCCGCCGAGCTGGCCGATCGCTACATCTCCGACCGACAGCTGCCAGACAAGGCCATCGACCTCATCGACGAGGCCGCGTCGCGCATGCGCATCAAGTCGATGACCTCCCCGCCCGTGTACCGCGAGCTCGAGGAGGAGATCGAGGAGACGCGGCGCGCCAAGGAGGCCGCGATCGAGGCGCAGGAGTTCGAGAAGGCGGCCAACCTGCGCGACCAGGAGCGCAAGCTCACGCAGAAGAAGCGCGAGCTGGAAGAGCAGTGGGAGCGCGGCGAGGGCGAGCACGAGCGGCCCGCGATCGGCGAGGAGGAGATCGCCGACATCGTCTCGATGTGGACCGGCATCCCGGTGTTCAAGCTCACCGAGGCCGAGACGCAGAAGCTCATGCGCATGGAGGACGAGCTCCACAAGCGCGTCATCGG
>DATFRW010000303.1:0-5969 GCA_035262945.1 Solirubrobacteraceae bacterium
CCGCGACACGCCCGCGCGCTTGAGCACGTCGGCCACGCTGGTGGCCGCGTAGCCGCGCTCGGCGACGGCGTCGGCCATCGCGCGCAGCATGCGCTCGCGCTGCGAGCGCACGACGACATCCCGGGGCAATCCGTGACGCCCGTGGGGCAGGCGTTCGAACGTGATCTTGCGCTGCAGGTCGGTCATCGGCGCGGAATGGGCCGCGACCATACCTGAGCAACACACCAAGTGAGGTGATATTTGACATTCGGATACGACGAAGTTTATTGTCGCGCCGTCTTTTGAACACCAGACCGTGTTCAAAGACGTCGGAGAGACGGCTCCGGTAGCCCCCAATCGGAGGAGGTCCATCGTGCGCATCCAGCGGGCCGCACTCATAGCGACGGCCATAGGTCTCGCCCTGCCGGGCGCCGCGGCCGCGCAAACTGCGCCCTCGGCGACCGTCACGGCGAAGATGACGCCGAACGTCGCCGGCAAGCCGACGAACGTGCGCTTCGGCTTCAGCCTGAAGATGGCCGACGGATCGGTACCGGCGCCGCTGACCAACGCGCTCGTCCACCTTCCCAACATCAAGGTCGACACCAAGGGCCTGAAGGTGTGCTCGCGCGGCACCCTCGAGGCCCGCGGCCCGAGCGGCTGCCCCGCCGGATCGAAGGTCGGGACCGGCACGGCGCACGCGTCGGCGTTGCTCGGCGGCACGCTCGTCAACGAGCCGGCGAAGGTCACCGCGTTCAACGGCACGCGCCCCGGCCGTCCGGCGACCCTCCTGCTCTACAACGACGGCCGCCAGCCGATCTCGGTGCAGCTGGTCGTCGGCGCGACGCTCACCCCCGACACCGGCCAGTTCGGGCGCAAGTTCAACTTCCCGGTCCCAGCGATCCCGACGGTGCCCGGCTCGCCGGACGCGTCCGTGGTCGACTTCACGGTAGCCATCGGAGCGACCACCAAGGTCAAGGAGCGCGGGCGCTCGGTCACGCACCATCTGGTGACCGCGCCGAAGACGTGCCCCAGCGGGGGATGGGCCTTCAAGGGCGACTTCAGCCTCAGAGACGGCAGCAAGCCCTCGGCCGGCACGAAGGCAAGCTGCCGCAAGGGGTAGCCGCGCACGCGCGGCCTCGTCGTGGGCAGCGCGCCCGATCAAAGCCACCACCAACGCCGCCGCCGCGCTCCGCGCGCGGCGGCGGGCGCCGTGGGCGCGCTCCTCGCGGGCGCGGCCGTGCTCGTCCTCGCCACCGGCGGGGCCGACTCGGGCTCCTACCGCGTCCGGGCGACCTTCGACAGCGCGGCGAATGTCATCGCCGGCGAAGACGTCAAGGTCGCGGGCGTCAAGGTCGGGACGGTCGAAGGCCTGTCGGTCACCCGCGACAACAAGGCCGCCGTCACGCTGCGCATCGACGACCCGGGATTCCGCGACTTCCGCGCCGACGCGACGTGCACGATCCGCCCGCAGTCGCTCATCGGCGAGAAGTTCGTCGATTGCACGCCGACGCAGCCGCGCGCGGCCGGCTCGGCGCCCCCTCCGCCGCTGCGCGTGATCGCCCACGGCCGGCCGGGCGCCGACGCGCGCATGCTCCCCCTCGCCCGCACCTCGAGCCCCGTCGATCCCGATCTCATCACCGACATCGCCAGGCGGCCCGAGCGCGAGCGCCTCGCGATCATCCTCAACGAGCTCGGCACCGGCCTCGCCGGCCGCGGCGACGAGCTGCGCCAGGTCATCCGTCGCGCCAATCCCGCCCTCGAGCAGACCGACCGCGTGTTGGCCATCCTCGCGGGGCAGAACCGGACGCTCACCCGTCTCGCGCGCGACGGCGAGCAGGCGCTGCACCCGCTCGCGCGCGACCGCCGGCACGTCGCCGGCGCGATCGAGCACATCGCGCAGTCGGCCACCGGTGCGGCCGAACGCCGCCGCGCGCTCCGGCAGGTGCTCGACGGCCTGCCGGGCCTGCTGCGCGAGCTGCCGCCGACCATGGAGCGCCTGCAGCGCGTGGCCGAGCAGGGAACGCCCGCCCTTGACGACCTCGCCGCCGCGGCTCCTGGGATCAACCAGGCCACCGTGGGTCTGCGTCCGCTCGCGCAGCAGGCGACGCCGTGGTTTCAGAGCGCGGCGCGGCTGGCGCGCAACGAGCGCTCGGCGGTCGTCGCGACCCGCCCCGCCGTCGACGCCGTCGCGAAGGTCGGCGCCGACGCCGGCCCGACGCTCGGCGACCTCTCGAAGGCGCTGTCGAGCTTCCGCGACACCGGCGGCATCGAGAACTTCATGGACCTCGCCTACAACGCGACCGGGGCGCTGAACGGCTACGACAGCGCCGGGCACTACGTCCGCTCCGCGCTGGTCGTGAGCACGTGCGTCGGCATGGCGGTCCAGGTCGGTGGCAGCTCCTGCAATGCGCACTTCCTCGACCAGCAGGACGGCAGCGGGCAGGCGCGCGCTGCGCGGGCGCCGCTCCTCGACTACCTCCTGGGCCGATGAGGCGGACGCGCACACGCCTGCTCGCTCTCGCCGCGCTCCTGCTCGCCGCGCTCGCAGTCGTCTTCATCGTTCGCCCCGACCACAACCACACCTACAGCCTCGTCTTCGACAACGCCGGCCAGCTCGTCGGGGGCGACCAGGTGCAGGTCGGCGGCGTGCCGATCGGCTCGATCACGGACATCGAGCTGACCGACGACAACCGCGCGCGCGTGACGATCGCGGTGCGCTCGCCGTACGCGCCGCTCCACGAGGGCACCACGGCCGAGATCCGCGCATCGTCGCTGTCGGGCGTCGCCAACCGCTACGTCGCGCTGCGCCCCGGCCCCAACAACGCGCCGCGGCTGGCCGACGGCGCCACGCTCGGGACCACGCAGACGAGCGGCATCGTCGATCTCGACCAGCTCTTCGACACGTTCGACCCGCGCACGCGCAAGGCGCTGCAGGAGGTCGTCCACGGCTCGGCGACGCAGTTCGCGGGCGCGGCGCGCGCGTTCCAGCGCTCGGCGAGCACATTCGCCCCCGCCCTGAGCGCGACGGACCGCGTGGTGCAGGAACTCCAGCGCGACGAGCCGGCGCTCACCGACTTCCTCGTGCAGACCGGCCGCACGACGACCGTGCTGGCCTCCGAGCGCGTCCACCTGCGCGGCATCGTCGCCCACACCGCCGGCGCACTCTCGGCGACCGCGCGCCAGAGCGCCGCGCTGGCGGACACGATCGGGCAACTGCCGCCGACCCTACGCGAGGGGCAGGCGGCGTTCGGCGCCCTCGAGACCGCGCTGCCCGACCTGCGCCGGCTGGTCGACGCCACCAAGCCCGTCGCCCCGCAGCTCCCCGGGTTCCTGCGCGACGTGGGCGGTTTCGCCGGTGCCGCGCAGCCGACGCTGCACGACCTGCGCCTCGCGCTCGACCGCCCCAAGTCCGCCGACCTCGTCGACGCCACGCAGGCGCTGCCCGGATTCGAGGCGCGCCTGAGCCCCGCGGCGCGTAACGGCATCGCCGCCCTGCAGCAGCTCGAGCCGATCGCTCAGTTCGCGCGCCCCTACGCGCCCGACGTCGCCGGCGCGCTGCGCACGTTCGGCCAGGCGAGCGCGAACTACGACGCCAACGGCCACTACGCGCGCGTCGCGCCGACCTTCAACCGCTTCAGCTTCCAGCCGACAGCGACCGGCCCCGGCGTGCTCGCTCCGGCCGACCCGTCCGCGAACCCGCTCGGCTCGCTGCTGCCCGCCGGCCTCAAGCGCTGCCCCGGCTCGGCCGCGGCCCCGCCGCGGGACGGCTCCGCGCCGTTCGTCGACGACCCGCCCGTCGACTGCGATCTCGACGCGCTGATCCCCGGGCCATGAGGAACCGCCGCTCATCGATCGCCGCCAACCCGATCCTCATCGGCGCGGCCACCGTGCTCGTCACCGTCGTCGCGGTCTTCCTCGCCTACAACGCGAACAGCGGCCTGCCGTTCGTGCCGGTCTACACCGTCCACGTGCGGCTGCCCAGCGCCGCCAGCCTCGTCCGCGGCAACGACGTGCGCGTCGCCGGGATCCGCGTCGGGACGATCAGCCGCATCGCGCCGGTGCAGGACGACCGGACCGGCGCCGTCGGCGCCGACCTGACGCTCAAGCTCGAGCGCCGCCTCCAGCCGCTCCCCGTCGACTCGACGTTCATCGTGCGCTCGCGCTCCGCGCTGGGGCTCAAGTACCTGCAGGTCACCGTCGGGCGCTCGCGGCGCGGGTTCCCAGACGGCGCCACCGTGCCCGTGACCAACGCGCGGCCCGAGCCCGTCGAGATCGACGACGTCCTCAACACGTTCGACGCGCCCACGCGCGACGCCGCGAGCACGAACCTCGACACGTTCGGCACCGCGTTCGCCGGCCGCGGGCAGGACCTCGGCCGGACGATCGACGCCTTCCGCCCGCTGCTCGCGAGCCTCGAGCCGCTGATGCGCAACCTCGCGGCGCCGTCGACCAACCTGCGCGGCCTCTTCCCGGGCCTGGAGGCGACGGCGTCGGCGGTCGCGCCGGTCGCCGAGGACCAGGCCGGCTTCTTCCGCGGCCTGGACACGACGTTCGGCGCGATCGCATCGGTGACGCATCCGTTCGTACAGGACGCGATCAGCGAGGGGCCGCCGGCGATCGCGCAGGCGAGGCGGTCGCTGCGCGCGGAACGCCCGTTCCTCGACACCGCCGAGCGGTTCTTCGCCGAGTTGCGCCCGGCCGCCGCGGCGATCCGCGGCGCGTCGGCGCCCCTCGGCCGCGCCGTGGCGCGGGGCGGCCCGGTCCTGCACCGGGCGCGCGCGCTCAACGACCGCCTCGCCCCGCTGCTCGACGCGCTGGGCAAGCTCGGCCGCGACCAGGCCGCGCTGCAGGGCGCGCTCGACGCCGCCGCCACCGGCACCGCGGCCAAGGCGCTGGCCGGCTCGCTGCGCGGCGCCCAGGCCACCTGCAACTACGGGACGCTGCTGCTGCGCAACCTGGCGAGCACGCTCGCCGACGGCGACGCCACCGGCACCTGGCTGCGCTTCCTCACCGTCATCGCGCCCGTCGCGCCGAACAACGAGGGCGGCCCGGCGAGCGCGCCCGCGAACGGCGGCCCCGCCGAGAACCACCTCCACAGCAACCCGTACCCGAACGTCGCCGCCCCCGGCCAGCCGCACGAGTGCGAGGCGGGCAACGAGCGCTACACCGCCGGGCGCACGGCCATCGGGAACGTGCCCGGCAACCAGGGCACGACCCACGACGTCACCAAGCGCGAGGTCAAGCGATGAGGAAACCCTCGCGCTGGACCCCGCTGCGCGTCGGTGTGCTCGTGCTCATCGCACTCGTCCCCCTGCTGTATTTCGGCTTCGCCAAGGACATCCCATTCACCCACGGCTACCGATTCAAAGCCGTGTTCCCCGACGCGGTGAACATCCGCGCCGACGCGCCGGTGCGGATCGCGGGCGTCAACGTCGGCAAGGTCGTCGCGATCAGCCCGTATCCGAGCTCGCACGCCGCCGTGGTGACGCTCGAACTGCGCGACGAGGGCCTGCCGATCCACCGCGACGCCACGCTGAAGATCCGCCCGCGGCTGTTCCTCGAGGGCAACTTCTTCGTCGATCTCCAGCCCGGGAGCCCTTCGGCGCCGACCCTCCGCGCCGGGGCGACGATCCCGATGACCCAGACCGCGAGCCCGGTCCAGCTCGACCAGGTCCTCAGCGCGCTGACGAGCGACAGCCGCGCCGACCTGCAGGACTTCCTCGCCGGCTACGGCGACGCGCTCACCCGCCCCGGGCCTGACGGCCGCACCGCCGCGCAGGCACTCAACGCGGCCGCCCGTCACGGCGCCCGCGCGCTGCCGGCCACGGCGATCGTCGCCGACGCGCTGCGCGGCGAGCGCCCCGACGACCTCTCCGTGCTCATCGCCTCGCTCGGCAAGATCAGCGCCGCACTCGGGCGCAGCGAGGTGTCGCTGCGCGGCCTGCTGTCGAACTTCGACGCGACGGCCGCCGCGTTCGACGATCGTCGCG
>DATFRW010000304.1:0-10901 GCA_035262945.1 Solirubrobacteraceae bacterium
GGCGCTCCGACAGCGTCCCCTCGGCCTCGATGTACGCGTGGTGCTCCTCGAGCTTCTCGACGAGCTGCTCGACGCCCTCGCCGCGCACGGCCTCGGTCTTGACGATCGGCACCCGCCAGCCGCGCTGGGGAGCCAGCGAAAGGACGCCGCGGATCTCGCGGATCATCGTGTCGGTCAGCGGGTGGTCGGCCTTGTTGATGACGATGACGTCGGGGATCTCCATGATCCCCGCCTTCAGCGCCTGGATCGAGTCGCCCGAGCCCGGCATGAGCACGAGGACGACCGTGTCGGCGTGGTCGATCACGTCGACCTCGGCCTGGCCGACGCCGACCGTCTCGAGGAAGACGTCGTCCTTGCCCGCCGCGTCCATCAGCAGCGCGGCCTGGAGCGCCGCCTCGCTGAGGCCGCCGAGCGCGCCCCGGTTGGCCATCGAGCGGATGAAGACGCCGGGGTCGAGGAAGTGCTCGGTGAGGCGGATGCGGTCGCCGAGCAGCGCGCCCTGCGTGAACGGCGACGACGGGTCGATCGACAGCACCGCGACCTGCCGGCCGGCGGCGCGGCGCAGCTTGGTCAGCGCGCCGATCAGCGTCGACTTGCCGGCGCCGGGCGCGCCGGTCAGCCCAACCACCCGCGCGTGGCCGGTCTTCGGATAGACCTCGCGTACGAGCTCCCAGCCCGCCGGGTCGTCGGACTCGACCAGCGTGATCGCGCGGGCGAGCGCGCGCTTGTCGCCGGCGAGCAGTCGCTGAGCGAGGGATTGGTCGGCCATCGGGGGCCGCAGACTACTGTTCACATCCGTGGAGTCGGTCCTGACACCACCGAGGGTCACGGGGCTTCCGCCGCACATTCGCGGCGAGCCCGCGCCCCGCCACGGCGGGGCGCTCACGCTGCTGCGCTGGATGCGCGCGCACCGCATGCTGACCCTCAACTACGCCCGCCTGCTCGTTCGTCTCGGCTGGCTGAAGTTGCGCTTCCGCGGCCGCCTCAAGACCGACGGGTTCGCGTTCGTCTGCCCCGGCGTGACGCTCGAGATCGGTAAGGACGCCACGCTCTATCTCGGGCGCTGGTCGTGGATCGGGCACGGGACGAAGATCCGCGCGCACGAGGGCGAGGTGCGCATCGGGGCCAAGTCGGTGCTCGGCCAGGAGTGCACGATCTCCGCCTACCAGCACGTGTCGATCGGCCGCGAGTGCATCGTCGCCGACCGCGTGATGCTCATCGACTTCGACCACGGCGTCGTCGAGGTCGAGCGGCCAATCCGCCTGCAGGGCATCTACAAGCGCGACGTGCGCATCGGCCACAACGTCTGGATCGGCTACGGCGCGTCGTTCCTGCGCGGCGTGACGGTCGGCGACAACGCCGTCGTGGGCACCTATGCGGTCGTCAACAAGGACGTCCCGGCGAACGCCGTCGTCGCCGGCGTGCCGGCGCGTCTGATCAGGATGCGCCCGACGCCGCGGCAGCTGCGCTGGGAGTAGCGCCCCGCGTCAGTAGCCGAGCGTCTTGTGCGAGATGCGCTCGCAGCCGTGGATCTTGTAGACCTTCTGAGCGCGGCGGCTGATGAGGAGCAGGTCGTTCCCGCCGCCGCAGTCGATCGACCCGCGGCCGAAGTGCGCCTTGATGATGTCGTTGCCGCCGCCCGCGGCGATCGTGTTCGTGCCGTGGCTGGCGTAGATGAAGTCCTTGCCGTTGCCGCCGAACATCGTGTCGTGCTGCGTGGTCGGCTGGCCGGAGGGCTTGTAGTCGCCCCACAGGACGTCGCCGTACGCGCCGGCGTGCAGCGTGTCGTTGCCGTGACCGCCGAGCAGCTCGCTGTGGATCTTGAAGTTGCCGACGACCTGCCCACCTGACGGCCCGGGCACGAAGTAGCGCTGGCACTTCCCGCGCTTGTGCACCGCATCGCACGAGTAGCCCGGGTCCTGCCCGTCGAACGGATCGGAGCCCGGTCTGGCATCGAGCGGACGGCTGCTGTCCGTCTTGTTCATCAAGAGCATGTCGATCTTCGGCCAGCCCTTGTGACTCGTCTGCGCGCTCGCACTCCCCACCGCAGCGAGCAGAGCACAGGCGACGACTACCACCCAGATGCGTCGCATGTCGCACACCATAGACTCGATCCGCGATGGCCGACCAGCTCGCGTTCGAGGTCGACCCTGCCTGCGCCCTGCGCATCGTCGAGCGCCGTGGCGGCGCCGAGCGCACGCTGCGCGTCGGGCCGCTGCCCGAGCCCGAAGCGCGCGCCCTGGCGGCGATGCTGCTCAACCGCAACGACGATCCACCCGCCGACGGCCCCTGGCGGTGCGCCGTGGCGGGCGGTGTCCGCGTCGTGTCGCTCGAGCGAAGCGGCTAAGCGCAGTTCGGCCACGGCGCGGTTCCCCTCGCGGCGAGGAGCTTGGCCGCGATGCGGTCCTGCTCGGCCTCGGGCGCCTCGGCCGGGTCGCCCGACCCGCCCATCGCGCGCCACGTCTCACGATCGAACTGGTACTTGCCGCGGTAGGTGCCGTCGGCCGACACCGCGGAGGGATTGCCGCCCGACTCGCACTGCGCGATCTGCGCGAGCTGCGCGCCGCCGTCATCGCTCGGGGTGTCGGGCGACGTCAGGCCGAGCGCGGCGAGCGTCGCCGGCCCGGCGATCCCGTCGACCGCGAGCCCGTGCGCGCGCTGGAAGCGCTTGATCGCGGACCGCGTGCGCGGCCCGGAGACTCCGTCCGCGGTCACGCCGAGCTTCTGCTGCACCGCCCGCACGCTGGTCCCGGACGCCTGCGGCGTCGCGGCGTCCTGCGCGAACGCGCCGGTGGCGGCCACGGTCGACAGCAGGACGGCGAGCGTCACCCCGGCGCGGCCGCGGAGCGCGCGACGGCGCCGGCGCGCGCGCTGCACACGCCGCGCGTGCGAGGCGCGCAGCGAGCGACGCCACGGGATGGGCGAACTGAGATCGCGATTGGATGCCACGTTGACTTCAACCCTCCGGTCGTCTCGTCGCCTACGGGGTTAGCTGTCGGGCTCGCGCTGTGAGACGTGCGCTACGCCGGGTTCAAACCGGCGATTCGCCCCTGGGCCGGAAGGCCCCTTGGGTCCCCCGTTCCCCGCCGTCGGAGCGGCGGGAATTCGGCGTGGGTCTGGTTACGAAGAGCCGCGGACCCTAGCGAGGCCGCGGACGGAACCGCCCCGCGACCCTGCCGAAACGCGCGCAAAGAGCGCGCAAAACCGGGCTTCAGCTGTCGTCGGCCAGGCCGACGAGCGGCCCCAGGAGGCGCCCTGAGCGCTTGGAGACGCCGGGCAGCGCGAGCAGACGGTGGCTCGGCGGCACCCCCGAGTCCCGCCGCGCGAGCTGCTCGGCGGCGATCGGCCGCCAGCGCTCGTCGACCAGCGCGACCGGGTCGGAGTCGGCCACCGTCCCCTCGTCGAGCTCGAGGTGCTCCGCCCACAGCCGCACGCGCGTCGCGCGCGCCAGGTCGGCGTCGTCGGTGACGACGTTCATCTCGGTGTCGTTGAGCAGCGAGTGCGCGTTGAGGTTCGCCGAGCCGATGGTCAACCAGCGGTCGTCGACGATGCCGACCTTCGCGTGCACGTAGAGCGGGTCGTCGCGTGAGCCGGTGCGCGACCGCAGCGTCGCGGCGAGGAAGCGGTCGTTGCCGTCGTCGGCCTCCGCGAGGACGCCGAGCTGCCCGCGCGTGTCGTCCTGCCCGTTGTTGGCCCGCGCGGGCAGCAGCACGACGAGGCGGAAGTCGCTCGTCGGCGGGTTGCGCAGCTTGTCGGCGAGGACCGCGACGATCTCCGGCGACCACAGGAACTGGTTCTCGAGGTAGATGAGCCGGCGCGCCCCGCGCAGCGCACGCATGTAGCTCTCGAAGATGCGGAAGTCGCCGCGCGGGAACTCGTCGTACATGTCCTCGGCGACGGTGCGCACGACCTGGACGGTCGAGTCGCCGGCGCGCGGCGGCGGCGCCGGGCGCTCCAGCCGCTCGCCGGTCACCGCGAACCAGCGGGTCGCGAAGTGGTCGTGGACGTCGGCCACGGCGGGCCCGCGCAGCCGCGACCCGACGTCGTGCCAGCCGATCTTCCTGCGCGCGGGGTGATCGCTCGAGTCGAAGCGGTCGCCCGCGGAGTCCGTCAGGTCGATCCCGCCCACGAACGCGACGTCGCCGTCGATCGTGATGGTCTTCTCGTGGTGGCAGTGGACCGGGTGCTCGCGCGGGTCGGGTTGGCAGCGGATGCGCGTGTTGCGCGTCAGCGTCGCGATGGCGTCGCGCACGTCGGAGCGCGTCGGGTGAAACGCCGGCAGGGGCGCGCCCGCCCACACCAGCACGCGCACGTCGATCCGCTCGGCGAGCTCGGCCAGCAGCGCGCCGATAGACAGCCCCGGGCTTCGCTCGACCTCGAAGTGCGGGGCGATGTGCCAGCCGGTGATGTGGACGAAGCGCTGCGCCGCCTGTATCGCCTCGGCGATCGCCGGCAGCGCCACCGCGCCGTCGACGAGCACGTCGAGCGCGCAGCCCTCGCGCGGCGGCGGGTCGCCCGCCGCCCAGATGCCGTCGTCGGGCGGGTCGAGCACGCGCTCCCAGCCCAGGCGCTGCAGCCGCCGGCGGTGCCGGGCGCGGACCGCCGCCTCGATGGCGTCCCCGATCCGCGCGTCGGCGCGGCCCACGATCGGCGCGCTCATGGCTCGAGCAGCGCCTCGCGCGCCAGGTGGGGAGCGAGGTTGCGCAGGGCCGGCTCGGTGTCGGGATCGCCGAGCGCGGCGCGCAGCGCGGCCGCGTGCCCGTCGAAGCGCCGGCGCGGGTAGTCGCCGGCGCTGTCGCGGGTGACCAGGAAGGCCCAGTCGCTGCTCTGCAGCGCGAGCAGCTCGCGCTCGGCGCGCGCGCCGACCCCGGCGCCCGCGGCGAGCACGTCGAGCTCCGCCGCGCGCGCAGCCCACGCCATCGCGGCCACGCGCGGCCCCGACCAGGTCGACAGATCTCGTGGTGTGCCCCAGGACGTCATCTCTTCGGCGAGCTTGCCCGCGGGCGCCGCATCGCAGTCGGCGAGTGCGTCGTCGAGGTGCACGAGCTCGAGCCCGCGCGCGGCCGCCTCCTCGACGACCGCCGCCAGCCAGCGTGGGCCCTCGTACCACCAGTGCCCGAGCAGCTCGGTGTCCAGCGCGCAGACGCACAGCCCGCCGCCTCGCACCCGTTCGCTCACCCGGGAGACGAAGTCGGCGGCGTCCGCGCGGACCCGCTCGGTGGCGCGCGCGCGGTCGTACACCGTGCCGTCGTTCGCCCACGGCTGATGGTCGTGGGCGGTGCGGCGATGGGAGTCGCGGTACGCGCCGTGCGCCGGGTAGCCGTCGGGTGCCCAGACGAGGTCGACCGCCACGCGGTCGATCGGCACGAGCAAGGGGCCGGCCTCGGTGCGCAGCGGCCGCAGGTGGCGCGCGTCGCCGTGGCTCAGCACGTCGGTGAGATCGACGCACGTGGCATGCACGCCGGCCTCCTCGAGGAGCCCGTGCAGCCACGGCGCGTTCGCGCACTCGGGCAGCCAGAACCCGCCGCGCCAGCCATCGCCGAAGCGCGCGCGATGCGCGCCGACGCCGGTGCGGACCTGAAGCCGCACGCCGGCGTCCGTCGCCAGCAGCGGGAGCACCGGATGCGTCGCGGCGCTCGTCCACGCCGCGTACGGGGCGAGCGCGCCGAGCAGGTCGTCGGGCAGCCGCGCGGCCGCCGCCGCGTAGTCGCCGGCAGCGCGCTCGAGCTCCGCCGCGACGGCGTCGTCGCCCGCCGCCTCGACGTCGAGCGCGTGCGACGCGGGCCGCACCTCGCGCAGGAACGCGCGGCAGCGCTCGATCGCCCCGGGCGCCTCGAGCTGATCGCACAGCACCGGCGTGAGCGACAGGGTGACCGGCGCGCCGCGCTCGAGGACGTCGAGCAGCGGCAGGTACGAGGTCGCGATCGCCTCCCACAGCCACTCCTCGCCGAACGGCCACGTGCCGAAGCCCTCGACGTAGGGCATGTGCGAGTGCAGGACGATCGCGAGGCGGCCGTCGCTCACGGCCGCAGCACGGCGAGGAAGTCCAGCGCGCGGTCCAGGTCGCGGTCCGGGCGCAGGGCGAAGTCGCGCGTCGAGATCGCCGGCACGAAGCGATCGTAGAACGGCTTCGTCACCCGCAGCGCCGCGTGAACGTGGTCCCAGCCCGCCCGCAGCGCCAGCTCGTGCGCGCGCAGCCGCCCGGCGTGGAACAGGCCGTACAACGTGACCGAGCCGAAGTGCGCTGCGCACAGCGCGCGGATCTCCTCAGCCCGGTACTCGCGCAGGTGCCACGGATTGCCGGAACGCTCGGCGCCGCGGGGCGCCAACGTCAGCACGTTCGGCGTCGACACGTACGCGGTCCCGCCGGCGGCCAGCATGCCCTTGAGGTTCTCGAGCACGCCGTCCGGGTCGTGCACGTGCTCGATCGTCTGCAGGAAGACGACCGCGTCGCAGGGCTCGGAGAACCGCTCGACCATGTCGCGCACGAAGCGCAGGTTCGGCGCGCGGTAGCGCAGGCGGGCGTGCTCGAACGCGTCGGGGTTGGCGTCGACGCCGACGACCTCCGCCGCGGCGTCCGCCAGGACCGCGGACCCGTAGCCCTCGCCACACGCGAGGTCGACCACGCGCAGGCCGCCGACCCGTGCCGCGATCCACTCGTAGACCACGAGGTGGCGGCGGAACCAGTAGTTCTCCTCGGGGACGTCCGGCAGCGTGCGCTCGCCGTCGAGGCGCAGCGGCGGCACCCCGGGCGGCTGGTCGCGCTGTACGAAGAGCTCCTGGCTCAAGCGGCGCGCACCTGCCCGCCGCGCGCCGGCGCGAGCGTGATGCCGCGGCGGCGAACACGCTCGGCGCCGCCGACGGCCTCCAGGCGCACCGACTCGGCCAGCGTCTGGAGCACGACCTGCATCTCGACCTGCGCGAACGCGGCGCCCAGGCAACGGCGCACGCCGCCGCCGAAGGGGATCCACGTGTACGTCCCCGGCGGGCTGTCCAGGAAGCGCTCGGGCCGGAACGCGTCGGGCTCCGGGTAGACGTCCTCGCGTCGGTGGACGAGCACGATGCACGGCCCGACCGTGGTGCCCGCGGGGAGGTCATAGCCGCCGAGCGTCATCGGCTCCAGCAGGCGCCGGAGCACGAGCGCGACCACCGGGCGCAGACGCAGCACCTCCTTGACGACCGCCTCGGTGTACTCGGGGTCGTCCGCGAGGCGTTCCAGGCCGCCGGGATGGCGGACGAGTCGCTCGACCGCCCACGCCAGCGACGTCGCCGTCGTCTCGTGGCCGGCGAGCAGGAGCGTCATCAGCTCGTCGCGCAGCTCCTGGTCGCTCATCGGCTCGCCGTCCTCGTCGCGGGCGCTGATGAGCGTCGACAGGACGTCGTCGCGCTCGGCGACGTCGGGCGCGTCGCGGCGCGCGGCGATGATCGCGTAGAGCTCGCGGTCCACCGGCTCCAGGTAGCGCCGCCAGAAGATGCGGCGCAGGATCGGCTGCTCGGGGCCGACGAGCGCGACGAGCGCGAATGTGGCCGGCATCGTCGCCCACTCGAGCAGCCGCTGGAGCGCGGCGCGCAGGCGGCCCGTCGCCGCCTCGTCCTCCAGGCCGAAGACGGCGCGCATGATCACCTCGAGCGTGATCGCCTGCGTGTACGGTCGCAGCGCGAACGACTCGCCCACCGGCAGCGACGCGACGGCGCGCTCGGTGGCGTCGCGCATGATCTCCTCGTAGCGCTCCACGCGCTCGCCGTGGAACGCGGGCAGCATGAGCTTGCGCTGGCGCAGGTGCTCGTCGCCGTCGAGCAGCAGCAGCGAGTGCGAGCCGAGCGTCGCGCGCAGGAAGTCGTTGGCCTCGCCGGCGTTCGTCCTCTTCGGCCCGGCGGTGAACACGGTGCGCACATCGTCGGGGTCGGCGAGCATCACCCATGGGTGGCGCGGATCGATCCGCGCGGTGAAGACGTCGCCGTAGACATCGCGCTGGCGGGTCGCGTACGCGACGGGGCGCCCGATCCAGTCTGCCATCTGCGACAGGCGCGGTGCCGTCGGCCCGTCTGGCAGCGTCGCTTTCATGAACGCGAGCGTACACTCTCGCGCGATGTCGTCCCCGGCCATCGCCAGCGCGGAGGAGATCCGTGCCGTCAACGAGCGCTACCACGACGGCGCAGCGGCCGGATACGACGCCAAATGGGGCATCGACTACGGCGAGGTCGGCCGCGGTCAGGTGCTCGGCAAGGTGCGCAAGGCGCTCGGCGGCCTGCGCGCGTACGGGCGCTCGCTCGAGGTCGGCGCGGGCACCGGCTACTTCAGCTTGAACATGCTGCAGGCGGGCGTCATCGGCGACGCGGTCTGCACCGACATCTCGCCGGGCATGCTCGACGTGCTGCAGGCCAACGCCGATCGCCTCGACCTCGACGTCACCACCGTCGCCTGCGACGCCGAGGACCTGCCGTTCGACGACGCCGAGTTCGACCTCGTGTTCGGCCACGCCGTCCTGCATCACCTTCCCGACCTCGACCGCGCGTTCTCCGAGTTCCGCCGCGTGCTGCGGCCCGGCGGGCGCCTGTTCTTCGCCGGCGAGCCGTCGCGCTACGGCGACCGGATCGCCGACGTGCCCAAGCGCGCGGCGGTCGCCGTCGCGCCGCTCTGGCGCCGGCTCATGCGCGCGGGGCCCGCGGAGGAGGGCCACAGCGACGGCGGCGAGGTCAACCACCGTCTCGAGGCGCTCGTCGACGTCCACGCGTTCACTCCCGATCAGCTCGCCCGCGCCGCCCGCGGCGCCGGAATGCAGGACGTCAAGGTGCGCGGCGAGGAGCTGCTCGCCAACTGGTTCGGGTGGGCAAACCGGGCGCTCGAGGCCACCGCCAATCCCGACGAAGTCCCGTGGGGATGGAAGGTCTACGCCTTCCGCGGGTACCTCGCGTTGCAGGAGGTGGACCGCCGACTGCTTGAGCCGCGCCTTCCACCTGCGATCTTCTACAACCTGATCGTGTCGGCAACGAAACCGGGATAGCTCGATGGCGCAGATGAAATGGTGGGGCTGGGGCGACGAGGGAGTCGCGTTCACGCACGAGGACAAGCCCGCGCTCGCGCCGTTCATCCACCGCCACATCGGCCTCGACGTCACCACGGCGACGGCGGCGCATGTCGGGTTCGAGGACCTCGACGTCCCCGAGCCGACGCTGCCCGCGGCGCTGCGCGCCGATCTCGAGGCGGCCGTCGGCGAGCAGTACGTCTCGGTCGCCCCGCTCGACCGCCTGGTGCGCGCCCGCGGCAAGTGCCTGCGCGACCTCGTCCGTCACCGCGCAGGCGACATCGGGCGCATCCCCGACGTCGTCGTGCGCCCGGGCAGCGAGGAGGACCTCACCGCGATCCTGCGCGCGGCGCTCGAGGCCGACGCCGTCGTGATCCCGTTCGGCGGCGGCACCAACATCTCGGGCAGCCTCGAGGCGCCGGACGGCGAGACGCGCCCGGTGATCTCCGTGGACGTCGCCCGCATGGACCGCGTGCTCGAGATCGACGAGGCCTCGGGCATCGCCCGCGTGCAGCCCGGCGTCCTCGGTCCGTCGCTCGAGGCCCAGCTCAACGCCCGCGGCTGGACCATCGGCCACTTCCCCGACAGCTTCACGCACTCGACGCTCGGCGGCTGGATCGCGACGCGCTCGTCGGGTATGCAATCGGACAAGTACGGCGACATCGCGGATCTCACCCGCGCCGTACGCGTCGTGACGCCGGCGGGCACGCTCGTCACGCGGCCGGTCCCGCACACCTCGACCGGACCGAGCGTGCGCGAGATGGTGCTGGGCAGCGAGGGGCGGCTCGGGATCATCAGCGAGGCCACGGTGCACGTCCACCGCGTGCCCGAGAAGCGCGTGATCCTCGGCTACCTCTTCCCCGACTGGGAGCGCGCCCTGGCGGCGATGCACGACATCGCGGCCAGCGACGCGGCGCCGTCGGTCACCCGGGTCTCGGACTCGTGGGAGACGCAGTTCTCCTTCGCCACCCGTAAGCACCCGACGACGGTCGACCGCGCGAAGTCCAAGGCGCTGACGACCTACCTCGAGCGCCGCCGCGGCTACGACCTCGAGCGCATGTGCCTGGCGTTCATCGGCTACGAGGGGACGAAGGACCACGTCGCGCGCCAGCGCAAGCTCGCGGGCAAGATCGTCGGCGAGCACGGCGGCCTGAGCATCGGCGCCAGCCCGGGCGAGCTGTACGACCAGAAGAAGTTCGACACGCCGTACATCCGCGACTACCTGCTCGATCGCGGCGCGCTCGCGGACGTCTCGGAAACCTCGGCGCCGTGGAGCCTGCTGCCGGCCGTGTACGCCAACGCGACGGGCGCCGCGCGCCAGGCGTTCGCCGACCTCGGCGTGCGCGGCTACATCATGTGCCACCTGTCGCACTCCTACCACGCGGGGGCGTGCCTCTACTTCACGTTCGCGTTCGTGCCGTCGGCCACGCGCGAGCCGATCGAGGAGTACGACGTCGTCAAGACCGCGATCCAGCAGTCGTTCGTCGACACGGGCGCGACACTCTCGCACCACCACGCGGTCGGCACCGAGCACGCGCAGTGGCTCGAGCAGGACATTTCGGCGCCCGGCGTGGCCATGCTGCAGGCGCTGTTCGACGGGATCGACCCGGGCGCCAACCTCAACCCGGGCAAGATCGTCGGGTCGCAGCGCAGCCGGGTCTAGCGGACAGCCCAGCGCAGGCCGTCGGCGACGAGGCTGCGCTGGTGCGGCTCGCTCCACGTCGCCGGGAAGTGCCCGAGGGCGTCGTAGAACACCCGGCCGCGGCCGTAGCGGCGCCACCACACGAGCGGGCCGCCGTTGTGCGCGCGCGCGACGACGTGGCGCTTCGAGCGGCCGCGGAAGACGTAGAACTCGTCGGTGATCCCGAACGAGCG
>DATFRW010000305.1:0-3471 GCA_035262945.1 Solirubrobacteraceae bacterium
CATGAACCAAGACGATTACGACCGGCTCGTCGAGCCCCACCGCGCGGAGCTGCGTGCCCACTGCTACCGGATGCTCGGCTCGGCGCACGACGCCGAGGACGCGCTCCAGGAGACCATGCTGCGCGCCTGGCGCGCGCTGCCTCAGTTCGAGGGGCGCGGGTCGGTGCGGTCCTGGCTCTACACCATCGCGACGAACGTCTGCCTGAAGGCCATCGAGCGGCGGCCCAAGCTCGTGCTCCCGATCGACTACGGCCCGGCCTCGGACCCGCACGACGGGCCCGGCCCGCCGCTCGTCGAGTCGGTGTGGGTCGAGCCCTACCCGGACGCGCAGCTCGCGCTCGCCGACGGGATCGCCGGCCCCGAGGCGCGCTACGAGCAGCGCGAGAGCGTCGAGCTCGCCTTCATCGCCGCCCTGCAGCACCTGCCGGCGCGCCAGCGCGCGGTGCTCATCCTCCGCGACGTCCTCGGCTTCTCCGCGCGCGAGGTCGGCGCGACGCTCGACGCGACGCCCGCCTCGATCGACACGGCCCTCGGGCGCGCGCGCAGGACCGTCGAGGAGCGCCTGCCCGCACGCAGTCAGCAGGCGACGCTGCGCGAGCTCGGCGACGTGCGGCTGCGCGAGCTGGTCGGCGAGTTCGTCGCCGCCTGGGAGCGCGCGGACGTCGACGCGGTCGTCGGGCTGCTCACCGACGACGCGGTCATCGCGATGCCGCCGCGGGCGTCGTGGTTCCGCGGGCGCGAGGCGGTCGCGACGTTCCTGCGCGGCTGGCCGCTGGCGCCCGGCGCGCGCTGGCGGCTCGTGCCCACCAGCGCGAACGGCCAGCCCGCGGTCGGCGAGTACCTCTGGGACCGCGACAGCGAGCGGTTCGTCGCGCACGCGATCACGGTGCTCACGCTCGACGGCTCGCGCATCGCGGACATCACCGGTTTCATTGGGGACGAAGGGTTCGAACGGTTCGGGCTACCACGCTGAGGAGGACACGTTGCGCAAGGTGATCTATTCGATGAGCGTCTCGCTCGACGGCTTCATCGCGGACGCGCGCGGGGAGATCGACTGGTCGGCGCCCAGCGACGAGCTGCACCGCTTCCACAACGAACGGGTGAAGGAGATCGGCGCCCAGTTCCTCGGCCGCCGGCTCTACGAGACGATGCTCTATTGGGAGACCGCGGACCAGAACCCAGAGGCCGGCGAGACCGAGCTCGAGTTCGCGCGCATCTGGCAGGCGCTGCCGAGGATCGTCTTCTCGACCACGCTCGACCACGTTGAGGGCAACGCACGCCTGGCGCGCGACGGCGTGGAGGAGGAGGTCGCGCGGCTGAAGGCCGAGCCAGGCAAGGACCTGGCGGTCGGCGGCGCGGGCCTCGCGGCGAGCTTCGCCCGGCTCGGCCTCATCGACCAGTACGAGCTCTTCGTCATCCCGGTCGTCCTTGGCGGCGGCACGCCGTACTTCCCGCCGCTCGACGATCGGATCGAGCTCGAGCTCGTCGAGACGCGCACCTTCGGGGAGCGGGTCCAGTTCCTCCGTTACCGCCGAGCCGTTCCCGCATGACCGTGGTACTCGTGACCGGCGCGACCGGCAACGTGGGCTCGGAGGTCGTTCGCCGGCTCGTGGAGGAAGGCGCCGCCGTGCGCGCGCTGACCCGGGCGGGCCGCGGCGACGGGCTGCCCGACGGCGTCGAGGCCGTCACCGGCGACCTCGACGATCCCCCGAGCCTCGCCGGCGCGCTCGAAGGCGCCGACGCGCTGTTCCTCCTGCCCGGCTTCTCCGACATGCCCGGCGTCGTCGCGCAAGCGGGCGCCGCCGGGGTGCGCCGGATCGTGCTGCTGTCGGGCAGCTCGGCGGGCGACGTCGAGTCCGACAACGCGATCTCGCAGTACATGGCGGCCTCCGAGGCGGCCGTCCGCGGCGGCGATGCGGCGTGGACGTTCCTGCGGCCGAACGGGTTCATGTCCAACACGCTGCAGTGGGTGCCACAGCTCGCGGAGGGCGACGTCGTGCGCGCGCCATTCGCCGACGTGCCGATGGCCATGATCGACCCCTACGACATCGGCGACGTGGCCGCCGCCGCGCTGCTCGGCGACGCGCATGCAGGCCGCGTGCTGCCGTTATCGGGCCCCGAGCCGCTCGTGGTCGCCGATCGCGTGCGCATCCTGGGCGAGGTGCTCGACCGCCCGCTGCGGCTGGACGCGATGAGCAACGACGAGGCGCGAGCCGAGTTCTCGGCGTCGATGCCGCAGAGGTACGTTGACGCGTTCTTCGCGTTCTACGTCGACGGCACGCTCGACGAGTCGGTCGTCTACCCGACGGTGGAGGAGGTCTGCGGCCGGCCGCCGCACTCGTTCCGCGAGTGGGCGCAGGCCCACACCGGCGCGTTCAGCCGGTGAACTTGGCGGGCGGGGTCTGCCGGGGCACGCGGACGGTGGTGCTGGCGGCCGCGACGCGCGTGCCGCTGGTGGAAACGCTCGCGGCGTTGCGGCGCGCCCCGCGCGACGCGGAGGTCACTGTCGCGGTCAGCTGGCGGTTGACCGCCGTCCCGGGGCGCAGGGTGCCGAGGCTCCAGCAGCGCGCGCGGCCTTGGCGGCGTGAGCCGGCCGCACGGTTGAGGGTGAGGCCGGCGCCGAGACGGTCGCAGAGGACGACGTTGCGCGCGGTCTTGCGGCCGGGGTTGGAGACCCGCAGGGTGTAGTGCACGGTCGCGCCGACGCGCGGGTCGTTGGGCGTGGCCGACTTGCGCAGCCGCAGCTGCGCGGCGATCGGGGTGCTCGCGCGGTCGCGGTTGTTGGCGGAAGCCGGGTCGCGCTGCGCGGCGTCGATGGTGATGGTGTTGGCCAGCGCGCGCGTGCTGGCGGCCGGGGCGCGGACGGTGATGTCGAAGGTGACCGAGCGGTCCGCGCGGATCGTGCCCAGGCTGCAGCGCACGGTGCGCGCGGACGCGGTGCAGCGTGAGGAGCGCACGAAGCGCACGCCGGCTGGGAGCGTGTCGCGAACGACGACCCTGGTGGCGGTCGTCGGCCCGTGATTGGTGGCGCGCACGTGGTACGTCACCTCGCCGCCGCGCGGCGCCGGGTCGGGCGTGCCGACCTTCGCCACCCCGACGTCGGCGGCCGGGCCGACCACGTCGCCGGGCTGGTTGCTCGCACCCGGCGGCGGGTCGGGGGAGAACGCACGCGGGATCGCCTGGATGCCGTTGAGCAGCGGCTCGGCCGCCGCGCTCGTCGGCACCGTCCCGCTGACCTTGACGTCGACGCTGCCGCCGGCGGGCATGGCCGGCAGCGAGCAGCTCGCGATATGCCCGCTCGTCGTGCACGACCCGCCCGCCACGGTGGCGACGGCGTTGTCGACGGGCGTCGGAACGAGATCGGCGAACGTTCCGCCCGGTGAGTCGTGCGGCCCGCGGTTGACGATCGTCGCCGTGAACGACGCCGACCCGGGCGCTATCGGCTGGCCGTCGAGCTCCTTGCTCATCGCG
>DATFRW010000306.1:0-20446 GCA_035262945.1 Solirubrobacteraceae bacterium
AAGCTCGCGGTAGCGCTGCAGGACCTCCTGTACCTCGGTCGCCGTCCGGTAGTGATCCTCGCCGAGGATCTCGGGCTTGAGGATCGTCGAGGTCGAGTCGAGCGGGTCGACGGCCGGGTAGATGCCCTTCTCCGAGATCGCGCGCGACAGCGTCGTGGTGGCGTTGAGGTGCGTGAACACCGAGGCGGGCGCCGGGTCGGTGAGGTCGTCGGCCGGCACGTAGATCGCCTGGATCGAGGTGACCGAGCCCTCGCGCGTGGAGGTGATGCGCTCCTGCAGCTGGCCCATCTCGGTCTCCAGCGTCGGCTGGTAGCCGACCTGCGAGGGCATGCGGCCGAGCAGCGCCGAGACCTCCGAGCCGGCCTGCACGAACCGGAAGATGTTGTCGATGAACAGCAGCACGTCCTGACCCTGCTCGCGGAAGTACTCCGCCATGGTCAGGCCGGAGAGCGCGACGCGCATGCGCGCGCCGGGCGGCTCGTTCATCTGGCCGAACACGAGCATCGTCTTGTCGATGACGCCCGACTCCTTCATCTCGAGCCAGAGGTCGTTGCCCTCGCGCGAGCGCTCGCCCACGCCGCAGAACGCCGACAGGCCGCCGTGCTCCTGGGCGAGGTTGTGGATGAGCTCCTGGATGATCACCGTCTTGCCGACGCCGGCGCCGCCGAACAGGCCGACCTTGCCGCCCTTGGCGTAGGGCGCCAGCAGGTCGACGACCTTGATGCCGGTCTCGAACATCTCGGTCGTCGGCGTGAGGTCGGTGACCTCGGGCGCGTCGCGGTGGATCGGCCAGCGCTCCTTGACCTCGATCGGCTCGCCCTCGTCGATCGTCTCGCCGAGCAGGTTGAAGATGCGCCCGAGCGTGACCTCGCCGACCGGGACGGTGATCGGGCCGCCGGTGTCGATGACCTCGGTCCCGCGGGCCAGGCCGTCGGTCGTGTCCATGGCGACCGCGCGGACGCGGTCGTCGCCGAGGTGCTGCTGCACCTCGCATACGAGCAGCTGGCCGTTGTTCTCGACCGTGATGGCGTGGTTGATCTCGGGGAGCTGGTCCGGGAAGACGGCCTCGATGACGACGCCCTGGATCTCCTCGATGCGCCCGGTGTTCTGCTTGGTTTCGGTTGCGGCCATTGGTCTCCGTTTCAGACGAGCGCCTCGGCGCCCGCGACAACTTCCATGATCTCCTGGGTGATCTCCGCCTGGCGTGCGCGGTTCATCTCGAGCGTGAGGTCCTCGATGACCTCGCCGGCGTTCTCCGAGGCGTTGCGCATCGCGGTCATGCGCGCGCCCAGCTCGGAGGCGGTCGACTCGAGCAGCGCCCGGTAGAGCGAGATCTCGACGTAGTCGGGGATGAGGCGCTCGAGGATGACCTGCGGATCGGGCTCGTACTCGACGAGCGCGTGGTGGCCGGTCCCCTCGTCCTCCTCGGCCTCGTCGGCCTCGAGGATCGTCGCCTCCTGCAGCGGCAGCAGCGTCTCGAGCCGTACCTCCTGGACGAGCGGCGAGATGTAGCCGTTGTAGAAGACGTCGACGCGATCGACGTTGCCGTCGACGTACGCCGTCATGAGGTCCTGGGCGATCTCGCGCGCGTCCGCGTAGGCGGGGCGCTCGGTGAAGCCCGTGTAGGCCCCGGCGACCTCGCGCCCGCGGAAGCCCAGCGACGACACGCCGCGGCGCCCCGATGCATAGAAGGTGACCGAGCGGCCCTCGCTCTCGTGCTCGGCAGCAGCGCGCGTGCCGGCGCGCAGGATCTGCGAGTTGAACGCGCCGGCCAGGCCGCGGTCGGCGGTGACGAGCAGGATCGCGATGTTGTTCTCGCTCTCGTGCTGCTGCAGGATCGGCAGCTGGCCGACCTCGCCGCCGGCGGCCTCGGCCGCCTGCCGCGTCATCCGCCGGATCGCGCTCGCGTAGGGCCGCAGGTGGGCGATCCGCTGCTCGGCGCGCCGCAGGCGCGCGGCAGCGACCATCTCCATCGCGCGCGTGATCTTGCGGATGTTCTTGACCGAGTCGATGCGGTTCTTGACGTCGCGCTGCGAGGGCATGGGTTAGGCGGTCGCCGCCGCCTCCTCCTCCTCGGCCTGTTCGGAGCCCTCCTCGTCGCCGACGGCCGCATCGCGCTGGCGGATGCCTTCCTGCGCGCGAGTGGTCTCGCCGACCTGGCGCTCCTCGAGCGGGTGGCCCTCCTCGTCGAGGTCGTAGCCGAAGTCGTCGGCGAACTCGGCGACCCCCTTGCGGATCGACTCCTGGAGCTCGTCGCCCCAGTCGCCGGCGCGAAGCTGGTCGAGCTGGTCCTCGTGCTCGGAGTGCATGCGCTGGGTGAGGCCGTCGAGGAAGTCGGGGACGCGATCGGTGTTGATGCGGTCCAGGAAGCCGTTGGTGGCGGCGAAGACCTGCACGACCTGGTCCTCGATCGGCAGCGGCGAGCGCTCACGCTGGTTCAGCGTGGCCACCAGCCGCTCGCCGCGTGCCAGCGTGCGCTGGGTCTCGACGTCGAGGTCAGAGCCGAACTGGGCGAACGCCTCGAGATCGCGGTACTGGGAGAGCTCGAGCTTCAGGCGGCCGGCGACCTTGCGCATCGGCGTGACCTGCGCGTTGCCGCCCACGCGCGACACCGAGATGCCGACGTTGATGGCCGGGCGCACGCCCGAGAAGAACAGCTTGGACTCCAGGAAGATCTGGCCGTCGGTGATCGAGATGACGTTCGTCGGGATGTACGCCGACACGTCGCCCGCCTGCGTCTCGATGATCGGCAGCGCGGTCAGCGAGCCGCCGCCCTCCGCGTCGGAGAGCTTGCAGGCGCGCTCGAGCAGCCGCGAGTGCAGGTAGAAGACGTCGCCGGGGTAGGCCTCGCGGCCCGGCGGGCGGCGCAGCAGCAGCGACATCTGCCGGTACGCGTACGCGTGCTTGGTGAGGTCGTCGTAGACGCAGAGCGCGTGGCGGCCCTGGTAGGTGAAGAACTCGGCCATGGCGCAGCCCGCGTAGGGCGCCAGGTACTTGATCGGCGCGGCCTCGTCGGCGGGGGCGGCGACGATGATCGTGTTCTCGAGCGCGCCGTTCTCGGCGAGCGTCTCGGCGAGCTGCACGACGGTGGCCATGCGCTGGCCGATCGCCACGTAGACGCAGACCAGGTCCTTGTCCTTGTTGTTGATGATCGTGTCGATCGCGATGGCCGTCTTGCCGGTCTGGCGGTCGCCGATGATGAGCTCGCGCTGGCCGCGGCCGATCGGGATCATCGAGTCGATCGCCTTCAGGCCCGTCTGCATCGGCTCCTTCACCGGCTGGCGCTTGACGACGCCCGGCGCCTTGATCTCGGCCGGACGCGTCTCGGTGGTGCCGATGTCGCCCTTGCCGTCCAGCGGGCGGCCGAGCGGGTCGACGATGCGGCCCAGGAGCTGCTCGCCGACCGGGACGTCGAGGAGGTGGTCGGTGCGCTTGACCGTGTCGCCCTCGACGATCTGGTCCCAGTCGCCGAACAGCACGACGCCGACGTTGTCGGACTCGAGGTTCAGGGCGAGGCCGGTGACGTCGTGCGGGAGCTCGAGCAGCTCGAACGCGCGGCAGTTCTCCAGGCCGTGCACACGCGCGATGCCGTCGGCCACGGAGAGCACCGTGCCGACCTCGGTCAGCTCGGCCGCATCCGGGTCAAGCCCCTCGATGCGGCTCTTGAGGATGCTGGTGATCTCGTCAGGCTTGATCTGCAGTGCCATGTGTGTCGGGCTCCTTGGTCAGGCCTTGGCGACCTGCTTGCGAAGGTTCTCGAGTCGGGTGCGGATGGAAGCGTCGAGGATGGAGTTGCCCACGCGCAGGACGATCCCACCGAGCACTTCTGGGTCGACGGTGCTGGTCAGCTCCACTGTACGACCCGTCTGGCGCCCGATCTCGTCCCCGATCCGCTGCGCGATCCCGGGGTCGAGCGCGACCGCGCTCGTGATCTGCACCGGGAGGAGCTTGTGCGCGTCTTCCCACAGCTCGTCGAAGTCGCGGCGGATGCGGAAGATCACCGGCATGCGGTGGTTCTCGAGCAGGACCCCGAGGAAGTTGAACACCGTCGGATCGGCATCGGTGACCGCCTTGGCCAGCCCGTCCTTCTTCTCCTCCGTGGAGAAGTAGGGCGAGAAGAAGAACGTCTGGAGCTCGCGCGTCTGCGAGAGCGCGTCGGCGAACTGCCCGAGCTGCTCGCGCACGACGTCGAGCTTGTCCTGCTCGGTCGCGACCTCGAACAGCGAGCGCGCGTAGACCTCGGCGATCTCTTCCACTAGTTCCTGCGCTCTCCGAGCTGGCTGAAGTCGAGGTCGCTGAGCGCCTCCTCGACCAGCCGGCGCTGATCGGCCTCGTCGAGCGTCTTGCGGGTCACCTTCTCGGTGGCGAGGATCGTCAGGTCGGCGACCTCGTTGCGGATCTCCTGGATCGCCCGGCGGGTCTCGGCCTCGATGTCGCGCCGCGTCTGCTCCAGGAGCTCGTCGCGCTTGACCTTGGCCTGCTCGAGCGACTCGCGCTCGTGCACCTCGCCGGCCTTGCGCGCGCGGGAGACGATCTCGTCGGCCTGGCCGCGCGCCTCCTTCAGGCGCTCGCGGTACTCCTCCAGCAGCGAGGCGGCCTCGGTCCGCGCCCGGTCGGCGGCGTCGATGGACTCCTCGATCGCGCGCTGACGCTTGTCGAGGGCCTCCGTGATCGCCGGCCACGCCCACTTGCGCAGCACGAAGAGCGCCACGAGGAAGGCGAGCACCGTCCAGATCATCAGCCCGACATCGGGGCTGACGAGGAAGTTGCTCGACTCTTCGGTGGTCGTGGCCTGGGCGATGAGGAACATGTCTAGCTCAGGAAGAAGGCGATCAGGCCGAAGATGAACGCGTAGAAGACGATCGCCTCGGTCAGGGCGAAGCCGAGCCACTGGATCGAGGTGATCTCGTCGCGCATCTCGGGCTGACGGGTCACCGATTCGATGACCTTGCCGAAGATGAAGCCGACGCCGATGCCGGGGCCGATGGTGCCCAGACCGGCACCGACGCCCAGCGCGATGGCTTTGCCGGCGTCCTTACCGTAGGTCGCCGGATCGGCGGCCTGGGCGATCTGAGTGATGACGGACAGGTCCACTGCGATTGCTCCTTTAGTGCTCCTCGGCGACCGCGGCGCCGAGGTAGATCGCGGTCAATGTGGCGAAGATGAAGGCCTGAAGCGTCGCCACCAGGCCGACCTCGAACAGGAAGAAGGCCACGGCCAATGTGCCGGTCACCAGGCCGAGAATGACTGAGCCCACGACGGCCAGGTTGAGCAGGACGACCAGCCCGCCGCCCATGAACAGGATGAGGAGGTGGCCGGCCAGGATGTTGGCGAAGAGTCGGACGCTGAGGCTGACGAGGCGCACGAAGTGCGAGATGACCTCGATGGCGAAGATCGGGATGCGCGCGGGCCCCTCGACGCCGGAGGGGATCCAGCCCTTGAGATAGCGGATGAAGCCCTTCCGCCGGATGCCCTCGATGTGGTAGCTCAGCCAGACCATGACCGTGAGCACGAGCGGCACGGAGAGGTTCGCGGTCGCGGCGTAAAGCGCGAGGCTCGGGACCTCCACGCCGAAGATGTCGACCTTGTGCTCCGTGTTCGTCGGCAAGGGCAGGTAGCCGAGGATGTTCGAGAACCAGATGAACAGGAAGATGGTCGCGATGAAGGGGAACCACTTCGCGGCCAGGTCGTCGGGCATGTTGCCGCGCGTGATGTTGTCGCGCATGAGCGTGTATGCGCCTTCGATGACCGTCTGGAAGCGGTTGGGGCGCTGCCGCATGTGGCGCGCGGCGTAGATCATCGTGATGCAGGTCAGCGCGGTCGCGACGAGGACGTAGAAGACCGCCTTGTTGAACTCGATCGGACCGATCGAGAACCACGGATCGAGCTTGAACTCGTCCTGCGGCCGGTAGCTCGTGTTGACGTTCAGCGCCATCGCCGAGGCCGGCAGGGCCAGCAGGAGGGCGAACGCCGCGAGGGTGCTGTAGACGCGGCGAAGCATTAGGCGGGGTGCCCCGGCTTCTCGAATGGGCGCAGGATCATGGACACGGTGAAGTACGCGGTGAAGAGGACGATCACGAGGACGGCGGCGGCCAGCCCGGCTTCGTTGTCAACGAGGCCGGCGGCGAAGATCGTAAGCGCTACGAGCCAGCCGCGTCCGATCATCGACCCGGTGGTGATGCCGACGACGGTGCGCGGGTCGTCGGAGGCCTTGGCCTTGCGGTTCGTCCACAACTGGATTGCCCGCTGGACGATCCAGGCGCCCGCGCCCGCCGCGTAGCCGAGCATCGGCAGGCCCGCAACCAGGAAGATCGGCAGGGCGACGATCAGCAGGACGATGTCGAGATAGCGCAGGACGATCATCAGAGGTCACTGAAGCGTCTCGCCACGATGACGATGCCCGCGACGGCGCCGGCGAACACCCCGGCGATGCCAAGCGGCACAGGCGCCCCGACGGCGGCGCCCACCCCAAAGCCGAGCGCGGCGCCCAGCACGATCGCCGCGAGGAGCAGGCTCCCCGCCACGGCGCCGCGCATCGTCGGCCTGCTCGGGGGGTCGGTCATCGGCGTTGCTGTCGGGGTGTTGCGATTCTGGCATGAGGGATCGGCCGCCAACGTTGCGAGCACGCAGCATCCCGCGTTCGCGGCGTAGGCGGCGTCTGCTCGAGGGAGGCTGAGGGGACGCACCTCCCGGCGGCGGCGCGAAGGCTAGCGGATACGAAGAGCTTGTAACAACTTTGTGACAGTGGGCTCAACCTCCGACGACTGGTCGGTCTCCCCGCAACGCGCGACAATCGCGATGTGAGCGTTCACGGTGCGCCGCCGCTCCCCGCGACACCGGGCTACGACGCCGAGCTTGGCCGGCTTCTGCGCTATGCGCAGGAGGGCCTGTATTGGGCGGGCGACGTCGAGGATCTGCTCATCGCCATCCGCGACGACGGCGACCTCGGCGTACTGGCGCGCGCCGGCGGCCCCATCATCAGCCGCTTCGAGCGCATGCGCATCGAGATGCACACGATCCGGCACCCGGACCTGATGGACTACGTCGAGGCGCTCGACGAGACGTTCGCCTATCACGCCATGCTGCTGAATTGCGCTCTGGACCTGCTGGCCGTGAGCTGGCGCTCGGAGCGGCTGCGCGAGGAGCAGTCGCGCCTCGGCGGCACCGGGCGCCAGGGCGAGCGGCTGGCGCAGGTCACCGCCGAGCTCAAGCGGCTCTGCACGCACGGATGAGCGCGCGCCTCCAGCGTGCCGCCGGCGCGATCGGCGCCGTGGTCGTGCTCCTGGTCGTGGTCGGCGCGTCCGCGAGCCGGCCGCTGGGCGGCGGCGCGCGCGCGCCGTCGCTGCCGGTATGGCCACTGCTCGTGGTCATCGGCGTCGGGCTTGTGCTCGCCGGCGTGGTCCTCGCCTCGCTGCGCCCGCGCATGCGGTTCCAGGGCGCGGCGCCGCAGCCCGCGTTGCCGGTGCGCGCCGCCCCGCTGACCGTCGGGCTGGCCCTGCTCGTGCCGCTCGTCGTGATCGCGGTCTACGCGAGCCCGGGAACGAGCGGCCGCCACGAGAGCGTGCGGCCCCCGCCGACGTTCGCCACGCACGAGGCACGCCAGCCACGGCCGCGTGAGCGCGGCAACGACCAGGGCAACGGGGCGGCCGCGCTGGCCGCGGGCATCGCCGCCGGGCTCGTCGGCCTTGCAGCGGTGGCGCTGGTGCGCGCGCGGCGGCGCGGCCGTACCGAGCCCGACTCGCCGCGCGCGGCGGTCGCCGCGGGCGCGCGCGACGCGATGGCGGCCGCGGCGATCCCGGCCGACCCACGCGCGGCGGTGCTGGCCGCGTACGCGCGCATGGAGGCGGTCCTGGACCGCGTCGGGCTGGGACGGCAGGCCAGCGAGGCGCCGCGCGAGTACCTCTCGCGGCTGGATGCCGCGCTCGGCGGCGGGCGCGCGCCCGCGGCGCGGCTGACCAGCCTGTTCGAGCGCGCGCGGTTCAGCACCCATCCGATCGGCGAGGACGTGCGCCGCGACGCGCTCGGGGCGCTCGACGAGCTGCGGTCCGACCTCGAGGATCCCGCGTGAACATCGCGCTTGCCGTGGTGGCGGTCCTCGTCGCCGCCGGCGCGGTGCGCGCGCTCTACCGCGACTTGCCGCCGCGCCGGCGCGCTCGCGGCGACCAGACGCGCCGCCGGGACGAGGAGGTCGGCGACCTGGCGCGCCTCGATCGCGCGGTCAGCACGGCGACGGCGTCGGCCGGCGACCTCCACTCGCGCCTGCGCCCGATCCTGCGCGAGATCGCGTCCGACGGCCTGCGCCGCCGCGGCGTGGACCTTGACGCCGACCCGGCCGCGGCCCAGGCGCTGCTGGCGCCGGAGACCTGGGAGCTGGTGCGCCCCGAGCGCCCGCGGCCGGAGGACCCGTTCGCGCCCGGGCTCGCCCCCGCCAGGCTCGATGCCGTCCTCGACGACCTGGAGGCTCTGCTGCCATGACCGTGCCCGATCCTCGTCATGTGGCTGCGCCTGCGGAGGCGATTCTCGATGAGGTCGAGCGGGCGGTGGTGGGTAAGCGCGGGGTGCTGGAGTTGGTGTTGCTGGCGCTGTTGGCCGACGGTCATGTGTTGTTGGAGGACGTGCCGGGGGTGGCCAAGACGTTGATCGCGCGTTCGTTCGCGGCGACCACCGGTTTGGAGTTCGCGCGGGTGCAGTTCACGCCGGATCTGTTGCCGTCGGATGTGACGGGGTCGTCGGTGTTTGATCAGCGCCGCGCGGAGTTCGTGTTCCGGCCGGGGCCGGTGTTCTGCAACCTGCTTTTGGGTGACGAGATCAACCGGGCGCCGCCGAAGACCCAGGCGGCGTTGTTGGAGGCGATGGAGGAGCGCCAGGTCACCGCCGACGACGGCACCCACGTCCTGCAGCGGCCGTTTGTGGTGTTGGCGACGCAGAACCCGATCGAGTACGAGGGCACCTACCCGCTGCCCGAGGCCCAGCTGGATCGTTTCCTGGTGCGACTGCGCGTCGGCTACCCGGGGGCGCAGGAGGAGTGGCGGATGCTCGACGCCCGCGCGCGGCGCGGCACCGACAGCGTCGCGCTGAACACGGTGGTCACCCGTGAGGGGCTGCTGGAGCTGCAGGCCGCGGTGGAGGCGGTCTATGTGGGGGAGGCGGTGGGGCGTTACATGGTCGAGTTGACCACGGCGACGCGGGAGAGCTCTGAGGTCGAGGTCGGTGCCAGCCCGCGCGGGACGCTGGCGCTGTTGCGCCTGGCGCGAGCACGGGCGGCATTGGAGGGCCGCGACTTCGTGGTGCCCGACGACGTCAAGCAGATCGCGGTGGCCGCGCTGGCCCACCGGCTGGTGCTGCGCCCCGAGCTGTGGGTGCGCCGCATCGACGCCGACGCCGTCCTCGCGCGCATCCTGCAGGCCGTCCCCGCACCCCCCGCCATCGAACCCGAGGACGATGAGCGCCGGCGCGTCGCCGACGCTCGTTAGCGGCGTCGTCGTCGCCGTCGCGGCGGCGCTCGCGGCCGTCGTGCTCGGCGAGCCCGCGCTGGCCGCGCTCGGCGCGCCCTTCGCGATCGCCGCGGCCGCAGGGCTGACGCTGGCGCGCGACCCGGGCGTGCGCGTCACCGCGACGGTCGCCCCGGACCGGGTGCTCGAAGGCGACGAGGTGGTGGTCACGTACGACGTGTCGGCCGCGCACGGCGCGTCGTGGCTCGAGCTGCGCGCGCGGCTCCCCGGCGGCCTCGCTCCCGAGCCGCGGGCGGGCGCACGTGTCCTGCGCCTCGGGCCCGGCGCGCATCGCAGCGTCGACGTGCCGGCGCGCGCGACGCGCTGGGGCGGGCACCTCGTCGGCGGCGCCCGCGTGCGCGCGACCGACGGCATCGGCGCCGTCTGGTTCTCCGGGGTCGCCGAGGCGGGTGCCGCCGTGCGGGTGCTGCCGGGCGTCGAGCGCCTGCGCACGATGATCGCCCCGGCGCGAACGCAGGCCGCGGTCGGCCCGCGCCGCTCGCGCCTGCGCGGCGAGGGCCTCGAGCTGGCCGAGGTCCGGCCGTGGGTGTCCGGCGACCACCCGCGGCGCCTGCACTGGCGCGCCACCGCGCGGCGGGGTGCCCCCCACGTCGCCGACCGCCACCCGGAGCGCAGCGCCGACGTTCTCATCTTCCTCGACACGTTCGCCGATCTCCGTGGCGCCCGCGAGAGCACGCTGACGCTCGCCGTCCGCGCGGCGGCGGGCCTCGCCGACGCGCACCTGCGCACGCGCGACCGCGTCGGCGTCGTCGCGTTCGGCGGCGTCTTGCACTGGCTGGCGCCGGGCAGCGGCGTCACGCACGCGCTGCGGATCACCGACGCGCTGGCCAGCAGCGAGGTCGTCATGAGCTACGTCGCGCGCGACGTGAGCCTCGTGCCGCCCGCCGTGCTCCCGGCTCGCGCCCTCGTCATCGCGATCACGCCTCTGCTCGACGAGCGCGGCGCGCGGGCGCTGCTGGACCTCTGCGCGCGCGGCCACGACATCGTGATCATCGAGATCGACGCGCTCGCGCTCGTGGGCGAGCGCACGGACGCCGCGATGCGCCTTTGGGCGCTGCGCCGCGCGGCGATGCGGGCGCGCCTGGCCGAACTGGGCGCCACGACCGCGACGTGGGACGGCGTGCGTCCACTCGAGAGCGTGCTGGAGGAGGTGACGGCATTCCGGCGCGCATCCCGGCTCGCCGCGCGCATCTCGTCCTGACGCTCGCGGCGCTGGTGCTGGCGGCGATCGTCGTGCTGAGTGCGACGCTCGCCGCACCGACCGGCGTAGGCGTGGCGCTGGCGATCGCCGGCGTGGCGGCGCTCGCGATCCCGCGCGCCGAGGCGCTCACGGTCGCGCCCGTGCTGCTCGCGGTCGCCGTCGGCGTCGCGATCGACCAGGGCGCCTCGCCGTCGGGCGCGCCGCTGTGGGGCGCGGGGCTGCTGGCCGCTGCCGCCCTTGCCGATCGCGCGCTGACCCTCCCGCCGTACGGAGAGGTCGAGGCCGAGGCGCTGGTCACGTGGCTGGCGGGGCTCGCCACGCTCGCCGGGTGCGGGCTCGCGGCCGGAGCGCTGGTGCTGCTCGCGGCGACGACCGACGCCGGGACCGCCGCGATCGGTCTCGTCGCCGGAACGCTGCTGGCCGTGGTCCCGGCCGTCGTGGCGCGAAGGCGAGCCGATGCGGATTGATCGCCGCGAGCTCGCGGCGATCTTCGTCGGCGGGATGCTCGGCGCGCTCGGGCGCTTCGGCATGGTCGAGGCGCTGCCGCCCCACCCGGGCCAGTGGCCATGGGCGACGTTCCTCGTGAACGTCGTGGGCGCCTTCGTCCTCGGGTACCTGTCCACACGGCTGCAGGAGCGCCTACCGCTGTCGTCGTACCGGCGGCCCCTCCTGGGCACGGGCTTCTGCGGCGCGCTGACCACGTTCTCGACGATGCAGGTCGAGTTGCTGGACATGCTCGACGACGGCGCGGGCGGCCTCGCCGCGGGCTACGCGATCGCGAGCCTCACGGTGGGCTTCCTCGCGATCGCCCTCGCAACGAACCTCGTGCGCAGAGCACGCCTGACCGCGTGAGCGCCGCGATCGTCGTCGGAGTCGCGTTGCTCGGCGGGGCGGGTGCGGTCGGCCGCTTCCTGTTCGACGGCGCGGTGACGGCCTCGGTAGGGCGCGCGTTTCCTTACGGGACGCTCGCCGTGAACCTGACCGGCGCGCTGGCGCTCGGTCTCCTGCACGGCGCGGGCGTCGGCACCGATGCGCTGCGGCTCGCCGGGACCGGCCTCCTCGGCGCGTACACCACGTTCAGCACCTGGACCTTCGAGTCGCACCGCCTCGGCGAGGACGGGCGCTTTCGTTACGGCGCCGCGAACCTCATCGTCAGCCTCGTGCTCGGGGTGGCGTTCGCATGGCTGGGCGATCGGATCGGGGCGCGCCTGTGAGTGAGGCGCTGAAGCTCACGACGTACTTCGGCGAGCGCGACCGCTCCGGGGACGCGTTCCTGGCCGACGCGCTCGCCGACCTCTACGCGCGCCACGAGCTGCGCACGAGCCTCGTCCTGCGCGGCGTGGCGGGGTTCGGGGTCAAGCACCACCTGCGTACCGACCGCCTGCTCACCTTGTCGGAGGACCTGCCGATCGTCTCGGTCGCGGTCGACGAGCGTCCGCACATCGAGGCGATCGTGGGCGAGGTCGTGGACCTCTTCGGCGCCGGCCTCATCACGCTCGAGCGCACCGCGACGCTCCCCGCGGACGACGAGGTGAAGCTCACGGTGTACGTGGGCCGCGGCGAGCGCGCCGGCGACGCGCCCGCGTCTGTCGCGGTCGTCGACGTGCTCCACCGCCACGGCGTCGCCGGCGCCACGGTCCTGCTCGGTGTCGACGGGACCGTGCGCGGCACGCGCTACCGCGCGCACTTCTTCGGATCCAATGCTCAGGTGCCGGTCATGATCATCGCGATCGGTGCGAGCGCGACGGTCCAGGCCGCGCTCGCCGAGCTCCGCGAGCTACTCGCCGACCCGCTGCACACCGTCGAGCGCGTCCGCGTGTGCAAGCGCGACGGCGCGCGGCTGGCCGAGCCGGCGCCGGTCGCCGGCACCGACCCTTCGGGCCTGGCGGTGTGGCAGAAGCTCATGGTCTACTGCGGGGAGCAGTCGCAGCACGCGGGCCAACCGCTCTACCTCGAGCTCGTCCGCGCGCTGCGCGCGGCCGGGGCCGCCGGCGCGACCGCGCTGCGCGGGGTGTGGGGGTATCACGGCGATCACGCGCCCCACGGCGACACGTTCTGGCAGCTGCGCCGCCGCGTGCCGGTGGTGGTGGTGATCGTCGACACGCCGGAGCGCATTCGCCGCTGGTTCGCGATCGTCGACGACCTCACCGACGAGACCGGCCTCGTGACGAGCGAGCAGGTCCCGGCGCTCCGCGCCACGGGCCCGGGGATCGCCCGCGGCGGCCTGCGGCTCGCGAGGCCAGGAGTACGCTGAGCCTCCGTGGCGCATGACCACCACGATCACGGTCCGTCCCACGACGCCGACCGCCGCTGGCTGGCGGTCGCGCTCGGGATCATCGCCGCCTTCATGGTCGTCGAGGTTGTCGCGGGCATCCTCGCCGACTCGCTGGCGCTGCTCTCGGACGCGGCGCACATGCTCACCGACGCCGCGGCGATCGCCCTCGCGCTGTTCGCGGCGCGGCTCGCCGCACGCCCGGCCCGCGGGCGCTTCACGTTCGGCTTCGGGCGCGCCGAGATCCTGTCCGCACAGGTCAACGGCGCCACCCTGCTCGTCCTCGCCGGCGTCATCGCGGTCGAGGGCATCCGGCGCCTGTGGAACCCGCCCGACGTTGAGGGCGGGTTCGTCCTCGTCGTCGGCCTCGTCGGCGCGTGCGTCAACATCGCCGCGGCCGCCGCGCTCGGTCGCGCCGAGCGCCGCTCGCTGAACATCGAGGGCGCGCGCGCCCACATCATCACCGACCTCTATGCGTCGCTGGCGGCGGCGACCGCGGGCGCGATCGTGCTGATCACCGGGTTCAACCGCGCCGATGCGATCGCTTCGCTGCTCGTTGCGGCGCTCATGCTCGTTTCCGGCTGGCGCCTGCTGCGCGACTCGGGCCGAGTCCTGCTCGAGGCCGCGCCGCAGGGCCTCGATCCGACGGCGATCGGCAACGCGCTCGCCGCGCAGCCCGGCGTGGTCGAAGTCCACGACCTCCACGTCTGGGAGGTGACGTCGGGCTTCCCCGCGCTCGCGGCCCACGTCCTCGTCAAGCCCGGCGACGACTGCCACGGCGTGCGCCGCTCGCTGCAGGCGATGATCAACGAGCGCTTCGGCATCAACCACGTCACGCTCCAGGTCGATCACGCGCCGGCCGGCGAGCGTCTGCTGTCGATCGAGCCACGGAGCCAGGAGGTCCACTAGGCATGCGCTTCGGCCTGTCGATGTTCGTCACCGACGAGACGATCGGTCCCGTCGAGCTTGGCCGCGCCGCGGAGGAGGCGGGGTTCGACTCGATCTTCGTCCCCGAACACACGCACATCCCGGCCAGCCGGGACTCCGATCGCCCCGGCGGCGGCGACCTGCCGCGCGAGTACTGGCACACGCTCGACCCGTTCGTCGCCCTCACGGCGATCGCGGCCACGACCGAGCGCCTGCGGGTCGGCACCGGCGTCGTGCTCATCATCGAGCACGACCCGATCGTCCTCGCCAAGAAGGCGGCGACCCTCGACTTCGTGTCCGGCGGGCGCTTCGAGTTCGGCATCGGTGCGGGCTGGAACTTCGAGGAGATGCGCAACCACGGCACCGACCCGGCCGACCGCTTCAAGATCATGCGCGAGCGCGCGCTGGCGATCCGCGAGATCTGGACGCAGGACGAGGCGTCGTTCCACGGCGAGTTCGTCGACTTCGAGCCGATCTGGTCGTGGCCGAAGCCCGTGCAGCGGCCCCACCCGCCGATCTGGATCGGTGGCACCGGCCCGCGGGTCCTCGGCCGCGTGCTCGAGTACGGCGACGGCTGGTTCCCCAACATGCGCAACCTCGACGAGCTCGGGCCGCGGATCGACGAGCTGCAGCGCCGAGCGGCCGACGCGGGCCGCGACCGCATCCCGGTGACCTACTTCGGGCTGCGCGACCCCGACGACGAGAAGCTCGAGAAGCTCGCGGAGGCCGGCGTGGACCGCGCGCTGCTCATGCTCCCGCCCGACGGCGAGGGCGAGACGCTCGAGCGCCTCGAGCGCTACGCGGCGCTCGCGCTGCGCCACGCCTGATGGACGAGGCGCGCTGCCGCGCGCTGCTCGCCGCCGCGCGGGTCGGCCGCCTCGCGACCGTGCGGCCGGACGGCCGCCCGCACGTGGTGGCGTGCTGCTTCGCCCTCGCCGGGGACCGCGTGTGGACGGCCGTCGACGCCAAGCCGAAGTCCACCCCGCACCTGCAGCGCCTCGCCAACGTCCGGGCACATCCGTCGGCGAGCCTGCTCGCCGACCACTACGAGGAGGATTGGGGCGCGCTGTGGTGGGTGCGGGTCGACGGCACTGCCGCGGTCCTCGAGCGCGGTCCCGAACGCGACGAGGCGATCGCCGCGCTGGCGGCGAAGTACGCGCAGTACGCGGCCGCGCCGCCCGCCGGCGCCGTGATCGCAATCGCGGCGGAGCGCTTCTCCGGCTGGACAGCGGCGGGTTAGCCGCCGCCGCACATGGTGATCGGGTCCCCGAGCCCGCTCACCGCGGCGGGCATCGTCAGCGCCGCGCCGACCGCGATCGCGATCGTGGCGGTCGCGAGCGCCCGCAGCCCGCGCGCGCCGGCCGTCGGCACCGTGTCCTGCAGCAGCTCGCGCACGCGCGCGGCGGTCCCGTCGCCCCCGAGCGCGGCGATGCCGGGCCGCGTCGTCGCGCCGGTGGCCGCCTTGCAGATGGCCGAGGCGAGCGCCAGCCGGTCGGCGCGCTCGCGGACCGCGCTGCGGTCGGCGTCGCGCTCGATGTGGAAGCGCAGCTCCCGCAGCGCGCGCGCCGTGCCGGGCAGCCGCCCGAGCACGCGGCACACCTCGGCATAGAGCAGCACGTAGCGGTGGCGGCGGCGGATGTGGGCGAGCTCGTGCGCCATGGCGGCCCTGAGCTCCGCGTCGTCGAGGCGCGCGAGGGCGCCCGCGGAGACGACGAGCGTCGGCCGGGTCAGGCCGGCGGCGGCGAGCATGACGTCGTCGCCGCCGACGATGACGCTCCCGCCGGGCCCGTGGCCGAGCGGCGCGCGCACGAGGCGCCGCACCGCGAGCGCGGCCTGGATCACCCGCGCCACCGCCCACAGCAGCGAGATCGTCAGCGCCAGCCCACCCGCGGCCGCGAGCGCGTGCCCCGCGACCTGGTGGTGCGGCGCGCACGGCCATTCGGCGAACGCGCGCAGCAGGTGCGCTGGATGCAGCAGAACGAGGGCAGCGGCGACGGTGCCCACCACGAGTAGCGCGCGTAGCCCGAGCGCCGTGCCCCACAGCACGCAGGCGGCAGCGGGATCGGCCCTCTCCAGACGCAGCAGGTGCGGAAGGACGATCCCCGCGAGTGCAGCGGCGACGAGCGCCGCTACGGTCATCGCATGCGCTCCGCGGAGACCTCGTCGGCCAGGCGGCCCAGCTCTTGCGCCTCATCGCGCGGCAGCGTCCCGATGAGCTGCGCGAGCGCGACCTGGCGCGCCTGCGTCGTCGCACCGCGCAGCGTGTGCTCCATCGAGCGCGAGAGGTACTCGGCCTCGGTGAGCTGCGGGGCGTAGACGATGACGTGGCCCTCGCGGCGGCGGCTCAGCAAGCCCCGCTCGGCCAGGCGGTTGAGCACGGTCTGGACGGTGTTGTACGCGCCCTGGTGGTGGACGGGCAGCGCCTGGCGAACCTGCTCGACGGTGCCCTCGTCGAGCCGCCAGATCGCGGCCATGATCTGTGTTTGGAGCTCTCCTTGGAGCGGAGTGACCTCGGTCATGATCGACGCATCATCGCAGAGCGCGAGGGCTCTGGCGACGCTTCAGCCGACCATGTGAACCATCGTCGTGCCCGCCCGGCGGAAACCGGCGCGCTCGTAGACGCGCTCGGCGCCGTCATCGCCCGGAGTCAGGAAGCACAGCTCGGCGCCGGCGGCGAACGCCTCGGCCGCGGCGGCGGCGGTGAGGGCGGCCGCGATTCCGCGCCGGCGGAAGGGCTCGCGCACGCCGATGCCGCCCAGCTCGGCGACGCCCTCCGCGACGTCGCTGCGCGATGCGGCGCCGACCGGCGCGCCCTCGGCGCGCGCGAGCAGGCCGCGCCCGCCGTACGCGGCGATCTCGGCGTCGGTCGGCGGGTCGTCGCCGAAGGCCTCCGCCGCCGTCTGCAGCAACGCGCGGGCGTCGGCGGGCCCGACCGCGCGACGGATGACGACGCCGTCGGGCGCGGGAACCTCACGCAGCTCGTGGATCTCGAGCGTCATGACGGGGTAGTGGCCCTGGAGGCCGAAGCCGGCCGCGGCGAGCGCTTCCTCCAGGCCGGGCGCACACTCGCCGACGAACTCGAGCCGCGGCTGCAGCCCGTGCTGGGCGAACGTGGTGCGCAATCCGTCGATGCCCGTCCAGTCGCGGGCGCCGGGCCGCGGCACGGCGTAATTGAGGTACGGGTGGTCGGAGGAGCGGTTGCGGTACAGGACGAAGGGCCCCGAGGGAATCGGGTCGCGCGCGGCCGCGTTGACCGCGCGGATCGACGTCTGGACGCGCTCGGCGACGCTCGTCACCCGAGATCGATCAGTTCGAAGGTCACCGCCCCATCTTCGCCGACCTCCGCGAGACCCATCGTGTGGGTCGGCGAGCGGCGGCGATCGGTCGGGCTGCCCGGGTTGAAGATCTGAAAGCCGGTGGCGGGGTCGCGCTCGTGCAGCGGGATGTGCGAGTGGCCGAAGACGACGGCGTCCGCCTCGGTGAAGCGCCGGCGCAGGCGCTGCAGGCGGCCGTCGGCGGGCCCGCCGTCGTGCGTGACCGCGATCCGCGCCCGGCCCGCACGGACGAGGCGCGCCGACGGCAGACGCTGCCGCAAGCCCGCATCGTCGATGTTGCCGTGCACCGCCTCGACCGGCGGGCCGAGCGCGTGTAGGTCGTCGAGCACGGACGCCGCGACGAAGTCGCCCGCGTGGATGATCAGGTCGGCGGCACGGAGGCGCTCGACGCACGCCGGCGGCAGCGCGCGGTCGCCGCGCGGCAGATGCGTGTCGGAGATGATCGCGATGCGCACCGGCGATCTAGGACGCGCCGAGCTTGCGCGCCGCTCGCTGCGACATCACCCGCTGGAGCACCAAGTAGGCCGGGCGCGGC
Source organism: Solirubrobacteraceae bacterium (assembly GCA_035262945.1). GTDB lineage: Bacteria > Actinomycetota > Thermoleophilia > Solirubrobacterales > Solirubrobacteraceae > JAOPZW01. The sequence continues at coordinate 17,783 of DATFRW010000306.1, forward strand.
TTGCCGCTGGGCCCGATCAGCGCCGAGTCCCACGTGCTCGGGCCGGGGTAGCTGTTCCAGTGGTAGATGTAGACGCGCGTGATCCGCCGACTGAGCTTGACGAGGCGGTCGAAGAGGAAGCGGGTCGCCTTGGCCGCGTGCGTTGCGGACTCGGGGAAGGTGATCTTGCGCCGGTTGACGCGCGAGACGATGCCTCCCGTCTCGGTGAACCAGATGAGCGCGTGCCCCGTCGCCTTGAGCAGCCGCCTGGTGCCGGTGATGCGCAGGCGGTTCGCGTCGACGTAGTTGTGCAGCCCCCAGTAGCGCGGCGCCACCTTCGCGTCGCGGCGAAACGCCTTCACCCACCGCGTCATGTTCGGCATGTCGAGGACCTCGGCCGCGAGCATGTGGCAGTCCGGGCACTCGCGGCGCAGCTTGTTCCAGTAGGCCGCGACGAGCTTCGGGCGGTGGCACGTCGGCTCCCCACAGTGGTTGGCCTCGTTCCAGGTCGCCCAATCGGTGACCCACGGGTAGCGGGCGCGGAGGCGGCGGAACTCGTAGAGCAGGCGCTCGGGCGTCGGCAGCTGACGACGGTTCGTGCTCGAGTGCGTGAACGAGAGCAGCGGGTTGACGTGGGCCGCCTGCGCCCCGGCCAGCCACGCGTCGAGCTCAGCGGTCTGCGTGGGGCTGGTCAGCACGTCCCACGGCACCGCCCGCCGGGCGTACTGGAAGCCGTCGGCGAGAAAGCGCGGATCGGTGAACATGTCCGGCTTCTGGTCGGCGATGCCGATGGTCAGCGCGCCGGCGGGCGCCGCCAAGGCGAGGGCGGCGAACAGCGCGATGAGGGGCGCGGCGAGGCGGATCGGCATGGCTCGGGTGGCTGTTACCCGCCTGGAGCCTGATCGTCGAGCAGGACGGTGTCCTCGTGCGAGTACGCGGGGGCGCAGCAGCACAGCAGGACGAGCGGCTCGTCGCCGGTGTTCACGAGCGCGTGGACCTGGCCGGGCGGGATGACGACGCAGTCGCCGGCGACGACGTCGCGCGCCACGTCGCCGAGCGTCATGCGCCCGCGCCCGGCGGTGAAGAAGTAGAGCTCCTCGGCGGTGCGGTGGTAGTGGGCGATCGTCCGCCCGCCCACCGGAACCGTCGCCTCGGCGAGCGATTGGTTGCGGGCCGGCGTCCACGCCGGTCCCGCGATCTCGCGGATGGTCGAGCCGTCGAGGGTGGTGAACGGCTCGAGGTCTTCGAGCTTGGAGAGGTGCATGGAAAAGCGATGCGGCCCGCCGGGAAATCCCCGGCGGGCCGCACGGTACAGCACCTACAAGCTGACTACGCAAGCGCGCGACGAGCGCGCTCACCGTCCAGCCGCTGAGCCGCGGAGGCCAGGACGTAGGCCGCGCCTCCGCGCAGCCGTCTCGGGGGCGGCTGCCCCCGCCCGGGGCGCCGTTCGGCGCGACCGCGCGGGCCGAGGATCGGCGGATTGGCCTTCGCGAACTCCTGGTGGAACTGGCTGTACACGGTGCTCCCTTCGGGTTGTTGGACGGAGTCCGCCCGGGAGCTGTGCTGCCTTGAGGAGGCTGCTCGGCCCCGGGCGATGTGCCCGCGGCCGAGCGCAAGACGCGCTAGGTCGCGGACCCGCTGCGAGCGGCGGGGACGCGGAGGTGCGTCTGCATGTCGATCGCGCGGGTCATTGGCGGCCAAGGTACCGGGCAACGCGCGCGAGCGCAATTGTGGTTAACCGCACATAACACGTACGGCCTGCTTAACCAAAACGTCTGCCGCTAGGCGGCCACGGCCGGCAAGCCGACGCCGATGACCTTCAGCCGCCGCGAGAGCGCGGTGAACGCGTACTCGTTCATCTCCCGGCTCGAGTAGCCCATGAACTCGTACTCGTCGCCGAGCTGGTAGCCGGGCGGGACGAGGACGCCGGCGGCCGACGGCAGCAGCGCCATGAGCCGGTCCTGGATGCGGCGCGCGTGCGCGGGGTCGCCCGCCTTGGACTGCAGGAACCAGGTCCCGTACGCGACGTGGCGGTGCTCGTCCTGCGCGATCTTGCCGAAGCCGAGCCGGTGGCCGGGCAGGATGTCCTCGCGCTCCATCCAGCCCATCTGGAACTCCTGGCCGGTCAACGCGAGCGTGCCCTCGAGGACCATGTGGTAGGTCACCACGAAGTCGATCTTGGCCTCGATGTCGCCCGGGTTGTCGAGCAGCGCGCGGTTGGACTCGACGAGGTGCTCGTCGAAGAGCGTGACGTAGTGCTCGTTGAGCTGCTCGCGGCAGCGCGCGAGACGGTCCTCGAAGCTGCCGTCGTACTGGAGCACCTGCTCGAAGAGGCGGTTGAAGTGCTGGGCGTGGCGCGCCTCGTCGACCTGCTGGGTGCAGAGGAACGCCTCCTCGTGCTGGTCTTCGTAGGCGCCGACGAGACCGCCGAATTGGGTGGTCACGCGCTCCTCGCCGACGAAGAAGTTCGCGAGGCCCCACGAGGCCTCGTCGCGCTGCTCGTCGGACATCGCCTCCCAGTCGCGGCGGTCCTGGGCGAGGTCGATCTCGTGCGAGATCCATTGCTGGCGCTCCCAGAGCTCGTAGAGCTGCCGGGGCGTCATGAGCGTGATCTGCTTGAGCTTGCGCTCGTCGGTGATCGTCGCGACGTCGCCCTGCGTGGTGAGGTCGAGCAGGCTGGCCATG
>DATFRW010000307.1:0-2647 GCA_035262945.1 Solirubrobacteraceae bacterium
CGCACGCCGCTGAGCTCGGCGACCTGGTCGTTGAGCGACTCGAGGTGCTGCACGTTGAGCGTCGAGAGGACGTCGATCCCCGCGTCGAGCAGGTCCTCGATGTCCTCGTAGCGCTTGTGGTGCTCCAGGCCCGGCGCGTTGGTGTGGGCGAGCTCGTCGACGAGCGCCACGTCGGGCGCGCGGCGCAGCACCGCCGGCAGGTCCATGTCCCACATCACTGTGCTGCGGTACTCGACCCGGCGCTGCGGCACGGCGGGCAGTCCCTCCGCGAGCAGTTCGGTGTCCTTGCGGCCGTGCGTCTCGAGCAGCCCGATCACCACGTCGCGGCCGTTCTCGAGCTGGGTGTGGCCCTCCTGCAGCATGCGATAGGTCTTGCCGACCCCCGCGGCCATGCCGAGGTAGATCGTGTAGTGGCCGCGCCGCTCATCGCGACGCTCACCAGCGCTCGCGGTGCGCTGCTCAGCGGCGGGCACCATGGCCATCGAGGGCTCCCAGCGCGCGCAGCGCGGCGGCGCGCAGCTCGCCGTGGGCGCCGTGGACGTACAGCGGACCAGTGCCGTCGACCAGCAGCCGGCGGGCAAGACGCACGCCCTCCGGGTCCACCGGCCGCGGCCGGCGCAGGCGCTCGGCCAGGTCGAGCAGGGGGCCGCGCGCCTCGCCGGCCGCCTCGCCTGCCACTGGGATCGCCGCCGTGAAGCGCCGACGGGGCTCCGTGGCACGAGCGATCGCGCGTTCGAGCTGCTCGGCCAGGCGCCCGCGTGCGTGCGGCGAGGCCATGCGCGCCTCGCGCGTGGCCCGCAGCCGCGCGCGCAGGCCGAGATGGATCGATGAGGTCGAAGGGTGGACGTAGGCCATCGCTCACGCCCCCAGCAGGTTGTGGACGACGAGGTCGATGAGCTTGATGCCGATGAACGGCGCGATGAGCCCGCCGAGGCCGTAGATGAGCAAGTTGCGCCGGAGCAGCGCGGTGGCGCCGACCGGCCGGTACTGCACGCCGCGTAGGGCCAGCGGGACCAGCAGCGGGATGATGAGGGCGTTGAAGATGATCGCCGAGATGATCGCCGAGCTCGGGGTGCCCAGGTTCATGATGTTCAGGGCGTCGAGCGGGCCGCGGCCCCTGCCGTTCTCGGCATAGGTGAAGGCGAAGATCGCCGGGAGGATCGCGAAGTACTTCGCCACGTCGTTGGCGATCGAGAACGTCGTCAGCGCGCCGCGCGTGATGAGCAGCTGCTTGCCGACCTCGACGATCTCGATGAGCTTCGTCGGGTTGGAGTCGAGGTCGACCATGTTGCCCGCCTCGCGGGCGGCCTGGGTCCCGGTGTTCATCGCCACGCCGACGTCGGCCTGCGCGAGCGCGGGCGCATCGTTGGTGCCGTCGCCGGTCATGGCGACCAGGCGGCCCTCGGACTGCTCGTGGCGGATCAGCTCCATCTTGCGCTCGGGCGTAGCTTCGGCGAGGAAGTCGTCGACGCCGGCCTCGCCGGCGATCTTGGCTGCGGTGAGCTTGTTGTCCCCGGTGACCATCACGGTGCGGATGCCCATCGCGCGAAGGCGGTCGAACCGGGCGGCCATCCCCTCCTTGACCGTGTCCTTGAGGTAGATGACGCCGAGCACCTGCGAGTTGCGCGCAACGGCCAACGGCGTGCCGCCCTCGCGCGCGATCCGGTCGACCTCGCCGTCAAGCTCCTGCGGGGGCGTGCCGCCCTCGCCGCGCACCCAGCTCGCGATGGCGTCGGCGGCGCCCTTGCGCAGGAGCGTGCCGTTCATGTCGACGCCGCTCATGCGCGTCTGGGCGGTGAAGGGGACGAACTGCGCGTGCGTCGGCGCCATGTCGTGCTCGCGCAGGCCGTACTGCTTGGCGAGCACGACGATCGAGCGGCCCTCCGGCGTCTCGTCAGCCAGCGAGGACAGCTGCGCGGCCTCTGCCAGATCGCGCTCGGTGACGCCGGGCATCGGGACGAACTCGGACGCCTGGCGGTTGCCGAGCGTGATCGTGCCGGTCTTGTCGAGCAGCAGCACGTCGACATCGCCGGACGCCTCCACCGCGCGGCCCGAGAGCGCCAGGACGTTGCGCCGCACGAGGCGGTCCATCCCTGCGATGCCGATGGCGCTCAGCAGCGCGCCAATGGTCGTCGGGATGAGGGCGACCAGCAGCGCGACGAGCGTCGTGACCGAGATATCGGTCCTGGCGAACTCGGCGAACGGCTTCAGCGAGACGACGACGATCACGAAGATCAGCGTCAGGGCCGCCAGCAGGATGTTCAGCGCGATCTCATTCGGGGTCTTGCGCCGCTCGGCGCCCTCGACAAGGTTGATCATGCGGTCGAGGAAGGACTGCCCCGGCTCCTGCGTGACCTCGACGACGATGCGGTCGGAGAGCACGCGCGTACCGCCCGTGACGGCGCTGCGGTCGCCGCCGGACTCGCGGATGACCGGTGCCGACTCGCCCGTGATCGCGGACTCGTCGACCGAGGCGATGCCCTCGATGACGGTGCCGTCGCCGGGTATCACCTCGCCGGCCTCGACGACGACGACGTCGCCGCGATGCAGCTCGGAGGCCGGGCGAGTCGTGCCGTCCTGCATGTGCGCGACGGTCTCGGTGCGCATCGCGCGCAGCGTGTCCGCCTGCGCCTTGCCGCGGCCCTCG
>DATFRW010000308.1:0-3785 GCA_035262945.1 Solirubrobacteraceae bacterium
ACGCTCGCGCGGCCGCTCGTCGGCTGCCCGAGCCGCACGACGCCGCGCAACCCGCGCCTGGGGGCGCGCACGGTGTGGTTCGGCACGGCGCTCGCGCTCAACGCGCTGATCGCGGCAGTGGCAACGCGCCAGGGCGGGGTCGTCGAGCACGCCACCGAGGCGTCTCTCGTGGCGCTGTGCATCGCGGTGGCCGCTCGGCACGACGCGATCGTGCGCGGAGCGTTTCTCGTGGGACGGTCCGTCCGGTCCTATCGACTGCACCTGCTGATCGACCACCTCGGTCAGCTGCACCGCGCCATGGCGATGGCCGGGACGGCATGGTTCGCCGTCGCGGTCGCGACCGCGGGCACGGGCGACCTCAGGCGCGCTGCCGGCGCAGCGGTCGTGGCGATCCTCGTGGCGATGGCGTGGACGGCGCGCGACGCCGTCCGCGGTGTGCGCCACAACCGGTTCGAGGCCATCCACCGGTACGGCGGCTGGAGCGCCCTGGCGATCCTCACGGTGCTCGTGCACGGGACCGTCGCCACCGTCCTGTTCGTCGTCCTGATCGCGCTCGTCGTCCACCCGTGGCTCGGCGTGCGGCGGCTGCCCGTCGAGACGCTCGGCGTGACCGGGCAGGTCGTCGTCGTCGCGCTCCCGGGGCGCTGGAAGCCCGGGCAGTTCGCGCGCGTCAGCCGCGAGGGCCGGGAGTGGCATTCGTTCGCCGTCGCGACGACCGGCGCCGAGGGCGACGGGCGCTACTGCCTCGTCATCCGCCGGGCGGGCGACTGGACCGAGCGGCTTGCCCACGACGCCGAGTGCGGGCGGGCGCCGCGCCACCTCTACGTCCGCCGCCTGCGCGGCCACGGCTTCATGCACCATGCCCAGGCCTATCGCCGCGTGCTCGTCGTGGCGACCGGGGCCGGCATCGGCCCCGTGCTCCCGTACCTGCTCGACCGCCCCTCCGTCCAGATGCGATGCCTGTGGATCGCGCGCGACCATCGCGCCTCGGTGGGCGAGGACCTCGTTGCCCGAGCGGCGCACGGCGGCGCCCTGACGCTCATCGACACCGCGAACGGCCGGCCCGACGTCGCCGGGTACGTCGCGGAGCTTGCGCCGCGATACGAGGCGGTGTTCGTGGTGAGCAACGCCGCCGTGCGCGACGAGGTCGCGAGGACGTGCGAGGAGCTCGACGTTCCCTGCTACGGCCCGACGTTCGACTCGTGAGGCCTACGAAGCGAACGGACCCCCGATCCCGCCGACCCCGTCGTTGACCTTCTCGCCCGCGAGCGCGTAGACGCACGCGCCGATGAAGGCGAGCAGCGCGACGAAGAGCACGACGCCCGCGGCGACACCGTGCAGGACGAAGAGCCCGAGGACCGCCAAGATCACGACGGGCACGAATGCCGGCCAGCTCCTACGACGATGAGTACGCATGGGACCCCCCTGTGTGCGGAGCCCCGAGTGTGACGCCGACGACCCCGTAGAGCAAGGGCGCGCTACGCTCCGGCCGCGCCGATGGCCTACGACGAGCACCTCGCCAACCGGCTCCGCGAGCTCCTCGCCGACGAGGACGGGATCACCGAGAAGAAGATGTTCGGCGGGCTGGCGTTCCTGCAGTACGGGAACATGACGGTCAGCGCATCGGGCCGCGGCGGGCTGCTGGCCCGCATCGATCCCGCGCAGACCGACGCCGCGCTGGCCAAGCCGCACGTGTCGCTCATGGAGATGGGCGGCCGCACGATGGAGGGCTGGATCCGCGTCGCGCCCGAGGGGATCAAGACGAAGCGCCAGCTCCAGCCGTGGGTCAAGCGCAGCCTGTCCTACGTCAACACGCTGCCGCCGAAGTGACCCCGCTGCGCCTCGAGGACGCCGAGACGATCACGGCGAGCGAGCACCGCGAGATCTTCGTGCTCGTCGAGGCGCCCGAGGTCACGGTGACGTGGACGCGCTACGGCGCCGGCGAGCCCGGCCCGGACCCGCACGTCCACCGCGAGCACGTCGACGCGTTCTACGTGCTCGAGGGCGAGCTGACGTTCGTCGTGGGTCCGGACGCAGAGACGCGCCGCGTCGGGCCCGGCGGCATCGTCGCGGTGCCGCCGAACGTCGCGCACACGTACCTCAACGCGTCGACCGCCGACGCCACGTGGCTGAACATGCACGCGCCCGACACCGGCTTCGCGCATTACCTGCGCGACCTGCGCGACGGCAGGCGGCCGCACTTCGACCAGTTCGAGCCGCCCGAGGACGGCGGCCTGCCCGCCGCCGAGGCGGTCATCACCGACGGTGAGCCGGTCGCGCTCCCCCAGCTATCGATCGCCGAGACCGACGCCGACTCCGGGCGCGGCTACACGTTCGCGGCCGCGGAGGGCGGCGTGGTCGAGATCGTCGCTCCCTCGAGCTCGTAGCGGCGCGGCGGCCAGCCGGGGACGCCGCCGCGACCGCGCGGCGTGCGGTCCAGCAGCTGCCACGTGCCGTTGAGCCCGTCGGTGCCGCGGTCGTAGCACGAGTACGTGTGGTAGACGACGCCGTCCTCGAGCGCGAACGCGCTCAGGCCGTGCAGCTCCTCGTCGCGCATGTCGACGTCCGCGTAGGCGGGGTTCCCGAAGTTGAAGCCCTTGCCGGTGCGCCGCCCTTCGTCGGTGAACACCGCGAAGTCGAGGTTGAAGTTGTTGCGGCCCGCGGAGACCCACGGGAACGTCCAGCCCATCCGCCGCTTGTAGGCGGCGAGCGTGTCGAGCGGCGCGCGCGACACCGCGACGAACGTGACGTCGTGGGTCTCGAGGTACGGGACCGCGGCCGCGAAGTTGTCGCCGGTCCACGTGCAGCCGATGCAAGCGACATCGTCGTCGGGGCCGTACATGAGGTGATACGCGAGCAGCTGCGAGCGGCCATCGAAGAGCTCAGCCAGCGTCCGCGGGCCGGCGTCGGTGTCGAAGACGTACTCCTCGCCGACGCGCACCCACGGCAGCGCCCGGCGGTCGTGTGCGAGCCGGTCGCTGAGCCGCGTGAGCTCCTTCTCGCGCTCGAGCAGCGCGACGCGCGCGGCGAGCCACTCGTCGCGCGTTCCAACAGCGTGATTCGTCATGCCAGTGATGACTCGCCGAAGGCGGCGGAGTCATCGGTCGAGGCGCGCCGGCATCCCGAAGTGCTCGAACGCCGCCCACAGGCGGTCCGGGTCCGTCGGCTCGTCGACCCAGCGGTGGTAGGCCTCGGGTTCGGTGGCCTCGATCGCACGCGCGACGAACGCGGTGACGTCGCTGATCTTGTCGCCGCGGAAGGTGAGGACGTTGAGCGCGAAGGGCAGGTAGGCGCCCTCGTCGTCGTCCCACGCGTAGAACGCGAGCGCCGGCTGCCCGTTGGCGTGCGTGGGGATGCCGCGCCACCGCCACGCGCCGGACATCGGCCAGCCGACGAGGAACGTCCGGATCCCCTCCTGGCCGTGGAACCACGATGCCAGCGGCGGCATCGCGAAGCACGCGTCCTCGGTGAGCATCGAGACGACGGTGTCGACGTCGCCGCGCTCCCACGCGCCGACGTAGTCCTCGACGAGCGCGGTGAGCTCGTCGTCGCCGAGCTCGCGCAGGGTCGCCTGCTGCGACTGGTCGGGCAGCTTCTCGTCGACGGACTTGCGCGCCCGCTGCAGCGCGCTGTTGACCGAGGCGACGGTGGTGTCGACCGCGTCAGCAACCTCCTTCGCGGAGAACCCGAGCACCTCGCGCAGGATCAGGACCGCTCGCGGCTTCGCGGGCAGGTGCTGCAGCGCGGCCACGAAGGCCAGCTCGAGCGCCTCGCGCTGCTCGTAG